>JAAWSG010000022.1 GCA_022801435.1 Lawsonibacter sp.
ATGATCCGGCCCATCCGGCCCTCGGCCAGCCGCTTGGAGGGGTGCTGGCCCGTGAGCATCACGTTCATCAGCACCCCCAGGGAGTAGATGTCCGTCCGGGCGTCCGATTGGCTCAGGCCGTACTGCTCCGGGGCGGCGAAGCCGGTAGTGCCCAGCACCTGGGTGTCCGCCTCCGCCTTGGGCTTGTGGAGGCGGGCGGCGTCGAAGTCGATGAGCACCGCGTCATGGCCCCGCAGGATCACATTTTCCGGCTTGATGTCCCGGTGGACGGCGGCCATGGAGTGGAGCACCCACAGTCCCTGACACAGCTGCTTGACAATCTGCTTTGTCTCCTGCGGGGTGAAAAGGGCCCCCTCCAGCAGAAAGTCCAGGGTATCCCCCTCAATAAACTCCTCAATCACCAGATTTTCCCCGTTTTGCTCCGCCGCCTCGTAGATCGCCGGCAGGTAGCGGCAGGAGATATCCAGCAGCCGGCGGTAGACCTCCCCGTTTCCCGAAAAGCGGCGGAGGATGAACCGCCGGCCGGAGGCCAGATGCCGGATCAGCCGCACGCTGCCCCGGGGGCTCTCCTTCAAGAGGCGGAGCTCCTCAAATTCGGCCCGCAGTTGTTCATTCAGCCACGTGTAAATGGCAATCCCCCCACAAAAATATCAGATACTATGCAGCCGGCATATTGTATCCGGCGGCAAAGTTCGGTACAATAACGGTTATATTATACCGGCTTTTGTTTTGGAAGTAAAGGGGATGAACGAATATGCGGCACAAATCCACCAACGATCTGAACCAGGAGCTGATGGCTCAGCCCAACTTGGACAAGTATATCACAGAGAATGAGACGCACTTTACGGATGTGGACATATCCGCGTTCCTTCTGGAGCTCTATGAGCGGTGCCGCCTGTCCAAGGCGGAGCTGGCCCGCCAGGCTGGGATGAGCGAGGTCTACCTCCACCAGATCTTTTCCGGACGGCGCAAGCCCTCCCGGGACCGCCTGCCGTGCCTTTGCGCCGGTCTGGAGGCCGGGCTGGAGGACATCCAGCGGCTGCTCAAGCAGGCGGGCTATGCCCCCCTTTACCCCAAGCTGAAGCGGGACGCCATCATCATCCACGGCATCCTTTCTCACACGCCGCTGAACGAGATGAACGACAAGCTGTTTTCCGAGAACGAAAGGACGCTTTTTTGAGGGGAGACACCGCCCCGCCGCCTGCCCGCCGGTTTTTGGTTTTCTCCCATCCTTTAATAAAACGCAAAAATTTTTGTGCTATATGACAACGCTCCGTGTAGGGACAAGCGCTCTGTCCTAAAACTTGACCGTACATATTGACCATGCTATAATCAGTGCGACAAATTTCCATTTGTGGAGGCATGGAACCATGGCGGAAGAGCATCAGGGGGAATGGGGAGCGCTGTCACCAATCATCCAGGAGCATATCAATTTCACGATGGAGCGGTATCGTGAAACAGGGAGTGTATTCAAGAGCATTGTCGCAAAGATTGGGTTTTTTCCGTATATGGAATGCCTCGGGAAAGTGCTGATGGATCAGGATTGGAATCGGCTGAATAACCTGATTTATCAGGAAAATTGTTTCAGAAGTTTGTGCTCTCTGATGTGTGGAGATACTCATTATTGGGCGTTTCTTGATATGCTGGATGCGCTTGCGGTGGGAAATATGAAAACACTGGACCTGCTTGTCCCCCGCAAAACGGAACGGGTAACACATATTTATTCTACTTACCGGCCCGCCACCGATATGCTGATTGGACTTTGGCGCAGGGACAACAGCGTTTTGGATTATGCCGTTCCAAGGGCAAAAAAATTTGTATCGGGAAAAAGTCCGCAGTGGGACCGGGCGACGGTTGCTTACCTGCTGGCGTTGTATGATAAGAACCCGGAAGAAGCGGGGGTACAATTAGAGCTTGTGTGCAAGGGAGCGATGCGGTCAGATTTTGACCCTGAAACCGATAAAGTGCTGTTTGTCCCGGCGCATGGATTATATCAGCTTGCCGCCTGCTTGTGGGACGAAGCGCTGTTTCGACAGCTGCCCATGCCAAATCACAAAATTTTTTCCAAGGAATACGCCATTTGGAGGAATACGCAAAAGGTACAGCCTGAGTTATTTGTCAAATATCCGGAGCCAAGGTTCGATCAGGTTTTGATAAATCCTGAGCTTGAAACGGCAGAGCAGAATTAAAATTGACCAGACAGTTCTCCATAACGGAAAACTGTCTGGTCTGTTTTGTCAATCAAATTCCCACATCACAGCCCGGTTGATGTAACCGCCTGGGGCCTGCACATCATGCTCGATATCCATTCGCTTATTCGTTGAAGGCTTCCATCCAGGCTCGGAACCGCTCATACTGCTCCGGGGTGTTGAGCCGCCGGGCGGATTCATCCTCGATTTCCGGCGTCCGGTCATCGTCTGACATGGAGAGGAAGCAGACGGCCTCCGGTCCAAAGACGCCCTCTGCCCGCAGCGTCTCGAAGGCCAGCGCCGCCGTCTCCAGAAGCTGCTCCTGAAACTGCTCGCAGGCCTCATCGCAGGTATCGCCGTCCGCGTCAGAGAGCGTCTCCTCCTGGTCGCAGAGCTGTTTGCTGACCTGATTCAGCTCACTGTCTGGCCCATCGGAGTAGCTCCATTCGTCGGGGACATAGCGGTTCAGACTGAACGAGCCGTCCGCCACCTGGTTCACCAATTCCTCAGACCAATATTGCCGCAGCTCCGCCAGACGCTCCGGCGTCCGGTCCGCCTGATCCCGCTTGGCCAGCGCCTCCTCAGTGTTTATGGCCAGAAAGAGGGTAATGCAGTCGCTGTCGGTGACAAGCGCCGCGCTGTAAATGTGTTCCGCTCCAATTTCTTGGCGAATGTTCTCCATCGCGTGCCGCACGGCCTCCTCAATGGCGGGCCGCAGGTTTAAGAAAAACTGTTCCATCTTGAAACGCTCCTTTTTTTCTGTTCTTCCGCCCCATGGAGGGCAAGCTGTCAGGCCAGAATATCCAGCTGTTTATAATCCGCAATCCGTTTCTCCACCCCCTCCCAGGTGACTCCGGAGCGGACAAACTCATAGTCGCTCCAGATACGCTGAAGCTCCGCCTTGATCTGGGGGACGTCCTCCAGCCTGTCCGCGCCGGAGCGGACGTAGTAGTCGGGCAGCAGGGCGCAGGCCACGATGCTGCTCTCGGCCTGGGGCTGCTCCTCCATGCCCTGGCTCAGAGCGGCCAGCAGACGCAGGTGGTTATCGGTATAGCCGTTCAGTTCCTGTTCCACCCCAAACAGGCCGTTCAGGTCGAACAGCTGGAAGGGGGCCTTGCCGGGGACTTCAATCTCTCCTGTATAGTAAATCTTTTTGCCATTCAGCTCATAGAGGGCGTCGCACATATCCATCAGGCGCTGGTAGGCCTCCTGAGAGGGCATGGTCTGGAGGGAGCGAAGCATCAGGTCCACCGCCCAGTCCAGCTGGCCCAGCACTTCACAGCCCGGCAGCCTGCCCAGCCGTTCCCCCAGCCGCACCAGCCGGGCTATGGACAGCAGGCCCCACACCCGGACCTGGGGGTCGTTCAGCTCCTCCGCCTTGGCCTCAATTTCGGCGGGAATGGCGTTATAGAACAGTCCGTCCTCCTCCTCCAGCCGTCCAATGCGGTCGGAGCAGTCGTCCATCAACTTCTCCCCCACCCGATCATAGATATTGTCGTCAGCGCTGTAGATGGTGTCCGCCCGGTGGAGCCACAGCTGGGCCTTGTTCAGGCTGCCCGCGTCCATAGCGGCCACGCCCAGCTCGTAATAGGTCCTGGACACTCCAGCCCAGTCCTTTTTTCTCTGAAACTCAGCCAGCCGCTCCTCCGGGGCGTTCCCTTCCTTTTTTCCAAATCCAAACATAAAATCATCTCCTGTTACTTTTTGCTTGACAAACAGATCAAGCTGTGATGCCGCCAGTATACCAACCTATTTTTAAGGAAAGGTTACAATCCGGTGACAGTTCAGAAAATTTATCCACAGGGCAAATAGCAGATGCCATGCAGGAAAACCGCAAGAATCATGAAACATGATGAGCGCTCCCATCTGGAACAGGTCAAGCAGCATATTCAGCGGCGGCAGGAAATTTTCGCAAGAGAACGTCTTGACTGTTTTTTGTATCGCCATATCTCTTCCCAATAAGCAAAAGGTATGGTATGATAGGGGAAAGCGCATTCCTGAAGCGGATGTGCAATTCAATACGGCGGGGGTGGTGCGCATGGCGGAAGCCATCGTGTTCATCGACAGTGAAATTGGAGTTTCTGACAAAAAAATTGCGGATTTAGGTGCGGTGAAAGAGAACAACATTCAATTTCACTCCCCCTCCATACGGGATTTTTCTGTCTTTATCGCGGACGCTGCTTTTTTATGCGGCCATAATATCATACACCACGATCTGTACTATCTTCGTCCCTTGTTGGCTCAGCCCCTTTCTGCAAAACCGATTGATACCCTCTATCTCTCTCCGCTGTTGTTTCCGGAACGGCCTTATCACGCACTGCTGAAGGATGACAAACTCCAGACTAATGAGCTGAACAATCCCCTGAATGACGCAGAAAAGGCCCGCAGGCTGTTTTATGATGAAGTAAACGCCTTTTCCGAGCTGTCCGCCCGGAGGAAGGATATCTATTACGGCTTGCTGAACTCATTGGAGGAGTTTCAGGGATTTTTCTCCTTTATGGAGTACCGCCCGCTCTTTCCCGACCCAGAGCCGGCGATCAGGCAGGAGTTTTCAGGGCGGATCTGTGAGAACGCAGATCTCCGCGGCCTGATTTCCAGCCATCCCGCCGAGCTGGCCTATGCTCTGGCGCTGACCGGCTGCGGTGACTGCCACTCCGTCACACCGCCGTGGGTTACGAAAAATTACCCCATCATCGAGCTGGTGATGAGGGCCCTCCGGGGCAAACCCTGTCAAAGCGGATGCCCCTACTGTCAGGAGGCCTTCAGTGTCCACCGGAAGCTGAAGGAGTTCTTCGGTTTTGACCAGTTCCGGTCCTACGGCGGCGAGCCGCTCCAGGAGAGGGCGGTACAGGCGGCGGTGGACGGGAAATCCCTGCTGGCAGTCTTCCCCACCGGAGGAGGAAAATCCATCACCTTCCAGCTCCCCGCCCTGATGGCGGGACAAAGCGAACACGCTCTGACCGTTGTGATCTCACCCCTCCAGTCCCTGATGAAGGACCAGGTGGACAACCTGAGCGAGTACGGGCTGGTGGACGCCGTCACCGTCAACGGCCTGCTCAGTCCCGTGGAGCGGGCCGAGGCGCTGGAGCGGGTCTCCAATGGGCTGGCGAATCTCTTTTATATCTCGCCGGAGCAGCTTCGTTCCCGAACCATCGAAAAGCTGCTGATCTCCCGGAGTGTGGCGCGCTTTGTCATTGACGAGGCCCACTGTTTCTCCGCCTGGGGGCAGGATTTCCGGGTGGACTATCTCTACATCGGCGATTTTATCCGGGACCTGCAGCAGAAAAAGGGGCTGACTTCCCCCATCCCCGTCTCCTGCTTTACCGCTACCGCCAAGCAGAAGGTCATCAGCGATATCCGGGACTACTTCCAAAGCAAGCTGGGGCTGGAGCTGGAACTGTTCACCTCCGCCGCCGCCCGGGAAAATCTGCGTTACGCGGTGCTCCATCAGGAGACAGAGGGGGACAAATACAATGTCCTCCGCTCCCTCATCGAGCAGAAGGACTGCCCCACCATTGTCTATGTCTCCCGGACCAGGCGAACCCGGCAGCTTGCAGAGAAGCTGACCAGCGACGGCTTCCCTGCAAGACCCTACAACGGCAAGATGGACCCCTCGGAAAAGATCGCCAACCAGGACGCCTTCATCCGGGGCGAGGTGAAGATTATCGTGGCTACCTCCGCTTTTGGGATGGGTGTAGATAAGAAGGACGTGCGGCTGGTGGTTCATTACGACATCTCCGACTCGCTGGAAAACTACATCCAGGAATCCGGCCGCGCCGGGCGGGACCCGTCCATTATGGCGGAGTGCTATGTTCTGTTCCACGACAACGATCTGGACAAGCACTTTATCCTCCTCAACCAGACCAAGCTGAGCATCAGTGAAATCCAGCAGGTGTGGAAGGCCATAAAGGACCTGACCCGATACCGGGCCACCGTCTGCTGCTCCCCCCTGGAAATCGCCCGGCAGGCGGGGTGGGACGACTCGGGCAGCGACATGGAGACGCGGGTCAAAACAGCGGTTGCCGCCTTGGAAAACGCGGGATATGTGAAGCGGGGGCGGAATATGCCCCGTGTCTATGCCAACAGCATTTTGGTCAAAAACATGGAGGAGGCCAGCCGCCGGATCGATCAGTCCAGATTATTCTCAGACAGTCAGAAGCTCCAGGCCAAGCGGATTGTCAAGTCGCTGATCTCAAGCCGCAGCATCGCCAATGCGGGAAACGACCTTGCGGAATCGCGGGTGGACTATTTGGCAGATATCCTGGGCTTGGAAAAACGGGAGATCATCGACTGTGTCAACGCGATGCGGCAGGAGGGGCTGCTGTCTGACGCTATGGATATGTCCGCCTATATCTATCAGCAGGACTCACAAAACCGCTCCCTTCAGACGCTGAACCGCTTTGCCAAGCTGGAGCGGTTTCTGCTGGAACAGATGGGCAATGAGAAGCACGGCTTTGCTTTGAAGGAACTGAATGAGGCGGCGCTGAACAGCGGCATTCCCCGCAGCTCCGTGCGAAATATCCGCACCGTCCTGTACTATTGGACCATCAAAGGCTACATCGCCAAGCAGGAGAGCGGTGCCAGCCAGTATGTGGAGATCACGCCGCTGTTGGAACGGGAGCGTCTTTTGGACAAGTTCAGCAAGCGCCTCAAGCTGTGCCGCTTTATCCTGGAGCGGCTGTATGCCCAGGCCCCCGCCCAGGCGGAGGACGGCACAAAGCCGAACCAGGTTTTGGTTCAGTTCTCGCTGTACGGACTGTACCGGGCGTACTGTGACCAGCCCCAGCTTCCGCTTCCGGACTCCGAAACCTCCCTCGCCGACATGGAGGACGCCCTGCTGTACCTGTCCAAGACCGGCTCCATGCGGCTGGAGGGCGGTTTTCTGGTCCTCTATAACGGCATAGAGGTCAAACGCCTCATTCTCGACAACAAAATCCGATATAAACAGGAGGACTACAAGGCCCTGAACGAATACTATAAGCAGAAAATCCAGCAAATCCACATTGTGGGCGAGTATGCCAACCTAATGGTGCAGGATTACAGCGCGGCGCTGCAGTTTGTGCAGGATTATTTTCAGATGGATTTTAAAAAATTCATCGCAAACTATTTCCGGGGCGAGCGGGCGGCAGAAATCAGCCGGAACATCTCACCGGAACGATACCATCAGCTGTTCGGCGGTCTTTCCCAGGTGCAGTCCCAGATCATCCACGATGCCGGGTCGAAGTATATTGTTGTGGCGGCAGGGCCGGGCAGCGGCAAGACGCGGGTGCTGGTTCACAAGCTGGCTTCCCTGCTGACCCTGGAGGACGTAAAGCACGAGCAGCTATTGATGGTGACTTTTTCCCGGGCGGCGGCCACCGAATTCAAAAAGCGGCTCATTGGACTCGTTGGCAACGCGGCCAATTTTGTGGAGATCAAGACCTTCCACTCCTACTGCTTCGACCTCCTGGGCAAAATTGGCAGCCTGGAGGGATCAGAAACTGTGGTAAAGGACGCTGCCGGTCTGATCGAGAACGGCGACGTAGAGCCCAATCGGATTGCCAAAACGGTGCTGGTCATTGATGAAGCCCAGGATATAGATGAGAATGAGTTCCAGCTGATCCGCGCACTGATGAAGCACAACGAGGAAATGCGGGTCATTGCCGTAGGGGACGACGACCAGAACATCTATGAGTTCCGCGGTTCCGACTCCAAGCATATGCGCGCCCTGATTGAGGACTTCGGCGCGGTGCAGTATGAAATGACAGAAAACTACCGCAGCGGCGGGAATATTGTGGCCCTGGCCAACGCGTTTGTCCATTCCATCGGGGAAAGGATGAAAACGGAGGACATCCGGGCGGTCCGGCAGGATAGCGGTACTGTCCAGATCGTCCGCCACACCAGCAGGCATCTGGAGCAGCCTGTTGTGGAGCATGTCCTCCAGACCTGCGGCGGCGGAAGGGCGTGCGTTCTCACCAACACCAACGAGGAGGCCCTGCAGGTGCTGGGCCTGCTGACCCGGCATGGCGTCCGCGCCAAGCTGATCCAGTCCATGGATGGCTTCCGGCTGTATGACTTGGCTGAAATACGCTTCTTCCTCAAAATGATTGACCGGCAGCAGGGACCATCCCCGGTAATCAGCGACGCGGTTTGGAACGAGGCGAAGGCCCGGCTCCAGGAGACTTACCGCAGCAGCACCTGCCTGGAAAACTGCCTGAACCTCATTGCCGATTTTGAGCAGATCAATCGCTTTGGAAAGTACCGCAGCGACCTGGAGGAATTTATCCGAGACTCCCAGTACGAGGATTTTTACTCCGATGACCGGGAGACGGTTTTTGTCTCGACCATCCACAAGGCGAAGGGAAGGGAGTTTGACAGCGTTTATCTCCTGCTGGATCACGTCCCCCTTCAGAGTGACGCCGACTGGCGCAAACTCTATGTGGGCCTGACCCGGGCAAAAAACAACCTCTATATTCATTGTAATACCAACATCTTTGATGCCTATCAAATACCAGAGGTGGAAAGACAGACAGACCCTGTTATCTATTCCGAGCCAGAGGAAATCACCTTTCAATTGACACACAGGGACGTTGTGCTCGACTTTTTTAAAGGCAAAAAGGCGCAGCTTTTGCGTTTGCACAGCGGCAGCCCGCTGGAACTTGACCAGGGGTATCTTACCGCGCAGCTGGATGGAAAGCCATTCAGGGCAGCGAAGCTCTCCAGAGCCTGCGCTGCAAAGCTCGATGAATGGTGCAGCAAGGGGTACAGCCCGGTTTCCGCTGAAGTTCGGTTCCTTGTCGCCTGGAAGGGAAAGGAGGACGACCAGGAAACCGCTGTTCTGCTGGCAGAGGTGCGGCTCTCCGCCGCAGTCAGGGCGGAGCCCCAAGCAGCTGGCGTAAATTAGCAAATCTGACGAGTCAGCGAAACTCGCCCGGCGATACGGGCGCCGAGGAGGAATGACTGTGAAACTGATTCATCTCTCTGATCTCCATCTGGGAAAACGGGTCAACGACTTCCCGATGCTGGAGGATCAGGCGTACATTTTGGATCGAATTTTGGAGATCATCGACGCGGAACAGCCGGAGGCGGTGCTCATCGCCGGAGACGTCTATGATAAGACCATTCCCTCATCCGAGGCGGTAGCTTTGCTGGACGATTTCCTCGTCAAGCTGGCGGACCAGTCGCTGGCGGTGCTGCTCATCAGCGGCAACCACGACTCGCCGGAACGACTTGCCTTTGCCAACCGTCTGATGGAGGGACGGGGCGTCTACATTGCCCCGGTCTACCACGGCGAGGTGACGCCCGTGACTTTGGAAGATGTCCATGGCTTAGTGGATTTCTGGCTGCTGCCCTTCCTGAAACCGGTCCATCTCCGCCGCTTCTTCCCGGAGGAGGGAGTGGAGAGTTACACGGACGCCATGGCCTGCGCCATCCGGCATATGCCCTTGGACCCGACCCGGCGCAATGTGCTGGTCACACACCAGTTCGTTACAGGGGCGGAGCGGTGTGAATCGGAGGAGGTCAGTGTCGGTGGGGCGGACAACGTGGACGCGTCTGTCTTTGCGCCCTTTGACTATGTGGCCCTGGGCCATCTCCATGGACCCCAGAGCATAGGAGAAGAGCGGGTCCGTTATTGCGGCACCCCGCTGAAATACTCCTTCTCAGAAGTCCGCCACCAGAAGTCCGTCACCGTCATAGAGCTGGAGGAGAAGGGAACGCTGAACCTGCGTGCGGTTCCCCTCACGCCGAAACGGGATATGGTGGAACTGCGGGGCGGCTTTGCGCAGATCAGTTCTCCGGCGTTTTATGAACAGGTGGACCGGGACGCCTATGTGCGGGTCATCCTCACGGATGAGAACGACATTTATGGGGCGATGGGGCAGCTGCGTTCCATCTATCCCAACCTGATGCGGCTGGACTATGACAACCTGCGCACTCGAAGCGGCACAGCGGAGCTGGAGGAAGCCGATGTGAAGCGGAATCCCTTGGAGCTGTTTGAGGAGTTCTACCAGCAGCAGAACCACCAGCCTATGTCGGAAGAACAGCGCGGCTATCTGGCGGAACTGCTGGAAGCAATACAGGAGGAGCGGACATGAGACCAATAAAATTGACCATATCCGCCTTCGGCCCCTACGCGGGACAGGTGGAGCTGGACCTGGACAGGCTGGGACAGGAGGGGCTGTATGTGATCTGCGGCGATACTGGCGCGGGCAAGACCACGATCTTTGATGCCATCACCTATGCTCTGTTTGGCAAGGCCAGCGGAAAAAACGTGAAGCCGGAGATGCTTCGCAGCAAATATGCACGACCAGAGACACCCACTTTTGTCAAACTGACCTTTCGCTACCGGGACCAGGACTACACTGTCCGGCGCAATCCAGACTATGAGCGGCCCAAGGCCAAAGGAACCGGTACTACCCAGCAGAAGGCGGACGGGGAATTTCATCGCCCGGACGGTTCTGTCGTCACTGGCACAACTAATGTTACTCATGAGGCAGAGGCTCTGCTGGGGCTTACTTGCAGTCAGTTCACCCAGGTGGCCATGATTGCTCAGGGAGATTTTCGGAAGCTGCTGGAGGCATCCACAGAGGAACGGGTCAAGATTTTCCGGCAGATTTTTGATACCGGATTGTATCAGGTCCTCCAGGACCGGCTGAAGGAGGCCGCCGGTGAGCTGAAGAGGGCCTGCGACGCCTTGGCGGAGGACATTCGCCGGGACGGGGCCGCGATTCAATGCGCCGGGGACAGCGAAGACCGGGATACCGCGGAGCAGGCCCGGCAGGGAGCACTTCCCAACGGGGAACTGATTCCGCTGCTGAACCGGCTTTTGTCTGCGGATCAGGAACGCAAAGACGGCCTCGACAAAAAGCGGGAAATCAAAAACAGAGAGTGGGATGGTCTGCTTGCCCAAATCGAGCAGGGCCAGCAGAGGGAGAAAAATCAAAAAGGCCTGGAGGAGGCGAAGGAGCGGCTCATACAGCTGGAGCCGCAGATTGAAGCCGCTGCCAAAACGCTGGAGGAGGCCCTGGCCGGTCAGGGTGAAATGACTCGGTTGAGTACCCAGGCTGCCCAGTGGGAGGGCAAGCTGGAGCTGTACGACCAGCTTCAGGAGCAGATCAGACAAGTCGCCGAGTTGGACAAACAAATTGCGTCGGAAGAAAAACAGCTGGCCGAGGGGCGGACCGCTCTGGACAAGAGCATGGAACGTCTGACGCAGGACAGGGAAGCGCTGCAAAAGCTGAGCAGTGCAGCTCTGGAGGCAGAGCAGGCCAAAAATGAGCGGGAAAAGCTGGAGGATACCGTCCGGCAGCTCAAAAGCTTGAAGCAGGACCTCCTTGCCCTGGAACGCATCCAGGCTGACTGCCAAAGGGTCCAGGAGGATTATCAAGAAAAAGCCAAAATTGCACAGGAGCACGAGGCGGCTTGGCAGAGGATTAACCGGGCCTATTTGGATGCCCAAGCGGGGGTGCTGGCGGCGAACCTCATCCCGGGTGTTCCTTGTCCGGTGTGTGGTTCTTTGGATCATCCCCACCCCGCCCCCATCTCCCAGGCGGCCCCCAACGAGACGGCTTGGAAGAAGGCGGAGCGGTCCGCCAAGCTGACCCAGGAGCAAGCGGCGGAGGCCAGCCGCACCGCCGGAGAGAAGAAAAAGGAATGGGAGACCCGGGAGGAACAGCTGTGCCAGCAGGGCAAGGCTCTGCTGCCGGCTCTGTTCCGGGCGGCCCTGCCGGGGATGGACGAGCTGTCAGCGGCGGAAGCGGAGCAGGATTCCGCATTGCAAATTGCGGCACAGAAGGAGGAGACCGCCAATGCCCAGGCAGAACAGGCGAGGGTCCTGGCCAGAACAATTCCAGAGCAGGAGAACGTATTAGAAAAGAAGGAGGAAGGTCTGACCGCACTGGACAAGGAGATTGCCCGTCACAAAGCGGCTGCGGAGGAAAAACGCCGCCGGTCAGAGGAACTGTGCCAGGAGCTTCCATTCCCGACAAAAGCTGAGGCGAAGGCCAAAATCGACGCTGTCCGGGCAAAAGAGGCCGCTTTGCAAATGAGAATCCAGGATGCCCGAACGCTTGGAAATCATCTGGAAAAGCAGCGGGAGGCGGCACAGAGCAAGCTGGAGACCCACCAGGCCCTGCTCCGGGATGGAGAGGACATCGACCTGGCACAGGCGGAAAAGCGCAAGGAGCTGTTGGCCCAGGAGAAAAAGACGCTGGAACAGGAAACCGGAACGCTGCAGACTCGAATCACCCTGAACCGGAACGCAAAGGAAAACCTCACCCGGCATCTGGCGGAACTGGAGGAGAGCAGCGGACGGCTCACCTGGCTCAAGGCGCTGTCGGACACCGCTAACGGCGCGCTCACTGGCCAGGAGCGTTTTCGATTGGAGACTTATATCCAGACCACTTATTTCACCCGCGTTCTGCACCGGGCCAACCTGCGCCTGCGGGTGATGAGCGGAGGGCAGTATGATTTGCTCCGGCGAACCGAAGCGGGCTTGAGAAGTCAGGCCGGCTTGGATTTGGACGTGGTGGACCACTGGAACGGCACTGTGCGCGGAGTGGAAACCCTGTCCGGCGGTGAGTCGTTCCTGGCCTCCCTGGCACTGGCACTGGGGCTGGCGGATGAGATCCAGTCCTCCGCCGGCGGGGTGAAGCTGGACGCTATGTTTGTGGATGAAGGCTTTGGCTCTTTGGATGATGAGGCCCTCCAAAAGGCAATGCAGGCGCTCCGGCAGTTGGGGGAAGGACAGCGATTGGTAGGCATTATCTCCCATGTGGCCGGGCTGAAGGAGCGGATTGACCGGCAGATTATTGTGAAAAAAGACCGATCTGGTGGAAGCAGGGCGGAAATCGTGTGTTGAATGGAAAGAGGTTTCAGGATATGACAAGAATTTTGTTCGTCTGTCACGGGAATATATGCAGGAGCCCAATGGCTGAGTTCGTAATGAAGGATCTGGTGAAAAAGGCCGGGTTGGAGAGCCGGTTCCACATCGAGTCCGCCGCGACCAGCACCGAGGAGATCGGCAATCCGGTCTATCCACCGGCCCGCCGCGAGCTGTCCAGGCACGGCATCGACTGTGCCGGCAAGACGGCCCGCCAGCTGAGGGACGGCGATTACCACCGCTTCGACCTCCTGATCGGGATGGACAAGGCCAACCTGCGGAATATGCACCGTATCTGCGGCGGCGACCTCAATGGCAAGCTGCATCTGCTGTTGGAGTATGCGGGCCGCCCCAACGCCGAGGTGGCGGACCCCTGGTACACCGGAGACTTCGAGGCCACCTGGCGGGACGTGCTGGCCGGATGCCAGAGCTTGCTGGATATCCTGCAAGGGTCCGGAAAACCGTAAAAACAGCAGTGGAAATCCGGGCGGAGCTGTGGTATACTGACAGTAAAGGGAAGACTGCCGGGTGAGGAGTATGTGTATGGGACTTTTGCCGATGGGCGCAGATATCCTGCCGCCGTCCGATGACCGTGTGTTCAAGCTGCTTTTGACCTCACCGGACGCAAAGCCGGGCTTGATCAATCTGATTTCAAGCATTATCGGCCGCACGGTTGTAGATGTGGTCCTTCATCCAAACGAATTGGCGCCCGGCTATACAGAGGAAAAAGCCGAGCGGTTCGATGTCAACTGCAAAATAGATGACGGCTCCCAAATCAACTTGGAGATGCAGGCCAGCCGTATCGTTGAGGATTTGGATGGGCAGAACCGGAATCTGAAGGGAAAAAGCATCTATTATCTGACGGATCTCCACTCGTCCCAGCCGTCAAAAGGACTGCGGAGGTACGACCGGCTGGCCCGGTCCTATCAGATCACGTTCTGCGCGTACACGATTTTTCCGCAAGCGCCGGATTATGTGAATTCGTTTTCCCTGCGGCACGATGTGACAGGAGAGCTGCTGTCGGACGCGATCAGCTTGACATTCGTTGAGCTGTCCAAGCTGGATGAGGTGATCAAAAAGCCGGTCGGAGAGATGACAGCCCTGGAAAAGTGGTCGGTGTTCTTTCAGTACGCACCTGACCCCCGCTACCGGGAAGAAGTGAACAAGGTGATTGAATCAGAGGAGGTACTACAAATGGCGGGAGAACTGTTGATGAGCATCAGCCAGGACGAACGGGAGCGGGCGATTTTCCGCAGCCGGAGGAAGTTCCAGACCGATCTGCAATCCAATCTGGCCACCGCTGAGGATATAGGCCGGGCAAAGGGCCGGGCGGAGGGCCGGGCGGAGGGCCGGGCGGAGGGCCGGGCGGAGGGCCGGGCAAACCGCAGCATAGAGATTGCCCGTCAAGCGCTGCGCATGAAGATGCCGGTGTCGGACATCGCAAAGCTCACGGGTCTGACCTGCGAAGAGATCGAAAAGCTTCGCAGGGAGTAATTGCTCAGCTCAGAAGCTTTTATGAGGCGCTGCACAACCGAAAAATCATGCCCCGGAGCGGAACGAAAAGAGCGCTGGCCGTTTGGTTGGAAAACCAAGGGGCCAGCGGCTCTTTTTATTCTGGAGCAGATGCCGGGGCTGTGGACAACGGGGCTGAAGTTTTCAGATCACAGGAGTCATCACAGAATGCAAAAAACAATCCATCATTCCGCCGCCTAGGCTGGAACGGCCAAGCGCTGGATGGGGACTCCCCGCTCGTACAGCCTGGTGTAGGTCTGGATACACCTGCGGTAACAGGCGAAGCACAGCTGCATCTCGTCCGGGTCGCCGTAGGATTTCCAGAAGCCGCAGCAGGTAAAATTTTGCCCCCGGTTCTCAATAAAACCGATGACGTCCCGGAGAGGATATCCCAAAAACACGCCGATTTCATGGGGGAATTCCGGCTGGGTTTTCAGGCGGCAGGCCAGCTGAGCCAGCAGGCCGTCCAGATCAGTGTCTGCATATCCGGCCTTTTGCAAAAAGCTCTGGTATGTACAATCGGACAGCAGCCGCGCCAGATGGCTCCGCCGGAACACGTAGACAACGGCGGAGCCGGCGTCAGGCCGCTCCAGGAGGATCTGCACCGACAGGCCGAAGGGGGCCAGCTGCTCGTCCCACTGGCGGGCCTTCTGACGGGAGAGCTCCAGCGAGGGGAAGCAGAACAAGCTCCCTGGCTTCATCCCCGCCAGTGTGGGAGCGCACTGCCGGATCAGGACCGACTCAAAGCTCCGGGGGATGCCAGCGGTCTGGTGCATAGGTAAGACTCCTTTTCCATCACATGTCAGGTTATAGTTAGCCAGGACTAACCACAGCAGCGGAAGAAGCCCCAAGGAGGGAGGACCTTGGAGGGAGGAAGTAGGAGCCGCCAGAGGTTAGTCGCTGCTAACTACAGGCATACTCTACCACAGAACCGCCCGCCTGTCAAGGGCCTTTTGCAAATTTTTCCGCCCGCCGCCGGCAAAGTGAACAAACTATCCCCGCCCTGCATTTATGCAAAAGTCCCTTTGAAAATGGCCGGGCTCCGTGCTATGCTATATAGGAATTCCATAGGCAATCAACGACACATGCAGCGCATCCGCGCGTAAGTCTGATCACGGTACAGATGTGCGGCGTGTGCGGGCAAGACGGCACATGCGCCTGCATGTGCTGTTTTTTGCCCAAATTAAGGAGGATTGTGATGGAACACTCAAATTATCTTGCCACGGAAAAGACGGGTACACTGCTGCGAAGGTTTGCGCTCCCCTGTATCTGCTCGCTGATCATATCCTGTCTCTACAACATTGTGGACCAGATCTTTGTGGGCAACGGGGTGGGCTACCTGGGCAACGCGGCCACCGGCGTGATTTTCCCGATCACCGTCATAGGCTGGGGACTGAGCCTGTTCTTTGGAGACGGGGCCGCCGCCGCCCTGAGCGTGTCCCTGGGGCGGGGGGAGACGGAGGACATTCACCGGAGCGTCGGCGGTGCGGTGTTGTGCTCCTTTCTCTCCGGCGTCGTGGTGTCCGCCATTGCTTTCCTGTGGGGGGACAGCCTGCTCCTGCTGATTGGAGCCACACAGGCCAGCCTTCAGATGGCCCACGACTATGGGGTGATTATCTTTGCCATGATGCCCCTGGCCATGACACAGAACACCCTGGCGTCCATCATCCGGGCGGACAGCAGTCCGAACTACGCCATGGGGGCCATGCTGACCCAGATCTCCATCGTCATCATCACGGTGGTCAACAATATCCTGCTGGTCCGGTATGGCGCGGTCTCCCAGTATGGCGCGGACATTCCCCTGGCGGCCTTTGTGGTCATTATGAAGCTCTTCCAAATTGTATTGAACATTGCAATCGGGATCGCCGCCGGCGCTCAGCCCATTGTGGGCTACAACTACGGCGCGAAGCGCTGCGACCGGGTCCGGGAGCTGCTGGGTCTGATGCTCAAGTGGACCGTGCTGGTGGGCCTGGTCTGCACCCTCCTCTTTGAGGCGGCTCCCGGCGTGTTCATCCGTATGTTTGGCTCGGCGGACGACCCGGTCTATTTCCAATTTGCCGTGCTGTGCCTGCGGATCTACCTGGCACTGATTCTCGTCACCTGCGTCCAGAAGGTCTGCGCCATTTTCCTGCAGTCCATCGGGAGAGCAAAGGCCGCCGCCCCCCTGGCCATTCTGCGGGACGCGCTGCTGATTGTGTTTTCGCTGCTGATTCCGATTTCCCTGGGGGTTACGGGGATCTTCTGGGCCGCGCCCGCTGCGGACGTGCTGGCCATTCTGGTGACCGCCGGGGTGATGGTCCGGGTCTGGAAGGAGCTGGGGCAGAGCCGTTCGGACCCCGTTCAGCGGGCCATCTCCGCCCAGAGCAGAGCGATCCAGCAAATTGCGCAGGCGGGGTCCTGTGTGCTGATTGGCCGCTCGGCGGACTATGTGCTTCGGAATTATAAGGATGTAGTCCGTATTTTTATCCATGCTCCCCGGGCGTACCGAGAGAAAAAGGTGATGGAGATGTACGGAGACAGCCCTCTATCTGGCCCTTTCGGAGCCGCTTTTGACCCTGTTCGGGGCCCGGGTCAATGAGGAGACCTTTTTTCACGCCAAGGAGTACTTCTTCTGGATCACCCTGGGGATACCGTTTTATATGTTCGGTCAGGCGCTCAACCCCATGATCCGCTCGGACGGCAGCCCAAACCTTGCGATGGCCTCCACTCTGGCGGGGGCACTGGTCAACATCATCCTGGACCCCATTTTGATCTTTGGATTTCGGTGGGGCATGATGGGTGCGGCTGTGGCCACAGTGCTGGGGCAGATTCTCACCGCCGCCCTGGCGGTCTGGTATCTGTGCCATATGAAAGCGGTCCGCCTGGAGCGGGAGAGCTTCCGCCTCCACAGCCAGCTGGCAAAGAAGTACCTGCCTCTGGGCGTGTGCAGCTTTCTGTCCCAGATTTCGCTGGTTATGGCCATGGCGGCGATTCAAAATATGACCCTGCGCTGCGGCGCTCTGGACCCCATCTTCGGACAGACGCAGTACGCTCAGATCCCCATGGCGGTGTTGGGAATCGTGATGAAGTTTTTCCAGATTGTCATCTCGGTCTCGGTGGGGCTGGCGGCGGGGTGCATCCCGGTGGTGGGCTACAACATCGGGCCGGGCCTTCGCCTCCACCGCAATCTCCATGGTGCGGGAGGTGCTCTTCGGTGTGGGACTTGCTCTGCTGCTCCCGCTGCGGTTCGGACTGGACAGGGTGCTGTACTCCATGCCGGTCTCTGACCTGCTGACCTTTGTCCTCTGCGCCGCAGTCATCCGGTACACCTATCGAGCGCTGGCCGGAGCGGCTCCTCCCACCCCGTTGAGAGCGGCTCCTCCGTCCGGCAGGAGGGGGAGCGGGTCCTGAGCCTGTCCGGCCACGAGGTCACGCTGGTGCTGGACGGGGTGGACATCACCTGCACGGTGGCCCCGGCGGTGATTTTCTACAATGTCTACGAGTGCGATGAGGCGTGGGTGGCCTATGACGCGGGGGAGGCGGAGGGAACCGGCCTGCTGTCCATCACAGCGGAAAATGAGGGGCTGGATTCTGAGCTCCACCTGACCGTCAACGGCGGACAGATCAGCATCCAGGCCCAGAATGACGGCATCAACACCAACGAGGACAACGTGTCCGTCACCACCATCAACGGCGGCGGACTGCAAATCAACGCCGGCCTGGGCGTGGAGGGGGAAAGTTTTATGGAATTTACCCTCACCGGCAGCGTGCGCAGCTTTTCCGGCATCTCGGGAAAGTGACATAACCGCGCAATTGTTTCAAAATCAGCAGGACGGACATCCGCCGGGTGTCCGTCCTGCGCATGGTTTTAGGGGAAATTTTTGGTTTGTTGTACGCCGGCGTACAATTTTACAGCCGCTCACAGCAGGGACAGAGAGGAGGGATGCAGCTGTGCGCCAAATCAACGGGCAAAAATACGCGCCCGAGAGAGGAGGGGGACCAAGGTGAGCGACACGGTTGTGGCGGCGCTGATTGGGCTGGCGGGCTCAGGCGCGGGGGCGTTTGGCGGAATTTTGATCTCTGCCAAGCTGACCCAGTACCGGCTGGAGCAGCTGGAGAAGAAGGTCCAGGCCCACAACAATCTGATCGAGCGGACCTACCGGCTGGAGGAGCGGTTCAATCTGGTCAGCCACCGCATTGGGGACCTGGAACACGCGCTGAAAAACGAATAGAAGGGGGAGACGGGATGAACAAGATCAACTGGAAACAAAAGCTGAGCTCCCGCAAGCTGTGGGCGGCGGCGGCAGGTGTGGCGGCCGGGCTGGCGGTGGCCTTCGGACTGGACGAGGGGACCATCAGCGCGGTGGCGGGGGCGGTGACCTCCGTAGCCTGCGTGGTGTCCTACATCGTCACCGAGGGACGGGTGGACGCGGCGCGGGTCAGACAGGCGGCGGAGGAGGTACAGCGGGCCGTGGAGGCGGCAGGGGATGAATAAACGGCCCGTCCTCTATATGCAGACCGACAGGCGCTGGAGGGACAAGCCCTACCAGGTCCCGGGGGAGAGGGCTACCATCGGCGGCTCCGGGTGCGGGCCCGCCTGCGCCGCCATGGTCATCGAGACGCTGACCGGCCAGACCTGCACCCCCGAGGACACCTGCAAGTGGAGCGTGGACCACGGCTACAAGGCCAGGGGGCAGGGGACCTACTACAGCTACTTCGTCCCTCAGCTGGCGGCGTTCGGGATCACCTGCTGGCAGCTGAGCTGGACCAGCGGCTATCACAGCCCCAAGGCCAAAGTCCACGACCAGGCGCTGGAATATCTCCGGCAGGGGTACTACCTTATCGCCCTGATGAAGGCGGGCAGCTGGACCAGCGGCGGCCATTTCGTGCTGGTCTGGTGGGCGGACGGAAAGATCCGAATCAACGACCCAGCCAGCACAAAGGACGGGCGGGTGAACGGGGATGTGAACACCTTCCGGAACGAGTGCGCCTACTACTGGGTGGTGGACGCCCGGGCCCACAACAGAGGGGCGGAACAGGAGGACGAGATGGATCAAGAGCAGTTTAACCGGATGTTTGAAGCCGCGATGGGTCAGTACCGGGAGGGCCTGCGGGACAACGACTGCGGCCAGTGGAGCCTGGAGGCCCGGAGGTTCGCGGTGAACAACGGCATTTTCGCGGGTTCCGGGGTGGACGGGTCGGGGAGGCCCAACTTCATGTGGGAGGACCTGCTCACCCGGGAGCAGTGCGCCCAGGTGCTGTACGCCTTCGCCCGGCGGTTTGGGCTGACGGGCTGAGCAGACGGAGCTGGAAGCATGAGTAAGAGGGGGAGCTCTTCGGAGCTCCCCCTCTTTTGCGCTTATTCCAAAATGGCCCCCCTGTCGGCGGAGGAGACCAGCCTGGCGTACCGGGCCAGGTAGCCGGTCTGGATCTTGGGCGCAGGGCACACCCACTTGGCCCGGCGGGCGGCCAGAACGCTGTCCTCCACCTCCAGCCGGATGGTGTGGGCGGGGATATCGATGGAGATGATATCCCCCTCCTCCACCAGACCGATATTCCCCCCGGCGGCGGCCTCGGGGGAGACGTGGCCGATGGAGGCCCCCCGGGTAGCGCCTGAGAACCGGCCGTCGGTGATGAGGGCCACGTCCTTGTCCAGACCCATCCCCGCGATGGCGGAGGTGGGGTTGAGCATCTCCCGCATTCCCGGACCGCCTCTGGGGCCCTCGTAGCGGATAATGACCACGTCGCCGGCCACGATTTTCCCGGCGTAGATGGCCTCAATGGCCTCCTCCTCGGAGTTGAACACCCGGGCGGGGCCGGTGTGCCGCATCATCTCCGGAGCCACGGCGGACTGCTTCACCACGCAGCCGTCAGGGGCCAGGTTCCCCTTGAGCACCGCGATGCCGCCGGTCTGGGAGTAGGGGTTCTCAATGGGACGGATGAGGGCGGGGTCCCGGTTGACCACTCCCTCCAGGTTTTCCGCCACCGTCTTCCCGGTGCAGGTGGGCAGGGAGGTGTCAATGAGCCCCTTCTTGGCCAGCTCGGCCATGACCGCGTAGACCCCGCCGGCCCGCTCCAGGTCCTCCATATAGGTGTCTCCGGCGGGGGCCAGGTGGCACAGGTTGGGGGTTTTGTCCGAGATCTCATTGGCCATGTCGAAGCTCAGGGCGATGCCGCACTCGTGGGCGATGGCGGGCAGGTGGAGCATGGTGTTGGTGGAGCAGCCCAGGGCCATGTCGATGGTCTCCGCGTTGTGGAAGGCGGCCTGCGTCATGATGTCCCGGGGGCGGATATTTTTCTCCACCAGCTCCATAATCTTCATCCCGGTGTGCTTGGCCAGGCGCAGGCGGGCGGACCACACGGCGGGGATGGTCCCGTTGCCCTTCAGCGCCATGCCGATGGCCTCGGTGAGGCAGTTCATGGAGTTGGCGGTGTACATACCGGAGCAGGAGCCGCAGGTGGGACAGGCGGCGTTCTCGTACTCCTCCACCCCGGCCTCGTCCAGCTTGCCGGCGTAGTAGGAGCCCACCGCCTCAAACATATGGGACAGGCAGGTGCGCCGCCCGTCGTTGAGCCGCCCGGCCAGCATGGGACCGCCGGAGACAAAGATAGTGGGGATGTTCACCCGGGCGGCGGCCATGAGGAGGCCGGGGACGTTCTTGTCACAGTTGGGGATCATGACCAGGCCGTCAAACTGGTGCGCCATGGCCATGGCCTCGGTGGAGTCGGCAATCAGGTCCCGGGTGACCAGGGAGTACTTCATCCCCACGTGCCCCATGGCGATCCCGTCGCAGACCGCGATGGCGGGGAACTCCACCGGGGTCCCTCCCGCGGCCCGGACGCCGGCCTTCACCGCCTCGGCGATTTTATCCAGGTTCATGTGGCCGGGGACGATCTCATTATAAGAGCAGACCACGCCGATGAGAGGCTTTTCCAGCTCCTCTCTGGTGTACCCCAGGGCGTACAGAAGCGAGCGGTTGGGGGCGGCGGGGATGCCTTTTTTCACTACGTCAGAACGCATATGCAGGACCTCCAAAAATTTTTCAAAAGCTGTCTGAGACTGACTACATAATATAGGAATGGTTCCCAAGATGTCAAGAGGGAAAATCAGATGCCCCGCGGGACAGCGCACAATACGTCTCAGGTTCGCTCCCGCGGACAGGCTGAAGCAAACGCTGCGCCTTTCGATGCCGGTGCAGGGACACAGCAAGCCGTGTCCCTGTATTGGGCGCTCTATGGCGTGCCGGGGGGCTCGTCCTCCTGCTCCTCCAGATTTTCCAGCGCCCACCGGGTGGCCTCAATGACAAAGGCGGAGAAGGTGGCCCCCGTACCCTGGATGGCCTGCTCGACCTTTTGGATCACATCGTCCGGGAAGCGAATATTTTTTTGCGTTGTGGTGGGGATAACGGGGACTTTGAATTTTCTGGTCATACATTCACCTGCTATACGATTGCTCTTTACATTTTGCTATGAATGTGGTAACATTTATGTATCCCGTTTGTATAGCAAATGTATAGAAAGGTGAGCGTATGAAAATCGTACATACCGTTTTGGCACAATTTCTCCAGCGCGGACAGGTGAAGGTGGAGATTTCCGGCTTTGATATGGAGGGCTTTTCCGCCGCCATGCAGCAGGAGCTGAGCAGCACGCTGAGCGACATAGCGAGCTGTGCTTTCGAGGACAGAATGACGGACCGGGAGAAGGTGGAGGCCATTCAAGCCCGGCTGGAGCAGGTTTTCTGAAAGCCGGAGCGGAGCGCATTTTCAGCTCCTGCCCCTCCCTCAGTTTTTCTTGCAATCCGGCGGGGTTTGGGATATGATAAGGGGCGAGATTACGAAAAAGGAGGCCCCTGTCTATGCGGGACGGCTTTATCAAGGTTGCGGCGGGCACGCCGAAGATCCGGGTGGCGGACTGCGGCTGCAACGCGAAAAACATCATTGAGCTGATGAAGGAGGCGGCGGAGCAGGGGGTCAAGGTGCTGGCTCTGCCCGAGCTGTGCATTACGGGCTACACCTGCGGCGACCTCTTTCTGCAAAGCACCCTTCTCCGGGGCGCGGAGGACGCGCTGGGACACATCCTGGAGGAGACCAAGGACCTGGACATGCTCACCGCCCTGGGCCTGCCGGTGTGGAACCGGTGGAACAGCAAGCTGTACAACTGCGCGGCGGTCATCAACCGGGGGAAGATCATCGCCCTGATCCCCAAGGCCCACGTACCCAGCTACGGGGAGTTCTATGAGGGCCGCTGGTTCGCCGCTGACACGGGGGCGGAGTACATCCTGACCCTGTGCGGGCAGCGGGCGGATAT
This sequence comes from Lawsonibacter sp., assembly GCA_022801435.1. Lineage (GTDB taxonomy): Bacteria > Bacillota > Clostridia > Oscillospirales > Oscillospiraceae > Lawsonibacter. Next base: position 22,849 of record JAAWSG010000022.1, read on the forward strand.
CGACTCCCTCAACCCCCTCCTCTTTGACTGCGAGACCGTCCCCGGGCTGACGGTGGGGGTGGAGATCTGCGAGGACCTGTGGGCGCCGGAGCCTCCCTCCGCCCGGCTGGCCCTCAACGGGGCGACGGTCATCCTGAACTTGTCCGCCTCCAACGAGCTGGCGGGGAAGGCGGACTACCGCAGGCAGCTGGTCACCGGCCAGTCCGCCCGGCTGGTGTGCGGCTACGTCTACGCCGACGCCGGGGAGGGGGAGTCCACCACCGACCTGGTCTTCGCCGGCCACAACATGATCGCGGAGAACGGGACTCTCTTGGCGGAGAAGCGCTTTGAGACCGGGCTGACCGTCTCGGAGATCGACCTGGGCCGCCTGTCCCACGAGCGGCGGCGGATGAACACCTTCGGCTCCACCGAGGGGGAGTCCTGGCGGCGCACCTTCTCTCTGGAGGCGGAGGAGACCGTCCTCACCCGCCCCATCTCCAAAAACCCCTTCGTCCCCCAGGACCACGGGGACCGGCGGGCGCGGTGTGAGGAAATTTTCCAGATCGCCGCCCTGGGCCTGAAAAAACGGCTGGAGCACACCAACGCCTCCTGCGCGGTGGTGGGGCTGTCCGGAGGTCTGGACTCCACCCTGGCCCTGCTCATCACCGCCCGGGCCATGGACCTGCTGGACCGGCCCCGGAGCGACATTCTGGCGGTCACCATGCCCTGCTTCGGCACCACCAGCCGCACCAAGTCCAACGCCCAGGTCCTGGCTGAGCGCATTGGGGCAGACTTCCGCACGGTGGACATCGGGGAGGCGGTGAAGGTCCACTTCCGGGACATCGGCCAGTCCATGGAGGACCTGTCCGTTACCTTCGAGAACGGTCAGGCCCGGGAGCGCACGCAAGTGCTCATGGACCTGGCCAACCAGCGGGGGGGTCTGGTCATCGGCACGGGGGACCTGTCCGAGCTGGCCCTGGGCTGGGCGACCTATAACGGCGACCATATGTCCATGTACGGGGTCAACGGCTCCATCCCCAAGACCCTGGTCCGCCACCTCACCGCCTGCGCCGCGGACGGGGCGGCACAAGCTGACCCCCAGCTGTCCGCCGTCCTCCGGGACATTTTAGATACCCCCGTCTCCCCCGAGCTCCTCCCCCCCAAGGAGGGGGAGATCGCCCAGAGGACCGAGGATTTGGTGGGTCCCTACGAGCTGCACGACTTCTTCCTCTACTATGCCGTCCGCTGGGGCTTTTCTCCCAAAAAGGTGCTCCGCCTGGCCCTGTACGCCCTGGGGGAGGACTATGACCGGGAGACCATCCTCAAGTGGCTGAAGAACTTCTACCGCCGCTTCTTCTCCCAGCAGTTCAAGCGCTCCTGCCTGCCTGACGGCCCCAAGGTGGGGACCCTGGCCCTCTCCCCCAGGGGGGACTGGCGGATGCCCTCCGACGGGGTGAACGCCCTGTGGATGGAGCAGCTGGAGGAGCTGGAGCATGGGGGATGAGCTGGGGATCTACCTCCACATCCCCTTCTGCCGCAGCAAGTGCAGCTACTGCGACTTCTACTCCCTGGCCGGCGGGGAGGGCCGGATGGAGGAGTACCAGCGCGCCCTTTTGACCCACCTCCGGCGCGCGGCGGAGCGCACCGGTCCCCTGCCGGCGGACACGGTCTACTTCGGCGGCGGGACCCCCAGCTGGTACGGGGCGGAGCGGCTGTGTGCGGCGCTCCAGGCCCTGCGGGAGTCCTTTGCCCTCCAGCCCGGGGCGGAGATCACCCTGGAGGCCAACCCGGACAGCGTGGACCTGGACGCTTTGAACACCCTGCGCCGGGCGGGCTTTAACCGGCTGTCCCTGGGCCTCCAGTCCGCCTGCCCGGAGGAGCTGGCCGCCGTCCGCCGCCCCCACACCGTCCTCCAGGGGGACCGGGCGGTCTCCATGGCCCGGGCGGCGGGGTTTGAAAACCTGTCCCTGGACCTGATCTGCGGCCTGCCCGGACAGAGCGGGGAGAGCTGGCGGCGGACGGTGGAGCACGCCCTCTCTTTGGAACCCGATCATCTGTCCTGCTACGGCCTGACCGTGGAGGAGCACACCCCCCTGGCCCGCGGTCTGGCCCGGGGGGAGTTCTCCCTCCTGCCCAGCGGGGACGACCAGGCGGACCGGCTGCTGTGGACGGCGGAGCGGCTGGCCCGGGCGGGATTTGTCCAGTACGAGATCTCCAACTTCGCCCGCCCGGGGTACGAGTCCCAGCATAACCTGCGCTACTGGCTCACCCGGCCCTATCTCTCCTTCGGACCAGGGGCCCACTCGGACTTCGGGGGGCGGCGCTTCTCCTGGGTCCGGGACCTGGAGGGCTACCTCTCCGCCGTGGAGCGGGGGGAGGAGCCTTGGGACAGCTGCACGGACATCTCCGGCCAGGAGCGGGTCAGGGAGTACCTGATGCTCCGGCTGCGTCTGGCCCGGGGGGTGGAGCGGGGGGAGTACGAGGCGCTGTCCGGAGAGAGCTTTTTCCCCCTGGAGGAGGAACTGGCCTTCTTCTCCGCCCACGGCTGGGCCCGGCGGCTGGAGGAGGGCCGCTGGAGGCTGACGCCACAGGGATTTTTGGTGTCCAACGCGCTGATTGGGGCGCTGCTGGACCGGGCCGGCCTGTGGTAGGTGTCATTTTTTTACAGAAAATTTTGCGTCTTCGGATATTGCTGCCGGTTTTTTCCGCCCTGTCCCTGTCTTTTTTTACAATTCGGGGGACAGGGCGCAAATTATATTGCCACCGGGTCATAATAGTGGTATAATGTATCCGCTTTCTTGTGCCCTGCCGTCCGGCGGAGGCGTTAGACAGATGTTACATATGGCTCCGGCCATATCTTCGATAAAACCCCTATTATGTTTGAAGAGGGTGCATTTTTTGACAAAGTATCAGATCCGCGGGGGCAGCGCCCTGCATGGGACCATCCAGATCAGCGGCGCGAAAAACGCGGCTGTGGCCATCATCCCCGCCGCCCTGCTGGTGGACGGGGTGTGCCGTATTGAAAATATTCCTCAGATCAGCGACGTGACCCTGATCCTCCAGATTTTGCGGGAGCTGGGGGCGGACGTGCGCACCGTCAACCGCACCACGGTGGATGTGGACTGCTCCCACATCCGCAACCGGCAGGTCCCCTACGACCTGGCCCGGCGCATTCGGGCCAGCTACTACCTGGTGGGAGCTCTGCTGGGCCGGTTTGGCTGGGCGGAGGTCCCCCTCCCCGGGGGGTGCGACCTGGGCGGACGGCCCATCGACCAGCACATCAAGGGGTTTGTCTCCATGGGCGCGGAGGTGGAGGTGCGCAGCGGCCTGATCTGCGCCCAGGTCCCCAGCGGACGGCTGCCCGGGGGACAGGTCTATCTGGACATGGTGTCTGTAGGGGCGACCATGAATATCATGCTGGCCGCCGTGCTGGCCAACGGCCTGACCGTCATTGAGAACGCCGCCAAGGAGCCCCATATCGTGGACCTGGCCAACTTCCTCAACTCCATGGGGGCGGATATCATGGGGGCGGGAACCGACGTCATCAAGATCCGCGGGGTGGGCCGCCTGAAAGGGGGGTCCTACTCCATCATCCCCGACCAGATTGAGGCGGGGACCTATATGGCCGCCGTAGCCGCCGCCGGGGGAGAGGTTTTGATTAAAAACGTCATCCCCAAGCACCTGGACTGCATCACCGCCAAGCTGCTGGAGATGGGGGTGGATGTGGAGGAGCAGGACGACGCTCTGCTGGTCCGCCGCACCGGGCCCATGAACCGGGTGAACGTGAAGACCATGCCCTACCCCGGCTTCCCCACCGATATGCAGCCCCAGATTGCCGCCGTGCTCTGCGTGGCCCGGGGGACCAGCGTGCTCACCGAGGGGGTGTGGGACAACCGCTACCGCTATGTGGACGAGTTCCGGCGGATGGGGGCGCACATCCAGGTGGACGGTAAGGTGGCGGTGATCGAGGGGGTGGAGGAGCTCACCGGGGCCCCCGTCCACGCCTGTGACCTGCGGGCGGGAGCGGCTATGGTCATCGCCGGACTGGCCGCCCGGGGAGTGACGGAAATTGACGCCATCTACCACATCGAGCGGGGATATGAGACTTTGGTGGAGAAGCTGGCCGCTGTGGGAGCCGACATCCGCATGGTAGCCGTCCCCGACGGGGAGAGCAGAGCCCAGGCGGGCTGAACCGCTCGTGCAGCCATGTCAGGGCCGGCCTGTGCGCCGGCCCCTTTTCATATTGAGGACAGAGAAAAAGGAGGTCCCCCTTGCTGAAATTTACCACCCTGGCCAGCAGCTCCCTGGGGAACGCCGCCCTGGTCTCCTGCGGCGATACCCATATCCTGCTGGACGCCGGCATCTCCGCCAAGCGGATTGCGGCCGGACTGGCGCAGCTGGGGGTCAAGCCCTTCCAGCTGTCCGCCATTTTGCTCACCCACGAGCACAGCGACCATGTCAGCGGCCTGCGGGTGCTCTCCAAAAAGGCGGGGGCCCCCATCTACGCCACCCGCCCCACCCTCTGGGAGTGGTACAAACGGAACCGCTGCGATGAGGTGAAGGCCCTCTTCCAGCCCCTGGAGGCGGGGTCGGAGGTGCAGCTCGGCTCCCTGCGGGCCCGGTCCTTCCCCACCCCCCACGACGCGGCGGGGAGCGTGGGCTGGTCCATCGCCGGGGACGGGGGACGGGTGGTGCTGTGTACCGACCTGGGCTATGTGACCCCGGAGGTGCGGCAGGCGGTGGAGGGCTGCGACCTGCTGGTGTGTGAGGCCAACCACGATGTGGACTGGGTCAAATCGGGACCCTACTCCTACGCCTTGAAGCAGCGCATCCTGGGGGACCAGGGCCACCTGTCCAACGAGGCGGGGGCGGAGCTGGCCGGCTTCGCGGCGGAGTCGGGGACCAGGGCGGTGGTGCTGGCCCATCTGTCCCAGACCAACAACACCCCCGCCCGGGCCTATGAGGCGGCGGCCCTCCGGCTGCTGGCCCTGGGCTTCGACCCGGAGCGGGACATCTCCCTGACCGTGGCCCCCGCGGATACAGCAGGCGCCACCTTCCTTCTGGAGGGGCGGACGGCAAAAATACTGGCGGGTACGGCAACATGAGAGAGATACATATTTTATGCGTGGGGAAGCTGAAGGAGAAATTTTACCAGGACGCCTGCGCTGAATATATGAAACGGCTCAGCGGCTACTGCCGGCTGACTGTGATAGAAATTCCCGAGACAAAGCTGCCCAAAAACCCCTCCCAGGCCCAGATTGACGCCGCCCTTGCCAAGGAGGCGCAGAAAATCCGGGACAAGCTGCCGCCCCGGGCCTATACGGCCGCCCTGTGTATCGAGGGGCGGCTGTACTCCAGCCAGGATATGTCCATGCTGGTGGTGGCTGCCGGGTCTTTGGTCTCCCCTCCCCCGCGTGTCTGCTTCCTGATCGGCGGGTCCTGCGGGCTGGACGAAACCCTAAAGGCGGAATGCCGCTGCCGGCTGTCCATGTCCCCCATGACCTTCCCCCACCACCTGGCCCGGGTGATGCTGCTGGAGCAGATATACCGGAGCTTCAAGATTGAGGAAGGCTCCCGCTACCATAAATGATCCGCAAAACAGCGCCAAACCCCGTTCGCCTGTACCGGCCGGAGAGGAGGTCCCACCCATGGCGGTCATCCATGCAGACACCCCCATCACCCAGTTCCCCGGCGTGGGGGAGGCTCGGGCCAGGAAGCTGCAAAAGCTGGGCCTGTCCACCGCCGGCGACCTGCTGGCCTGGTATCCCCGGGACTACGAGGACCGCCGGCAGATGTACTCCATCCAGAGCGCGCCGCTGGGGCCGCGGGTCTGCGTCACCGCCATGGCCGCCGAGCACCCCCGTCTGACCCGGGTGCGGAAGGGGCTGGAGCTGGTGCAGCTGAAGGCGGTGGACAACACCGGGGCCCTCCACCTCACCTTCTTCAACCAGACCTATGTGGAGCGGGCCCTGCGGGCGGGGGAGGAGTACATTTTCTACGGCGTCATCGAGGAGCAGGGCCGCCGCCGTACCATGGTCAACCCCATCTTCGAGCGGGCGGGCAGTCAATCCTTCACCGGCTGCATCATGCCCGTCTACCGGCTGACGGCGGGAATCAGCAACCACCTGCTGGCCTCCCTCACCCGGCAGGCCCTGGACTGCGCCGCCCAGCTCCCCGACTGCCTGCCCCAGTCCGTCCGGCAGGCCTATGGGCTGGCGGCCTCGGAATTTTCTCTGCGCAGCATCCACTTCCCCAGGGACGAGACCGCCCTGGAGCTGGCCCGGAAGCGGCTGGCCTTTGAGGAGCTGTTTTATCTGGCGGTGGGGCTCAGCTCCCTGCGCCGCCGGCGGGAGGACGGAGGGCCTGGCTGTGTCATCTCCGGACACCAGGTCCAGGAGTTTCTTGCTCTGCTCCCCTTCTCCCCCACCTCCGCCCAGCGCCGGGTGATGGAGGAGATCGCCGCCGACCTGGCCTCCGGACAGCCCATGAACCGGCTGGTCCAGGGGGACGTGGGCTCAGGGAAGACCGCCGTGGCCGCCTGCGCGGGCTGGCTGGCCGTCCAGGCGGGGTATCAGGCCGCCATGATGGCCCCCACCGAGGTGCTGGCCGAACAGCACTGCCGCTCCCTGTCCGCCCTCCTCTCCCCCGCCGGCGTGCGGGTGGGACTGCTCACCGGGGCCCTCACCCCGGCGGAGAAGAAGCGGGTCCGCAGGTCCATCGCCCAGGGGGAGCTGGACTTCGTGGTGGGAACCCACGCCCTCATCTCCGAGGGGGTGGAGTTTCACCGGCTGGCCCTCATTGTGGCGGACGAACAGCACCGCTTCGGAGTGGCCCAGCGGGCGGCTCTGGCGGGGAAGGCGGAGTCGGGCGGGGTCCCCTCCCCCCACGTGCTGGTCATGTCCGCCACCCCCATCCCCCGGACCCTGGCCCTGATGATCTACGGGGACCTGGATGTCTCGGTCATTGACCAGCTCCCCCCGGGACGGACCCCTGTGGCGACCTACGTCATCCGGGAGGACAAACGCCAGCGGATGTACGGCTTTGTCCAAAAGCAGGTGGGGGAGGGGCGGCAGGTGTATATGGTCTGCCCCGCGGTGGAGGAGGACCCGGACGCCGCCGGAGAGACAGGCCCCGGGCTGAAGGCGGTGAAAAACTACGCGGAGACCCTTCAGAAGGAGGTTTTTCCCTCCCTCACCGTAGGCATCCTCCACGGGAAAATGCGCCCCCGGGAGAAGGACGCCGTCATGTCCGCCTTCGCCAGAGGGGAGATCCAGGTGCTGGCCGCTACCACCGTCATCGAGGTGGGGGTGGATGTGCCCAACGCCTCCCTCATTATCATCGAAAACGCGGACCGCTTCGGACTCAGCCAGCTCCACCAGCTCCGGGGCCGGGTGGGGCGGGGGGAGCACCCGTCCTTCTGCGTGCTGGTGACCTCCACCCGGAACCCGGACTCCATGGCCCGGCTGCGCACCCTGGCCTCCACCACCGACGGCTTTAAAATTTCTGAGGAGGATTTGCGCCTGCGGGGGCCTGGGGACTTCTTCGGGAGCCGCCAGCATGGCCTGCCCCAGATGAAGCTGGCCGACTTGGCGGGGGATATGCGGCTGCTCAGCCAGGCCCAGGAGGCGGCCCGCCGGCTGCTGGAGGCCGACCCGGAGCTGCGGCATCCCGACCACCGCCCTGTTCTGGAGAAGGTCCGGCAGCTCTTCGCGGACACCCCGGACATTTTTAATTAAATACATCCCAAGGCCGCGTTATTTCCCCCAAATATAAAATCGACAGGAGAGAACCACCATGACACATCTGGAAAAAGTTCAGGAGCTGCGCGCCCGCACCGACATCCACTTCAACTGCTGCCAGTCCGTTCTGATCCCCTTCGCCCGGGAGCTGGGGCTGACCGAGGAACAGGCCTACGCCATGGGAGCCCACTTCGGCTCCGGAATGCACTGCGGCTCGGCCTGCGGGACGGTCACCGGAGCCCTGATGGCGCTGGGGCTGGCGGGGCGCGGCGAGGACCAGTCTGCCGCCCTTCTGCACGCCTTTCGGGAGAAGCACGGGGAGCTCAGCTGTCCCGCCCTCCTGAAAAAATCCCACGACGCCGGTATCCCCCGCAAGGACCACTGCGACAATCTGGTCTATGAGACGGTCAGCGCCCTGGAGGAGCTCATCCGCCCGCAGAAATAGCGTAAAACGCCACAGAAGGGCCACCCCGGAGGGCGTCCCTTCTGTGGTTTGATCTGGAAGGATGGATGAAAAAGGAATGATGAAACAAAAGCTCACTGACTGAACACATTCCGACAAGAGCGGAAGCCGGTCTGCTGTCCCTCTGTTCGCCTCTGTTCTGAGTGGTACTTTACCACGGGACGCGGGAAAATACCATTCCCAAATACATTATATTCACAATAGGTTTTTTGCTATGGCGTTTTTGGGCGGATGTCCCGTTTTCGGCTGGCTTCTTCTGGCATTTCGACCAATTCCGGCGGGAACGTCTGGAGACGCGGCGGAATGCCATAAGCTTTTTCGTATGTCTGTTCCAAAGGAGGCCCTTCTCTTGTCTGAATTAGAACAGCTCCCTATCCCCCTGCTGGCCTGGTATCGGGAAAACGCCCGGGTCCTTCCCTGGCGGTCCGAGCCGGAGCCCTACCGGGTCTGGGTGTCCGAGATCATGCTCCAGCAGACCCGGGTGGCGGCGGTGCTGGACTACTACCGCCGTTTTCTGGAGGCCGCGCCCTCCCCCGCCGCCCTGGCTCTCCTGCCCGAGGAGCAGCTGATGAAGCTCTGGCAGGGTTTGGGCTACTACAGCCGGGCCCGCAACCTGCAAAAGGCCGCCCGGCAGATTGTGGAGCGCCACGGCGGAGTCTTTCCCAGCCGGTACGAGGATATCCGCGCTCTGGCCGGGGTGGGGGACTACACCGCCGGGGCCATCTCCTCCATCGCCTTTGGACTGCCCGTTCCGGCGGTGGACGGCAATGTCCTGCGGGTGACCGCCCGGCTCACCGGAGACCCGGGGGACATCTCCTCCCCCGCCATGAAGAAGCGGGTGACCCAGGCCCTGACCCAGGTGCTCCCCACCGCCTGCCCCGGGGACTTCAACCAGGCCATGATGGAGCTGGGGGCCACCGTCTGCCTGCCCAACGGCGCGCCCCTGTGTGAAAAATGCCCCGGGGCGGGCTTCTGCCGGGCTTTCCAGGAGGGGCGAACCGGGGAGCTCCCTGTAAAAACCCCCAAGAAGGCTCGGAGGACGGAGGAGCGCACCGTCTACCTCCTCTTCCACGCCCATCGGATCGCCCTCCGCCGGAGGCCGGACCGGGGACTGCTGGCCGGCCTGTGGGAGTACCCCAACGAGCTGTCCGGCCTCTCCAACCCCCTCTTCCAATGGGGGCTGGTTCCGCCGGACCTGGAGCGGGCGGGCACGGGGAAGCACATCTTCACTCACATCGAATGGCACATGACCGCCCTGGCCGGGGAGCTGGACAGTCCGGCGCTGCCCCAGGGCTGGGTGTGGGCGAGCCGCTCCGACCTGCGGGATACCTACGCCGTCCCCAACGCCTTCCGGTCCTTTGAGCAGGCTGTCCTGGACCGGCTGGGACATTTTTAAGGGGAGGGATACCATGATCTGCCGCCAGTGCCCCCGAAGCTGCGGGGCGGAGCGCACCGATACCCGGGGGAGCGGCCTGTGCAGGATGCCCGCCGCCCCGGTGCTGGCCCGAGCCGCCCTCCACCACTGGGAGGAGCCCCCCATCTCCGGAACCCAGGGGTCTGGGACCGTCTTCTTTTCCGGCTGCTCTCTGGGATGCGTCTTCTGCCAGAACGAGAAGATCAGCCGCCGGGACTTCGGGCGGGCGGTCTCCCTGGAGCGGCTGCGGGAAATCTGCGAGGCCCTCATCACGCAGGGGGCCCACAACCTGAACTTCGTCAACCCCACCCACTACGCCCACACTGTCGCCGCCCTGCTGGAGGACTGGCGGCCCCCGGTCCCGACGGTGTGGAATTCCGGGGGCTATGACAAGGTGGAGACCCTGCGGAGACTGGAGGGAAAGATCGACCTCTACCTCCCTGATCTCAAATATCTGGACCCGGGCGTCTCTCAGAAATACGCCGCCGCCCCTGACTACCCGGAGACCGCCCGGGCCGCCATCCAGGAGATGGTCCGCCAGACCGGCCCCTGCCAGTTCGACAGCGGCGGCCTGCTGGTCCGGGGGACGGTCATCCGGCATCTGATCCTCCCCGCCCAGGTGGGACAGGCTAAGGCGGTGATGGACTGGGTGCTGGAGACCTTCGGCCCGGATACTGCGCGGTTCTCCCTTATGAGCCAGTACACCCCCTGGGGAGACCTGTCCGGCTGTCCCGAGCTCCGCCGCCGCCTGCGCCCCGGGGAGATCCAGACCGCCCAGGCGTATATGGAAAATCTGGGACTGGCCGGCTTTACCCAGGAGCGTACCTCCGCCCGGGAGGAGTATACCCCGCCCTTCGACCTGACAGGGGTGTGAACGAGGGAGAGCGCCGCTTCCCTCCCTGCTTTGATCCTCTGCCGATACCCTCAATATAAACAGGAAATCCGAACCCATTCCCGCTTGGGATTAGGTTCGGATTTCTCAAGTCTTGGTGGACGATACAGGTCTTGAATTTGCCCCGTTCCCCCTTCAAGAACAGCTTTATACCACCCAACTCCATCTTTGTATCAGCTGTGCCTAATTCAAAGTGATTAAACTAGGGGTGGTAATAGGCAACTCGACTGACGACTATCTCTATC
>JAAWSG010000023.1 GCA_022801435.1 Lawsonibacter sp.
CATCTCCAGGTTCTTCTTGGTGGAGTCGGTGACCACCTCGCCCAGCAGCTCGGCGAACTTGGCGGCGTGCTCGGCCTCCTCATAGGCGGCCTTCTCCCAGTACAGGCCGATTTCGGGGTAGCCCTCCCGGTGGGCGACCCGGGCCATGGCCAGGTACATCCCGACCTCGGTACACTCGCCGGCGAAGTTGGCGCGCAGGCCCTCCAGGATCTCGGCGTCCACACCCTGCGCCACGCCTACCACGTGCTCGGCGGCCCAGGACATCTCACCCTTCTGCTCGGTGAACTTCTCAGGACCCACGCCGCACTGGGGGCACTTGGCGGGGGCGGACTCCCCCTCATAGACGTAGCCGCAGACGGAACAGACAAACTTTTTCATGGTAAAACTTCCTCCTCGTTATGATCTTGCGCATCCGCGCAATTGGGGCACAAACCGTAAAAGGTGAGCTCGCGGCGCTCCACCACAAGCCCGTACTTCTGACTGACAATCCGGTCCAGCCTGTCCCCGGTGTGAATGCCGGGCAGGTCCATCACCAGACCGCAGCCGCCGCAAATGAAATGGCTGTGGGGGGCGACCACGCCGTCAAAGCGCTCCTGACCCTGGACCACGCCCACCCGCCGCACCAGACCCCGCTCCTGAAAAAACAGGAGGTTGCGGTAAACCGTCCCCAGGCTCAGGTCGGGGTAGACGGGCTTGAGCTGCCGGTACACCCAATCGGCGGAGGGGTGGCAGCTTGTCCCCTGAATCGCGGCGAGGATTACCTCCCGTTTTTTGCTGTACCGCGTGGCGCGTTCCATGAGCAGCCCCCCGTAAACAAGACTGATTCTCATTTGCAGGAAAACTATATCATAATTGGGGAACTTTGTAAAGGGGCGGCGCAGGAAATTTTTTATTTGCTGCCCTGTTTCATTCTCTATCCTTCCCCTCCCCGCGGCTTCTTAAACAGGTCAAAATAAACTCCTCCAGCCGGTCCCCGTACTTCAGCCCCAGCCAGAACAGCCCCAGCCCAGCCAGTCCCAGGGGGAGCACGGCCCACAGGGGGAGCCGGATGGAGGCCCCGCCCAGCGCGCAGGCGAAGAGCAGTCCCCAGGGCCGGGCCAGCACCACGATGAGGACAAAACGGCGCAGGGGGATGGCGGTCAGCCCGGCCAGGATGCACAGAATATCGTCGGGGAAGAAGGGGAACAGAAAGGCCAGAGTGAGGAACACGGTGGTCTTGGCGCGGATGAGCTCCTGGTATTTTTCGGAAAGGCTCCGGCTGACCAGGAGGCTGGCGAAATTCCGTCCCAAAACCCGGGCCAGGGAGAAGGTGAGCAGGGACCCTGTGGTCACCGCCCCGAAGGTGAGCAGGAATGCGGGCCAGGCTCCGAAGAGCAGCCCGCCCGCGGCGGCGACAATATTGCTGGGGATGGGGGCCAGCACCACCGACAGGAGCTGAACCAGGAGGAAGCACAGGTGCGCGTAGGGGGCGGAGCGGCTGATATAGTCCCGCAGCCCCTGGACAGAGCGGGCGGCGGCAAAGAAGCCGGTCCGGTACAAAAACCACCCGCCGCCCAGCAGCAGGAGCAGGGCGGCCAGGGCGAGCAGCAGTCTGTGGTATCGTTTCATGGAAAAACCTCCTTGACGGTCAGCGCTGTCCTGTATGATATCACAAGGAGATTAGGATTTTCAAAAGCGCTCCTTAAAATTTTATGAAAAGCTGACCGGCTCCTTCTCCTCCACCAGGAGGTAGGACGTGGCGAATCTTGTCCGCTCGACGATGAACACGCACTGAGGACTATTGACGTTAGCGGCCAGCCAGTCCCCCCGCTCCCCCCGGAGGGGCCGGTCCGACCAGGGCAGGAACACCTTGGCCCGCTGGGTCAGCTGCCGGGCGTGGACGCGGACGGTATCGTACCCCTCATTGACGGCGGGCCGGGCCAGAGAGACCAGGGACTTGGGCTCTTCCCCGTCCTGCTGCTCCCCGTCCCCCTCCAGGAGCAGGGGCTGGAAGGAGCCGGGGAACTGATAGGACCCGCTGCCCTCCCGGTGGCGCTCCCAGAAGTAGCCCTCGTGGTCGTGCTGGACCGTGCCGTCCGCCAGCAGGACCAAAATGCTGTCCTCCTTCACCGTGATGTGCTGGTCCCGCTCCAGCTCCCGCACGGTGACCCGGGTCCCCACGGGGCAGAGGTCCTTCAGCAGCACATAGCCCACGTCCAGACTGCTGCGCTTCTCGAACACCGGCTCCCCTCTCAGGTCGGGGACCTCCTCCGTGCCGTAGCGGCAGACCACCTCCTCCCGGAAAAAGTCCTCCATCCGGGTCTCCAGCAGGCGGTGGGTGAGGGCGCTCAGACCGGCGGGGGCCAGCGTGCCCAGACGCTTTTCAAAAAATCCGGCCAGCCGTGGGGTGTCCATGCTCCCCGCGGCCTTATTTTTGTGGCCTCCCCCCTCCCCCAGCTTGTGGGTCAGATACCGGACCAGGGCGGGGGCGTCGATCCCCTCCTGGTAGGTGCGCACCGAGACCCGGACCTTGTCCGGCTGGACGCAGTAGGCCACGCAGGCGTCCACCGCGTCCACGCTGATGAGGTTGTCGCTGACGATCCCCAGGATGTTGGAGTCACAGGACTGGGCCTCCGCCACCGCGAAGCGGTACTCCGGGTTGTAGTACCCCCCGGACAGGGCGTGCCCGGCGATTCTCAGCTCGTCCAGGGAGAGGTTATTGTATTTCAGCACGGTGAGGACGGTCTCGTCACAGACCGTCTCCAGCTGGTTGCGCATATTCCGGTCATAGCCGTTGCGCAGCTCCTGGAGCATCCCGGTGTCCATATACAGGCCGTAGTACAGGGCGGTGGCCAGGGCGGGACGGCCGGTCACGGAGTACCCCGCCTCCCCCATCAGCTGCCAGACGATGGTGGAGCAGGCCCCGTAGCCGTCCTGGACCACGCAGAGGGAGGGGTCGGGGGCGGCCAGCAGGCTGTCCCTCCGGTGGTGGTCGATGACGGCAATGTTCTGCCCGGCCAGGGGGAAGACGTTCCTGCACCCGTACTGACAGTCCACCGTCAGCAGCAGGCCGGGCTCAGGGATCTCCTGCACATAGTCGATCTTGATGTCCAGCAGCCGGATCATCATAACCAGGTTGGCCTTTTGGATGGGATTCTGGCCGCTGTAGACCAGCCGGACCTGTTTCCCGTGGTCATGGAAATAGTTCCACAGGGCCCATCCGCTGGCGACCGTATCCGGGTCCGGGTTGTCGTGGCACTGGATGACAATATTGTCAAAATCCAGCAGCCGGTCCATAAAGGCGCGGCGCTCATCTGGTGTCATCATACATCTCTCCTTCTCAATCATATGGGCGTTATGGGCGTTTTCCGGGGGTTTATTTTCCTCCGGCGGCGGGTCACGCGCCGGGGAGGGCTCTGTCTCCCTTCGGGCGGCGGCGAACTCGGGCAGCTCCTGATACCGGGGGTGGTCCTCCAGCCGGTACTTGCCCGCCTGCACAGGGGCCGCGCCCCGGGTGAAGAGCCAGGCGGCGTCCATGGGCATCTGCAAAATGGAACTGGCCCGCCGGTCCGCCTTCTCGGCGATGAACTGGGCGGTCTCGCTGTTCTGGCCTCCCAGATAGATGAGATTGTCGCAGTTGTCCAGAATGGTCATAGCCTTGGGCCTGCCGTAGAGGGCCTCCAGCTGGCTCAGGCTCTGGATGAGGATGCTGACTGAGATCTCCCGGGAGCGGATGATGGAGATGATCCGGTCGAAGTCGGGGATGCAGACATTGGAGGCGAAGTCGTCCAGGAAAAACCGGACCGGGAGCTCCAGCCGTCCCCCGGGGGCCTGGTCCGCAAGGCCGCACAGGGTATGGAGGGCCTGGGTGTAGAACAGGTTGGCCAGCCTGTAGTTGGAGGGGTCGGTGTCGCTGACGGTGAGAAAGACGGCGGTTTTCTCCCTGGTCATCCGGCACAGGTCGATCTGCATGGGGTTGCGGAACAGGGACTGGGTCCCTTCAAAGGCGAAGGGGGCGAGCTTTTCGGCCAAAATCCCCTGCACGCTGCTGTACATCTTCTCCGCCTGCCGGCAGCTCTGGGTCATCTTGTACCGCATGGCGGCAAAACTGGTGGGCGCGATCTGGCACAGCTCCCGGAACAGCTTGTCAAAGTTGCCGCTGGCCATCTCGCTGAACAGCCGGGTGACGTAGATCATATTGTGCTCCTCCTCCGGGAGGCACTCCAGCACATAGGAGATCATGCCCTCCAGGAAGTTCCTGGAAAACATCTCCCAAAAGGGCTGCCGGTCGTCCTCAATGGGGACCAGGGCGGCGGCGGCGGTGAGGATGTCCTGCTCCTGACAGCAGTCCCGCCGCGCGTCGAAGCGGATATAGGCCAGGGGGTTGTAGCCCCAGGGGGAGGCGAGGGGGTCGGCCAGATTCAGCTCCGCCACCTGGTAGCCGTGGCGCTCCAGCACCGGACCCACCTCCCGCCGGAGGAGGCCCTTGGTGTCGGTGACAATCATGGAGCCGTTCATCTGCAGCAGGTTGGGCTTCACATACCCCCGGGTCTTCCCCGAGCCGGAGGGCCCAATAATCATGTCGTTGTTGTTCAGGCCGGTGGCCCAGGTGTCATTGCTGATCGTCTGTCCCTTGGCCAGGATTCGATATCCACAGGAATTCATGGCGTACCCTCCTCTTTCTCTTTCAGCGTGGCGAACGGTTCAATGAGCAGGGCGTACAGCAGCTCCCCCTGGTCCATCCAGAACAGGTCCCCGGCCTCAAAGGCGGCCTGGGCCACACAGATGCCCCGCTTGCCCAGGTATCGGGGGACCGCGTCCCTCTGGGGCTTGAGCCTGCCCTCCGACAGGTCCTCCATGATGGAGAAAAAGGAGTCGGTGTACAGGCCCCCGAAGCGGACCAGAAGCGTCTCCGCGTTGGGGCGGCCCAGACGCCGGGCCAGTGGTTTCCGGTTCATGCTTCCGCCTCCCTTCGGTAGTGTTTTTGGTAAATCCGGCCCATGGGGAGGGCGAGCAGGCGCATCCCCTCCACCGCGTCCGTCAGGCTGGCGGAGGCGGCGGAGAAGGCGGGGGCGTTGTACCAGCCGGCAATGCGGACAGCGGCCTGCCGGACGGTGGTGCGCTCCCCCTCCTCCCGGGACAGGCGGAGCACCTTCAGCAGCTCCTCCAGCTCCTGGTCAAAGCCCTCCATATACGCGGGCAGCTCCAGGGCGGCGACCGTATGCAGCACGCTGGGGTAGAACTCCGGGTGGGCGGAGCAGGAGGAGCTCAGACAGTCCAGACGCTCCTCCAGGGACAGCTTTTTGACGTTCAAGGGAAAGACCTCCTTTTTGCTTGGCAGCTTGGGTGGAAACAGACCGTCCTTCTCTCTTTGCGCAAAACGAAAAAAGGACATGAGAAGACATCATCTGTCTTAACTCACATCCTAAAGCTGTTTACAGGGTCCAGCAACAAAAAACAGTATAGCCTTCAGACAGGGGCTTGTCAAGGGGTCTGCCCCGATTTTTTTGTATTTTTGAAAAAATCTTTTGGGAGGGAGGAGGGGATATTGATTTCTGCCCCCCCTTGCACTATAATGAAATCAGTGTTTGACTGCCCTGGCGAAACAGAGACAGAATGAGGAGAATATTGGTATGGAAATTCACAATGAGTCTATCCACCAGCAGGCGATGACAGTCCTGCGCTCCCTGTACGGGGAGGGCGCAAAATTCCGATCCGGACAGTACGAGGCCATCGAGGCGACCATGCTCCACCGCCGGACCCTGGTGGTGCAGCGGACGGGCTGGGGAAAGAGCCTGGTCTACTTCACCTGCACCAAGCTGCTGAGAAATCAGGGGCGGGGCCTCACCATTGTGGTCAGCCCTCTCCTGACCCTGATGGAGAACCAGATCGAGGCCGCCGGACATCTGGGCCTGCGCTGCGACGCCCTGAACAGCACAACGGCGGACCGGCGGCCGGAGATTTTGGACCGTATGGCCGCCGGGACCCTGGACCTGGTGCTGGTCACCCCCGAGACCCTGTTCCGGGAGGACATCCAGGCCTGTCTGCCCAAGATCAGCATCGGCCTGTTTGTCATTGACGAGGCCCACTGCATCTCCGACTGGGGCCACGATTTCCGCCTGGACTACAGCCGGCTGCGGGACGTGATCCTGCGCCTGCCCCAGAACGTCCCCATCCTGGCCACCACCGCCACCGCCAACAACCGGGTGGTGAATGACCTGGCCGCCCAGCTGGGAGGCAATGTCCATATCTCCCGCGGGCCCCTGACCCGGGAGTCCCTGTCCATTCAGGTGCTGGACCTCCCCGGCAAGGCGGAGCGCTACGCCTGGCTGCTGGCCAATCTGGAGCGCCTGCCGGGCAGCGGAATCATCTACTGCCTGACCCAGCGGGACTGCGACGTTCTGGCCCGGTTCCTGCAGAACAACGGCATCAGCGCCCTGTCCTACTACTCCCGCTCCCCCGCGGAGGAGCACAAAAACCAGGAGGCGGAGGAGGCTTTTCGGAACAACCAGATCAAGGCGCTGGTGGCCACCATCAAGCTGGGCATGGGGTACGACAAGGGGGACATCGCCTTTGTCATCCACTTCCAGACCCCGCAGAACATCGTCTCCTACTACCAGCAGATCGGCCGGGCGGGGCGGAGCATCCCCCACGCCTATGTCTTCCTGATGAACGGCCGGGAGGACGAGGAGATCATCAACTACTTTATGAAAACCGCCTTCCCCACCGAGGAGGAGATGACCCAGGTCTACCGCTGCATCCAGTCCCAGGACGGCATCGGCCTCAATGAACTTCTCTCCAAGCTGAATATTCGCCGGAGCAGATTGGAAAAATGTCTGATGTTCCTGACGAAGGACAAGTATATCACCAAGGACCGCTCAAGATACCGCATCACCCCCACCCCCTTCGTCTACCAGAAGGAGCACTACGACGCCATCACCGCCATCCGCCGGCAGGAGCTGGAGCAGATGAAGGAGCTGGTGCGCACCGGCGAGTGCTACAGCCAGTTCATCGTCCGCGCCCTGGACGACCCCGACGCCCACCCCTGCGGACGGTGCGCCAACTGTCTGGGCCGGGACATTCTGGACGGGGCCTCCCAGACCGCGCCCCTGGTTATCAGCCGGGCGGCCTCTGAGTTCCTCCGGGGGCAGACCATCCCCATCACGCCCAGGAAGCAGTGGGCCTCCAGCTCGGTGACCCGGATGACCAAGATCCCCTACATCAACCAGGAGGGGGTGTGCCTGTGCAAGTACGGGGACCCCGGCCTGGGCGAGCTGGTGCGCCAGGGAAAATATTCCGCGGAGAAGCGCTTCTGTGACGAGCTGGTGGAGCGGGGAGCGGAGGTGGTCCAGGCTCTGGCCAAGGAGAAGGGGATCACCCACATCACCTGTGTGCCCTCCCTGCGCAGCGATCTGGTCCCCGACTACGCCCGCCGTCTGGCCAAGGCCTGCGGGCTGCCCTTTGTGGAGCTGCTTCAGAAGAGCAGCGCGGACCAGCAGAAGACCATGGAGAACAGCTCCCACCAGTGCGCCAACGCCTTCCAGTCCTTCTCGGTGATGAACGGCGTCCAGACCCTGCCCCGGAAGGTGCTGCTGGTGGACGACATGGTGGACTCGAAGTGGACGCTGACGGTCTGCGGCTGCCGGCTGATGGAGAAGGGCTGCCAGGAGGTGTATCCCTTCGCCTTGGCAGACAGCAGTCAGAAGGAGGAAGACTGAGCATGAATCAAAACGGTATGGCGATTGCCATCCTGTGCAGCAGGCTGTGCATGGGGGAGGGCGTAAAACCTCTGGAGCCCAGGGAGTGGAGCGCCTTGGCCAACGCCATGCGGGCCCAAAAGCTCCAGCCCGCCGACCTGCTGGAGTTCAGCGGCCAGGATTTCGCGGAAAAATTCCAGTACAGCCAGGCTGAGACCGACCGCATCCAGAGATTGATCGGCCGCAGCGCCAGCCTGGGCTTCGAGCTGGACCGGTACGCCTCCCGGGGAATCGTCCTGGTGACCCGGGCGGACGAGGGCTACCCCGCCCAGCTGAAGCACAAGCTGGGGAACGCCTGCCCTCCCCTCTTCTACGCCGCCGGCGCGCTGGAGCTGCTGGAGCAGAAGTCGGTGGGGTATGTGGGCTCCCGGACGGTGTCGGAGGAGGACATCGACTTTGTCCGGCAGACCGTGGCCAAGACGGTGGGCTGGGACTATCTGGTGGTGTCCGGTGGAGCCAAGGGGGCGGACAGCGTCGCCATGGAGGAGGCCCTTGTCCAGGGCGGAGGCTGCATCGCCTATCTGTCGGACTCCATGGACCGGAGGCTGAAGCAGTCCAGAACGGTCATGGCCATCCAGGAGGGCCGCCTGCTGCTGCTGTCCGCCGTCCTCCCCTCCGCCGGGTTCAACGCGGGCATGGCCATGTCCCGGAACAAATATATCTATACCCAGTCCTCCGGAACGGTGGTGGTGCGGTCAGACTACAACAAGGGCGGGACCTGGAGCGGAGCCACCGAGAACCTGCGGAACGGCTGGTGTCCGGTCTTCTGCTGGGACCGGGAGGACTACCCCGGGAACCAGGCGCTGATTCAGAAGGGCGCCCGCCCCATCGGCCGGGACTGGCCGGGGAAGGTGGAGGAGCCCGACGCCATCCCCCCCCGGCCGGAGTCCTCGGAGGGGACCCAGCTGAGTATGTTCGACTGAGCCGGGCGGGCCGCAGGAGGAGAGGAACATGATAAAGATACTTTTGGTCGCGCTGGCGGTGGTCATCGTCGTGGTTGGCGGACTGCTCCAGCACCGGGAGAAGGGGATCGCCCTGGCCGCCCTGCTGGTCCTCCTCACCTTTACCGGGGATGTGCTCTCCGAGGTGGCGGCGGACATGATCAAGCCGCTGTTTTTCGGTGGGGAGAGCACGTCGGAGGAGACGGGGGACCGGAGCGTGGTCCAGGGGGAGGCCGGCCTCTCCCCCGCGCCGGAGTCCAAGCCGGAGGCCCCGCCGGAGTCCGCCGCGCCCCCTGACGCCCAGCCGGAGTCCAAGCCGGAGGCTCCGCCCGAGTCCGCCGCGCCCGACCGCTCTGAGCCGGAGTCCGGCACACCCCCCGAGCCCGAGCCGGAACCCCCGGAAGTACCCGCCGATCCCCTGGAGGGCGTACCGGACATCAGCGGCCAGCGCTCGGTGTCCGGCAGCTTGACCGAACAGGGGCAGGAGGCGCAGTACCAATACACCGCCCCCACCAGCGGCCGCTACCAGTTCGACGCCGGGCTGGGCTACGGGCCTCTCTCTCTGGAGGTCTGCAATGCCTACGGGGGCTGGCTGTTCGGGAACAGCGGCTACTCCTGTGCCGCAGGGGAGCTGGAGGCGGGGAAGACCTACCTTGTCCGTGTGAAATATGGAAGCAGGCCCACCGACTATACGATAGAAATCGGCGTGCCCAACCCCGTTACCGATGTGAGCGGGCAGATCTCCGTCTCGGGCAGCATCACCTACCGAGAGCAGATTGACATCTATACTTACACCGCCCCGGTCAGCGGCGTGTACCTGTTTGACTCTGGATTGAGCTATTCAGCGCTGTCCGTCTCGGTGAAGAACGCCCAGGGGGAGACCATCTCCAGAGACAGCTCCTCGGCACATGCCACCTTGGAGGAGGGGAAGTGCTATACCCTCCTGGTGGCCTGCACCACCAGCCTTCTGGACTACACGGTCCAATTCTATACCCCCCAGCCCATCTTTGATATCACCGCCCAGTCCGCGGCCTCGGGAATGCTGACCTACCAATACCAGCGGGACCAGTACACCTACCTCCCTCCGGCGGACGGCAGGTACTGCTTTGACACCGGGGTGAGCTACGGAGGGGTGTCCATGGAGGTCAAGGACCAGGCCGGCCGGCGGGTGGACGGGGGCAGGAACGCCCTGACCGTTTCCCTGCGGGCGGGAGAGCTCTATACCTTGAGCGTCTTCCAGGAGTATATGAGCCTGCCCGCGGAGTACACCGTCTCGGTCACCGCACAGCAGGACCCGGCCTGAGCGCGGTTGTCAAGAGCCGCACAGCGTTTGAAGCTGTGCGGCTCTCTTTTTTAGATCTCCTCGGCGGACAGGACGCCCTCTGCTGCGGTCAGGTCCTGTAAAAACTCACCGCAGGAGCAGTCCCTGCGCATCTGGAGGGAAAAGATCGCGCAGGAGTGGCGGTAATCCTCCCCATGCCTGGTAACATCCACGTCCAGCACCTTCACGCCGGACTGCCGGCAGTGCTCCACAATACCGTCCAGGCTGGAGGGATAGGCGTACTCCACATACACATTGACCTCTCCGACCTTCCGGAGCATCAGGTATTCAAACTTGGAGAGGACCATCTCCGCAGCCAGGATAAGCACGGTGGTGTACATCGCGCCCAGGTAGAACCCGGCGCCGCAGCACAGTCCGACGATGGCGGCGACCCAGAGTCCGGCGGCAGTAGTCAGCCCCCGGACCCGGCGGCGCTTTGTCATCAGGATGGTCCCCGCCCCGATGAAGCCCACCCCGGCGACCACCTGGGCCCCCAGCCGGGCGATATCGGTGTAGTAGTGCATGGTATAGAGGTACTGTCCCGTGGCGGTAGTCATAGCGGCCCCCAGACAGATCAGGATATGGGTCCGGAAGCCGGCGGGACGGCGTTTGCTCTCCCGCTCCAGCCCAATGAGGCCGCCGCATAGGACGGCCAGGACGATCCGGGCGCTCACCCCCCACAGGCCGAGCCCCTGAAGCGCCTCCAGGTGATAGAACATACTGCACTTATCCCCTTTCCGAAATGACCGGGGCCCTCTGACCCTGGGACCCGCATTTTTTGCCGGCGGACGCCGGCCCTATAGCTCGTTGATACAAAACACGTCAGAAAACCGGTAGAGCTCCTGGAGGACCTGCCGGTGGGTCTGGTGGGGCTGGAAGCGCAGGTAGAAGATGACACAGGGGTGGTTGGGGTACTGTTTCTCCCCGGCGCGGAGAATCTCCACGTCAAAAATTCTGATGTTCATCCCCTTGAGCAGGTGGATAAACTCCCCCAGCCGGTCCAGAGAGACAAATTCAATGTACAGATCCACATACCGGGAGGCAGACAGGGTATAGCATTCAATGAAGGAGAACAGCTTGATGCTCAGGAAAATCGCCCCGAAGCCCAGGAGCATACACTCATAGAAGCCCGCCCCGATGGCCAGCCCCATACAGGCGGAGGCCCACAGGCCTGCCGCGGTAGTCAGCCCCTTGACCTCCCGCTGCCCGGTCACCAAAATGGTCCCAATCCCCAGGAAGCCGATGCCGTTGATGACCTGGGCGCCGAAGCGGGAGACATCGGTTCGGATGCCCAGCACCTGGAGGGTGTCTGCCCAGACAGTGCGCAGCAGCAGATCCTCATATTGGCTCAGGCACATGGTGAGGGCCGCGCCCAGGCAGACCAGCATATAGGTGCGGAACCCGGCTGGCCGGCGCTTGTGTTCCCGGTCGATCCCGATGATCCCGCCGCAGAGGGCCGCCAGGGTCAGCCGCAGCAGCACTGACAGGGTATTCAATTCTCTCAAATAAGCCACAGCCGCACTCCGTTCTATGATTGCCGGCGAAGGATGCTCTCCGCCGAAAAAAGGGATCGGAAGGAATCAAAATGAGAGGCCCGCAGCAGGATGTGCCCGATGCGGGCCTCTCCCGGCCCCAGAGAGGACGGGCCGGTATCAGAAGAAGAGAGAGAAAGCTAGAGAGGGAGGAATTCCGGCTGGTGCTTCCGATAGATGCAGTAGTAGCGGAACCCGGCGTCCTTCAGGATCTCACCCGCAATGTCGAAGCAGTCCCCCAACCGCTCAGGGAAGTGGGCGTCGGAGCCCAGGGTAATCAGCTCGCCCCCCAGCTCCCGGTAGCGGCGGAACACCTCCCGGCCCGGGCTGGAGTCCCCCATGCCGGTGACCAGGGATTTTGTGTTCAGCTCCAGGGCCTTCTGCTTGCGGATGATGGTCTTCAGCAGCTCATCCAGGATGCCGGCGTACCGGGCGTAGGAGAAGTCCCGGTTTTTCCCCGGGATATCCCGCAGCACGAAGTCCAGGTGTCCCACGGAGTCAAAGCCGTCGGTGAGGGTGATATTGTCCAGCTCAGTCTGGAAATACTCCCGAACAGCCTCCTCCTTGGGGCGTCCCTCATAGAGGGTCTGGTCCTCCGTGTCCCGTCCGCTGAAGCAGTGGGTAGAGCCGATGACATAGTCGAAGGGGTATTGGGCATACTCTCGGTTGTGGCGCTCAGCCAGGTGGGGCTGGAGACCGAACTCGATGCCGATGAGCAGCTCGATCCGGTCCGCGTACGCCTCCTTCACCGCCTGGAGCTTGCTGAGGTAGCTGTCCAGGTCCCCGGTCTCGGACAGCAGATAGACGCTGTGCCAGGGGGGATAGTCGTAGTCCTGGTGGTCGGTGATGCACAGGTGCTGCATCCCCCGCTTGATGGCCCGCTCCAGCTGGGCCTCCACCGGGGTGTTGGAGTCGCTGGAAAATTGCGTATGAACATGGATATCTGAATACACGCCGCTGACCTCCTGTCTCACATGGTCTTCTGCTGCTCCTGGACCTCCAGCTGCTTTCTGGTGGGGGCGGTCTTGATGCAGACGCCGGTAAAGCCATAGATGATGGCCAAGATCCACACAATCCAGCTGAAGAAGGAGTAGCGCAGGAAGGTCAGGTTGGAGGTAAAGAGCACGCTGGCATACAGAATGCCCGAGGAGGTCCAGGGGAAGAAGCCGGAGCAGCCTGTACCAAAGTCCTCCAGGGTCCGGGACAGGTTGAGGGTGTTGATCCCCATCTCCTCATACTTGGACTTGAACATATTGCCTCCCAGCAGCAGGGCCACGGTGGAGCTGCCGCCCACAGCGATGAGCACCACCACAGAGATGCCGGTGGTGATAATCAGGCTGCCAGTGGAGTGTACAAAGCCCATCAAGGTGTCCAGCAGCACATCCAGGCATCCGCACATCTCGGCGATGGCGGCGAAGTAGAAGCACAGCCAGGTCGCCACAAAGGTCTTGTTCATGTCGGAGATGCCCCCCCGCTCCAGCAGGGTCTTGGCGGCGGAGCTCATGGCGGACAGATCAAACTCGGGGTGGGCGGCCAGCACCATGTCAGAGCTGAAGCCGCTGTACAGCACGTCAATGGCATCGGTATAGGAGAAGCCCTGGTAGAACACGCCAATGAGCACCGAGAGAAAGCCCGAGCCGAAGAGCACCAAAGTGGTGGGCTTTCTGGTCAGGGATCCCCACAGAATAAAGAGGACGGGGATGAGCAGAATGACATTGAACTTGAACATCTGGCTCAGGGTGTTCAGCAGCTCCACCGTCTCCGGGCTGGAGGCGCTTCCGGTGGTGTGGGTGGACAGGCCGATGACAATATAGATCGCGATGGAGATGAAGGCGGAGGGGACCACGGTCTTGGCCATGTGGGCGATGTGGTCGAAGATGTCGTTGTCGGTGGTGAGGGCCGCCAGCACCGTGGTGTCGGACAGGGGGGACAGCTTATCCCCAAACTGGGAGCCGGCGTAGCAGGCGCCCGCCACCAGACCCAGGTTCACATTGTCCATCGCCATGGCCAGACCCATCATGGCCAGACCCGCGGTGGAGGCGGAGCCGTTGGAGGTCCCGGTCACAGTGGAGAAGATACAGCACAGCAGGAAGGCGCACAGGGCGATCCACCGGGGGCTGACGATTTGCAGGCCGTAGTAGATGAGCATGGGCAGGGTCCCGGAAAACATCAGGCCGCCCAGCATAAAGCCGATGGCCAGCAGGATGGTGATGACCGGCACGGACTTGCCGATCCGGCGGCCCACCGCGGCCTCCATCTCTTGCCAGGTGTAGCCGCAGCGCTTGGCAACGATTGCGGCATAGGCCGCCACCACAACCATAAGGGGCACATAGTTCATACCGTAGGCGGCGCCCAGTCCGAAGGCGAGCAGCAGGAACAGGATGCAGGAGATGGCCTCCGCTTTGGAGGGCTTGCGTTTTTCACGGGGTGTCTTAGTCCTGGTTTCTTTCAATGCGTTTTTCCTCCTTTACGTCTTTGCTCTGCGCTTGCTGGATACAGCACATCTGTCAGGGGCGTGGATGATGTAACCGCAGTTTTACAAGATTGGCTGTACGCCCCTCCCCCTGTGCCCTGCCATCCGGCAAGACTTTTTTGCCGGTCTGTCAATGGCTCTGCCGCGTGCTGGACCTCCTTTCTCCTCTCCAATGTAAAACCGCGCCGTCCGGTGAAGTGCCTCGGTTGGCCTCTCAGCGGTGGAATGCCTTAATAACCAGCAAGCCCCGTGCCAACTTTTCCAAGGGCAGCAGGATATCTCCCCTTGTCCAGCCGGAATTCTTTGCTCCCGTGTCCGGTATAGCGGCTTTGGCGGCGGTGTCTCCTCCATCCTCCGCTGCCGCAGCCCCAGCGAGGGTTGATATTTTGGGGATTTGCCAGTAAAGCTGCTCCCCTGGGCCAGAAGGAAAAACCCTCCGCAATATAGACAAAATATCCCCCCCACAGCCCTCTCGATCCTGTCCAAGGTAAACAAGAACATTTTCCACCTCTGACACGCTGGCAAAAAGTTTTTGTTCCAGGGCGGTTTTTCTCGGGTATCGCGGAGCATGGCGGGGAAATTTTTATGCCGAGTTGTCAAAAAAGCGTGACAATTGCAGCTTATTGTCGTTTTCGGATGACAATGATTGACAATAAATCTCAGTTTTTTCAATATTTTTACGCAAAATACCTTCTGTTTTACGATAAACAGATTGTTTCCTTAACAATTTTTGCAAAATCGCTTGCTAAGCCGATAGCCTGCATATATAATAAGGAGGTCATAGGAGGTGACCATCATCATGTACGATATGGAACAGGCCCGCTCCTCCATTGAGCGGTTTGCTCTGGCGGCCTCCAGCGCGCTGCGGCTGGAGATTGCCATATTCGACCACCAGAACCGTCTGTTTTTCTGTACGCCTACCTATCTGAAAAAGAAGGGAAAGCTCGTCCACGCGCCCTCCATCCAGGAAGTGCTGGACAACGGCAGCGTCCTGGTCAACCAGCCCGGCGAGATGCCCTCCTGCATGGGCTGCCGGTTCAAGCACCACTGCCCCTCCACCATTGAGGTGCTGTGCTGCATCCGGATCGGGACCGAGGTGCTGGGGGTGGTCAGCCTGACCTCCTTCCACAAGGAGGGGGAGCGGCGGATCATTGAAAATACCTCGGTCTATCTCAACGCCGTAACCGAGCTGGGCAATTTAATCAGCAGCGCCCTCCAGGCCGCGTCAGGGAACCGGGGCAGTACCTCCCACGACATCCTGCTCCAGAGCGCCCTGGAAATCAGCAGCAGTCCCATGCTCATGGCGGACGCCCACGGGGTAATCCTCCGGTACAACCAGCGCGCCGCCAAGCTGATTGCCTCCTGCGGGGGGAGCGCCTCCTCCCTCTGGCAGATGTTCCCGGTGAAGGTCGTGCAGAAACTGCTGCGGGGGGCGGCTTTTTTCGAGCGGCCTGTCCCCATTGACCAGAGCATGATACAGATCACCTCCCACGCGGTGATGGCAGACGACAAGCTTGCCGCCGTTTTTTTGCGCTTTTCAGATGAGGTTCCCCTCCCCTCCGAGAACAAGAGCGCTCTGGATCGGATCGTAGGGGACAGTCCTCAGATGATGGAGGTCCGCCGGATGATCCGCCAGCTGGCCGACAGCCCCACCCCCGTTCTGATTACCGGGGAGACGGGAACCGGCAAGGAGCTGGTGGCCCGGGCCATCCACGGCCAGAGCAAGCGCAGAAAGTACCCCTTTGTCGCCATCAACTGCTCCAGCATCCCGGAAAGCCTGTTTGAGAGCGAGCTGTTCGGCTATGAGGAGGGCTCCTTCACCGGGGCAAAGAAGGGGGGCAAGATGGGCAAGATTGAGCTGGCTCAGGGGGGCGTGCTCTTTCTGGATGAGCTGGGGGAGATGCCCATGTCCATCCAGCCCAAATTTCTGCGGGTGCTTCAGGAGTACGAGCTGAGCCGGGTGGGCTCTACCGAGACCATCCGCCTGAACATCCGAATCATTGCCGCCACCAACCGGAATTTGCGGGATCTGATCCAGGAGGGGCGCTTCCGGGAGGACCTGTACTACCGCATCAATGTCATCAACCTGGCCCTTCCGCCTCTGCGCCAGCACCGGGAGGATATCATGCCCATCACCCACAACTATCTGGAACAGCTGCGGACCAAGCTGGAGATGCCGCTGAAGGCCATCTCCCCCGAGGCACAGGCGGTTTTGATGGAATACGACTGGCCGGGCAACGTGCGGGAGCTGCAAAACGCGGTGGAGTACGCGGCCAATCTGTGCAGCGAGGAGGTTCTGACCCCCAAGGACCTGCCCGGTCATCTGGCGGCAGCCCACAGCGCGGACACCCCCCGGGAGCCCCCGGAGGAGTCCTCTGAGGAGCAGCTGCTCCGGGAGCTGCTCATCCGCTACGGCTACACCCTGGAGGGGAAAAAGCTGATTGCGGCCCACATGGGGATCAGCCTGCGTACCCTGTACCGCCGTCTGGAGCGCTTCCATATTTGATGAGCGCGGGATAAAAAAGCGGCCCTTCTCCAGCTCTGGAGGAGGGCCGCCTTTTTGACGCGCCGCGGACCGGGCTTTACAGACCGGGAACCGCCATCGCACCGGCGGAGGGCTGTGTCTGCGCGGGGCACTGACGTCCGGTATGGTCGATGGTGTACTCGCCGGAGAGGAGGATCTGGGAGATGGGCACAAAGGTGTACCCCTCCTGGATAAGCTGCTGGAGAATGGCCGGCAGGGCCTCAGGGGTGTGAAGGGCCGCGTTGTGGAAGAGCACAATGGAGCCCGGCTGGACCTTGCTTGTCACCCGCTTGACAATCTCCCCGGCAGACAGGTCCTTCCAGTCCAAGCTGTCCCCACTGGCAGCGGCTTCAAGGCTGGTTTGGGGGCCAGAGGACAAGGCTGCTGGTTTCGGTGAGATATGTGTGGAAATCCCGGGCCGCCTGCTCCTGTTTCTTCTGTTCTTTTTGCTTTTGGGCCTCCGCTATCGCAGCATCGAGCCTATCCCTGTTCAGCTGGACGCCCCCAAAAGCCTGCCTATTTTTATTCTTTCTGTCCGGGAGACGCTCCCAGCACATATAAGTTTTAATCAAGCGGTTTGTGGTAGTGGAACCCTCCAAATCAACCTCATAAGGAAGTGCAGCTATATAGTCTTTCAGTGCTACATAAAACGTTTTGCAGTCTGTTCGATAGTCTGGACCTGTTTCGCAAAAATCCGCTGCAAACTGACGTACAACCTGCTCCAGGCCAGTTTGACCTTCCTGCTCCCTGCACCGGTCGAAACCCTGCACAATCTGCAAACCCCGAGCGACAAAACAAGTTTTCAGCCACTGAATATCCGCAAGCAGGAGGGTAGGAATACGCCAGTCATCTGGTATATACAGCTTCTTCACAGGCAGTTTTTTGAATGCTTTTTCGGTGTCTATTCCGTCCCCCTCTGCCAGAAAGAGTACTGCCGGGGTATAGGCGGCGGTTTCTTCTGTCTGGTAAGGGTCGTCTATCTCAATCTCTGCGCCGCCCTCGATATATCGTTTGAGCCGGCTGTGATTCAAATGGGAAAGCTGTTCCGCAGTCAGTACATCCTTGTTCCATTGAAGAAGAATCTCTTGTGTCTGGTCGTAAATCATACCTTTTTCCGATTTGTTTTGGTTGGAGATGTAAAGAGTGGAGCTTATTTTGCCCTCTGCCAACTGATATAGCCACCGAAAAAAAGTAGCGCTGTTTCCATAGATATACCACAGATGTTTAGAGGGAATGGTAGTGCAAAAAACACGAGCGAACAGCTCTGCAAAAAGTTCCAGCTTCTCCACGTTACCTCCGGTCAGGGTTAACAGTGTGTGCTCCAGCGCCGTTGAGCATTGCAGGTCCTTGGGCAGCGGCTCTTCCAGCGAAAGAGCAAGCGGAACATCGGTTGGCTGTTCCTCGGAGAACCGTGCGGCAGCCATCGTGGGAATATACTCCAGCACCCCCTCACGATAACGTGCAGCCAATTTCTTTTCCCAACTGCCTTTTTTCGCATATGGATCATCTTGATGCAGCCTGACCAGGCACTTGGTCAGGTCTGTTTTTCTGCGGTGGCTAACTTCGTTAATGCCTCCGCAGCGTCTGATTTCCCTGCTGATGATTTCTTCCGTCAGGAGATAATGAGAAGACTTGTCGGCTTTGCTTTTCGACTGTGGCAGCAACCCGAACAGTTTTCCATCTATCAACTGAATGTAATCATATCGTTCAAGCAGAGGGAATGTCCACAGATGCGCCGCCCACTTGAATGCCTGCAACGTATAATAATATTTAGAAAATGGCTGTTCGCATAAATAGTAGTAGATGTTATCCAGCAGCTCTTTAGTCCATAGGTTTCCCAGCACATTAAAAATCTTTTGCTGCTGATTTTGTGGCCATTCCTGCTTCATATCCAGCTCTAAACGAGGATACAGCAGACGCAGCTTGCCTTTGTCAGCATCAGCCCAAAAAAAGAATTCCGGGTGCTGAAACAGAGGAGACATATAAAGGGGATGTTCGGGGGTATACCAGCGCTGAACAAAATATGGCTTGGCGTTTGTTGTCTGCACAACTCTCTGCCCAAAATCAAGCTGCTGCTCACAGCGTTCGGTATCATATAGATAGCGTTCGTCAATACGGTAGTCCATCTCCATTACGATCACCTCAACGGCTATTATACCAGCATTGCACTCTGTAGGAAAGTTCTATCTGTAGGAAAATTTCTATATTTTTTCTATGGCAGGCCCGCAAAATCCCATAACAGGGGCGGAACGGGTCCAGACCACGGTCCCCGCCAAACCGGGCCCAACCCCCCGCAGGCCGGGCGGATGTAGCGTTTTACAAAGGACGCAACCTTCTCATAATGCAGTCCAAGCCGTCATATTGGCTCTGGTCAGCTGCATATCATTCTTTTGAGGAGGTATCCCGTATGATTATCACAAACACATTTACAACGAATGATCCTGCCCAGCGGCTGGCACGTCAGGCCGCGATTCACCGCCGCTGCATCCTCCTCCTCCAGGCCGCCCGCGCCGGGAGGTAAGCCATGGATGCCATTTACGCCCGACAGTCCATCGACAAAAAGGACAGCCTTTCCATCGAGGGGCAGATTGAGCACTGCCGCCGCCATGCTGGTGAAGACGCACGAGTTTTTCAGGACAAGGGCTTTTCCGGGAAGAATACCAAGCGCCCCGCTTTTACAGAGCTGATGCAGGCTGTAGAGGCGGGGCAGATTCAAAAGATACTGGTCTACCGCCTGGACCGCTTCAGCCGCTCCATTGCGGATTTCAGCCGGCTGTGGGAGGTCTTGCAGCAGTACGGGGTGGAGTTCCAGTCGGTCACGGAGCAGTTTGACACATCCTCCCCTATGGGGCGGGCTATGCTGAACATTGTGCTGGTGTTCGCCCAACTGGAGCGGGAGACCACAGCCGAGCGGGTCAAGGACAACTACATACACCGCTTTTCCCTGGGGGCATGGCCCGGAGGACCCGCCCCCTATGGCTTCGACCTGACCAAGGTGACAGAGGACGGGCGGCGGGTATCTTCTCTCATCGAGAACAAGCAGGCGGAAATTGTCCAAAAAATTTTTGAGGAGTACGCCAAGCCGGAGACCTCCCTGCGAAGCATTGCAAAGGAGCTTACAGCCCAAGGCATCCACGGCCCCAAGCGGGAAACCTGGGACAATGTGACCCTCTCCCGCATCCTGCACAGCCCCCTGTACGTCCGTGCAAATGAGGATGTGTACTGGCACTACCTGGCTATGGGTCTGCAAGTTCAGCAGAGTATAGAGGCTTTTGACGGCCTTCACGCCTGCAACGTGATTGGCCGCCGTGACCGCAGCAAGAATAAGTACAACGCCCTCGCGGGGCAGCTGCTCACAGTTGCCAATCACAAGGGTATCATTGATTCTGGGCTGTGGCTCCGGGTTCAGGAGAAGCTGGCAAGGAATCCGCAGATATCCCGCTCCAATGCTGGGAAGTACTCTTGGCTGACCGGGCTGATGAAGTGCGGCAAGTGCGGTTATGCGGTAAAGATCAACTACAGCAAGCCGGAAAAGCGGTTTTACCTGATCTGTTCGGGGCGCTCCAACATGGCAAGCTGTGACGCTTCCATCCGTGTTGACCTGCGGGAGCTGGAGCAGCAGGTCGCGGCCCAGCTGCGGGAACTGCTGAACGCCTGCCCGCCGGAGAATATCTGTCCTGACAGCCGGGAAGAATCACAGGCGCTTTTGGCTGTGGAACAGAAAATTGAGCGGCTGGTCAACGCCCTGGCTGAGAGCAGTGATGTCTCCGCTGTGTACATTTCCAGACAGATTGACAAGCTGCACAAGGAACGGGAGGCGTTGCTGGCCCAGAGCGCTCCATCCTGCATCCCTGGAAAGCGGCTGGACTTCGATGCCGCCAGCTTTGAGGAGAAAAAACTGATTGCCGCCCAGTTCATTGACCGTATTCTGCTGGATGATAACCGTGTCAACATCATATGGAAGATTTAGCCCTCATGGAACAAAGCTGTTCAATGAGGGCTGATCTTTTATCAAGCACGGTAATTTTTTATCACGGAACAAACTATATGGTAAGAAATATGGGGCCCCAAGGGGAAGGACAAACTGCTGTTCTTCCCCTTGCTATCAGTAAGAAGGGCAACATTAGATGATTTATTTAGATAAATATCTCATAGTATATAGGTAAATTGTAGTATCCTTATACTATAATAATACACGCATAAGGAGATAGATTACTATGGCAGTCTTAAAAATCGAAAATGGAAACGGAAAATACTTTAACGAGGATGCTAAGGAGCTTGTGGCCGCTTACATCATGAGACCTGATAAGGTAATCCACGGATATTCCGGCGGTTATGGAATTGACCCGTGCTGTCCCGCAGAGAGTATGAAAATCGTATCGGAACAGTTTGGAAAGCAGCAGGGCGTACAGCTGCGCCACTATGTTGTATCCTTTACGCCCTATGAGCTGGATGATCCGGCTATTGTCAACGCAATCGCCCAGCAGTTCGCAATGTATATCGGTCAAACCTATCAGGTCCTTTATGCTGTTCATGAAGATAAACCACATCTGCATTTTCACCTGATGCACAACTCTGTGAGCTATCTAGATGGACGACGCTGCTATGGGAGAAGGTCGGAATTTTACTCCACGCAGAATGTCTTGAAGGGCATTTTGGCACAGCATGGAATCTATCAGCTGCGGTATGCTTCCAGCAAAAGCAGAGAACAGTCCCCGGCGTAATATTCCGGGGACTGCCCTCTATCCTTTTAGTTTAGCGCTTTGCAGGATGTAGTCTTATATTGCTATCTTTGGGATGCGCCAGGTGCGCCCATTGCGGTAGGCTTTCAGCTCGCCGCTGCCCAGCAGGGCATACAGAGCGTTGTAGCCCACTCTCAACGCTTCGCAGGCTTCATCCACCGTTAAAATGTCCGCATATTCCTCCAGCATGATAGCTCACTCCTTTACGAAAGATGATTTACCATGATGTTGGTTGGATTGTTTTACGCATAATCGCCATATTTCCACTTGCCGCTGTATT
Organism: Lawsonibacter sp.; assembly: GCA_022801435.1. Classification (GTDB taxonomy): domain Bacteria; phylum Bacillota; class Clostridia; order Oscillospirales; family Oscillospiraceae; genus Lawsonibacter. Next base: position 21,550 of record JAAWSG010000023.1, read on the forward strand.
CCACGTTCCCTTCGGCGTCGTAGCTGGTTCCTTCCCCGTGCCGCATATCATTTTTATAGTATCCCTCATATTCCACCACATCGGAATCTCTATGGTACTCACGACCATAACCATCCAGCTTTCCATCCTTCATTTCGCCCTCATACCAAAGGTAAGTCCTGAGGTATACTCTGCACTCACCATTCGGCTTTTTCCCCTTAAAATTCCCCGCTGTTACAGAGTCAAACGCGACCTTTTCCACATCAGGAAGAGAAATCATTGGAGCAAAGCTAACGTTAAGTGCCAGGTTAAGCTCATACATGTTTCCGCTGCCATCACAACGTCCGTCTTTGAACATTCCCTCATATGTCACAAAATTGACCCAATCCTGATAGGCATCAGCAAATTCCTGTGAGGATTCGCTGTCGTGGCATATCTGCTGGAAACTGCTCAGGATAGCACCCTGGGGTACATTGAATTGCAGACCGTACCCTTCCAACCGGCCCTTCTCAAACTGACCAATGTACGCAATGTTGAAATAGCGGTTCTCATACTCCAGCACTCCGTACTCTATCTCTGAGGCGCAGTACAAAATGCCATAACCAGACGCAAGATTATCCTTCAATTCTCCACAGTAGAGGTAATTGCTTCTGTCCCTGGTAATTTTGTACTGGTTCTCTCCAAACACATGGTCGGGAGATACATATTGCAGTTTTCCGTCAGCATGTTTTGACAGCCAACCACTTAGCGCTTGTTGCTCATCAGAAAAAGAAATGAGTTTCATCTTATTCTCATCTGCCCACGCCTTTTGGTTGACCAAATAGGAAATCGGAGGATTGCTGACCGGCTTTGGCGTGCTGGGGGAGGGCGGATTGGCCGTAACAGGTTTTGACGGTTTCGGAGCGGGTTCCGGCTCCAGTGTCTGGACCGGCTCGGGTTCCGGTATCTGTACTGGCTCCGGTTCAGCGGGGGATTCCGGGGGCAGGGGTTCTGGAGGCTGACTGGGTGTATCCTGAGAGGGTGGTGCTGTCGTAGCCACTTCAGATACCGAGGGCTTGGGTTTGGCCGCTACCCCCGGAGTGTCCACCTCCGGCAGCGTAAACAGCCCAAACACAAGGACTCCAATAAAAGCAGCTCCCATACCAACGCCGATATTTTTTACCTTCTTGGAAATCTTCCCTCTTTTGTAAAGCCGCATAAAAATCAAAATGATTCCGATGGGAAAAACAAAAAAGGTGGCAACGATGCAGACAGGCAGACTAAACAATATCCCCGTCTTCTGTTGGTCATTCTTCATAGCGGAATCCTACCTGTATTTTATTTTATGTTTCTCAAGACAGGATTTTATATTTATTAGATATGATAACATAATTTTAGAATCATGTCAATCTCCACTCTAATCGGGTAACATATATCCGAGGTGAGGGCATGAAAGCAATCTATGAGCGCGAATACCTACAGATAGGCTTGAAAATTGCCTATTTCCGTAAGCTGCGAGGCTTGACGCAGGAGCAGCTTGCCGAGCGGATTGACCGCACCCCGGCCTTTATCGGTCATGTGGAGGCCCCCAACATCAGCAAGGCCGTCTCCTTAGACACGCTGTTTGATATCGCCTCTGTGCTGGACATCCCGGCATACAAATTTCTGATGTTTGACGATTGAAGTTTTCTGAATTGTATATTATCTTCATAGAAAGCGCGGAGTTGACAGCTCCGCGCAATTTATTTATGGAGGTAATTCCCAATGAAAGAACCTGAAATCTGTAGCGTATGCGGTGAACCCTACCCTCTTGACCAGCTGACCGAATTTGACGGTCAACTGCTCTGTTCCAACTGTCTCGGAATTGAGACCATGGTCTGCTCCCGCTGTGGGCGGCGCATCTGGAACGATGACAACGCCGGGGACGGCAGCACCCTGCTGTGCCATTCCTGCTATGATCGATTCTACATCAACTGTGGACGCTGCGGCAGGACCATCCTGGACGACGACGCCTACTATGAGGACGATGACCAGGATGACCCTTTGTGCTGGCACTGCTACTGCCAAACCCAACAGGACAAGGAAATTCACGAGTATTCCTACAAGCCCACGCCCCTTTTTTACGGCGAGGGTGAGCGTTATTATGGCGTGGAACTGGAAATTGACGGGGCGGGGGAGGATTCCGACAACGCCTGCCAGCTCATGCGTTTGGCAAACCGGGGCCAGGAACTGGTCTACTGCAAGCATGACGGGAGTCTTCAAGACGGCTTTGAGCTTGTCACCCACCCCATGACCCTGGACTTTCACCAGCACTCCATGCCGTGGGAGGACATCTTGCAGGAGGCCGTAGAGCTGGGCTATCAGTCCCATAAAGCATCTACTTGCGGCCTCCATGTCCATGTGAACCGCTCTGCCTTTGGGTGTACCGAGGCCCGGCAGGAGGCTTGTATCGCCCGTGTCCTCTATCTTGTGGAACGGTTCTGGGACGAGCTGTTGAAGTTCAGCCGCCGCACCCAGAGCCAGCTGAACCAATGGGCGGCTCGGTACGGCTATAAGGAACGCCCCCAGGAAATCCTCGACCACGCCAAAAAGGGGAACGGGATCGGGCGTTATGCCGCAGTCAATCTTCAAAACCGGGACACCATTGAATTCCGCATCTTTCGCGGGACACTGAAATACAATACCCTGATTGCCACATTACAACTTGTGGATAAAATCTGCGGTATGGCGGTGGCCCTATCTGACGAGCTGCTAAAGCCGTTGGCATGGCCCTCCTTTGCCGTTAGCTGTACCCAGCCGGAGCTGGTACAATATTTGAAGGAACGGCGGCTGTATGTCAACGAGCCTGTAGCGGAAGGGGAGGAAATCTGATGTGCTGTCTCTTTGGTATGCTGGATTATGGAGGCAATTTCACAGGCCGCCAGCGGACGGCCATACTCTCCATCCTCGCCACCGAGTGCGAGGTCAGAGGGACGGATGCCGCCGGGATTGCCTACAACTCCGGCGGGAGCCTCCGCGTCTATAAGCGTCCCGTTCCGGCGCATAAGCTGCGGATGCGGATTCCCAGCGATGCCCTCTTTGTGATGGGCCACACCCGCATGACCACCCAGGGCAGCGCAAAGAAAAACTACAACAATCACCCGTTCCTGGGTCAAGCTGGAGGCCGTCGGTTTGCGCTGGCCCACAACGGTGTACTGCAAAATGACAGGATGCTCCGGCGTTCTTTGAAGCTCCCGCAGACCAAAATCCAGACGGACAGTTATGCTGCCGTTCAGTTGATTGAGAAAAAGAAAACCCTCAACCTTGCCAGCCTGAAATACATGGCGGAGCAGGTTGAGGGTTCTTTTACGTTTACGGTGCTGGACGAGGAGAACAACTGGTATTTGGTCAAGGGAGACAACCCTATGTGTCTGTGCCGCTATCCCCGGAGTGGGCTGTACCTCTATGCGTCTACAGAGGAAATTCTTGTAAACGCCTTGAAGAAAATACGTCTCAGCCTGGAAAAGCCGAAACGGATTGAAACAGAGTGCGGAGATATCCTAAAGATTGCTCCAGACGGCGCACACACCTGGGGCAGCTTTGATGACAGTCAATTCTGGTGGAGGTGGCCGCTCCTGTACAGCGGTCTGGAGGAGCCGTTCTGCACCGAGGCATACCAATAGGGTACACCCTAATAGCAGAGCAAAAAAGTGTCCCAATAGGGCCGGTTCCGGAGTTTTGACATATATCAGTTTTTCCAGCGGCCCTATTGGGAATTCCCATTACTCTGATTTCTGTGCCTCCAGGTGCGCCGGCAGGTCGCGGCCCTTGGTGCAGACAGTGTGTATGTAGACGGTGTAAGAATCTGTGTCAACGCTGTAAAGCACCACGTCATTTCGCGTGACAAAGAGGTGAATGCCCTGCTCCTGCCACGGCGGTACATCATAGAGCGGATATTTCAGCGGAAACGTGGCCAGGTTCTCCTGAATCTGTGCCTTTAGACGCTCGTACCATACCTCGGACAGCACCAGGTCGTGGAGCTGAAACGTAATATAATCCGCTTTTTGTTCAATGTCGTCCACAGCAGTCCGGGTGTAGACGATTTTATAGCGCTGTACGCCGTCCACGGGCAAACCTCTCCCTCATTTTGGAATCCATCTCTTCCTGAGAGTATACGCGACCGGAGGCGATATCCTCCCCGCTCCTGGACAGCTTGGCGCTGATTTCCTCCTGGGTCAGCTCATCCCAGGCTTTCAGTGTGGGGCGAAAGGGCATCCCGCCCTCCCGGATGCTCTGCTGGGCGAAAATGCGTACCGCCTCCGCAAAAGACGTGCCAAGGCTTCGGTAAAGCTCCTCTACCTGGGATTTCAGTTCCCCATCCATTCTGACCTGTAGTGTTGCGTCCATAGACATAGTATCTCCTCCTTGTACTGCAACTGTACTACATTTTTACTATGCTGTCAAGAGATTAGACTTAGCTTTTGCCGGTACACTCAGATTATGACAGGAAAGGACTGATAAAAGTTGAACATCGGCTACATCCGCATCAGTACCGCAGACCAAAACACCGCCCGGCAGGAAGTGTTGATGCAGGAGCTTGGAGTTGACCAAGTTTACATTGACCGCATGAGCGCAAGAACACGGACAGGCCGGAGCTAAAGCGCATGATGAACTTTGTGCGTAACGGCGACACGGTTATTGTAGAATCTATCAGCCGTTTTGCCCGGAACACCCGCGACCTGCTGGACTTGGTGGAGCAGCTAACCGCCAAGGGGGTGGAGTTTGTGTCTAAAAAAGAGGCCATTGACACGACTACCCCCAGCGGGAAATTTATGCTCACTATCTTCGGCGCGGTGGCGGAGCTGGAGCGGGAATATATTTTACAGCGCCAGCGGGAGGGAATCGCTGTAGCCAAGGCCGCTGGCATCTATAAGGGCCGCAAACCTATCAAGCACCCAGAATTCGATGGGGTTGTCCGGCAGTGGAGGGAGGGACGCATCACGGCGGCAGAGGCCATGAGACGGCTGAACATGAAACCCAGCACATTTTATAGAAAGGTTAAGGTGAGCTGAATGCAGTGGACATTGGTGGGATTTATTGTCACGCTGGTCATTCTCTGTGCTATGGAGAATATCGGCAGTCAGAGGCAGAAAGTGAGGGCGGCATGACAATTACAGTTGCGGCGGCAGGAACTGCTCTGGCCCAGTTCGCGGAGGGAGCATTTTTGGCGGTCTCGGTCTATCTGGTCAGCCGGGGGGTGAGGAATCCGCTAAAGAACAGAAAGTAAACCAAGCTCCCACAGTGCGTCTCGGCACACTGTGGGAGCCATCATACTCGTTAATCTTTTTTTGCGATAGGGCGCACCCCTTGTGTCCCAACGGATTCCAACTGCTGCCAGCGTATCCACATCCCACTGGATGGGTTCCATGCCGATGGAGCGCACAGCGTTGATGGAATTGTCGTCGTAGTCCCCATAGGGCAGCCGGACCAGAGTGGGGCGCACGCCGGTGACCGCTTCGATTTTGTCGTTGCAGGCGTTCAAGTCGGCGGTCACCTCATCGGCGGAGAGCTGCGGGTAGTGGGCGTGGGTATTGGAGTGGTTCATGACCTCATGTCCCGCGTCGTGGAGGGCTTTCACCGACTCCGGGTATTTGTCCACCCACTCCCCCACGACGAAGAAGGTGGCGGTCACCTGATACTGGCCCAAAATGTCAATCAGCTGCTGGGTATCCTCATTGCCCCAGGCGGCGTCAAAGCTGACCGACACCAGCTTCTGCTCCCTCTGGACGCAGTAGATGGGCAGCTGTCGTGTGGCGGCGGACGCTCCCACGGCGGCGGGATAGTTGACGATACAAAACATCACCGCGGCCAGGCACAGGCAGATCCCGGCGGTCCACCACCGTTTGCGGACCACAAATATTCTGATACCCTCACGTTTTCTTGCCATATCCGATTCCTCCCATTTGCTAAGATAGCTATTTATATGAGCTTTCACGGGAAAACATGAGCTCCCGCCGCCGCACACAGTATCCATCCAGAGGAGGGCGGGCTTTGGCCCGCCCTCTCATAATCAGACCCGCCTCCGGAACCAGCACGGTCCCGGAGGCGGGTTTTGTTTGTCAATCGGCCAGCTTATCCAGCAGGGCGGCCAGCTCCTCCAGCTTGGCGCTGGGGTCTCCGGAGTCCACCGCCTCCCGCACACAGCAGTCCATGTGCGCCCGGAGAACCATGCGGTTTGCCTTTTTCAAAATGGACTGGGCAGCCATAATCTGGCTGGACACCTCCAGGCAGTACCGGTCCTCCTCCACCATTTTCAAAATGCCGTCCATCTGGCCCCGGGCGGTCTTCAGCAGGCGGGTGACCTGGGCGTGGTCGGCCTTCACTGGACCGACACCACCTCATAGCCCGCCTGGGTAACCGCGTCGGTGAGCACCTGGTCGGACACCTCCTTGGACAGGGTGAGGGCGGCGGATTTTCCCTCCAAACTCATCTCCACGGCGGACACCCCGTCGATGGCGGACAGGGCTTTCTCCACCCGGCCGGTGCAGTGGGCGCACATCATGCCCTCGATTTTCATGGTTTTTGTCATTGTGTTCCTTCCTCCTTGTTTGTCAGTGATGTTTTCCCGCTCCAGGGGGGCGGTCCCCGGTGTGCCGGAGCGGAATTTGCTTCGGAAAAACCGCAGGCGCAGGGCGTTGCTCACCACCGTGACCGAGCTCAGACTCATGGCGGCGGCGGCAAACATGGGGTTGAGCTGCCAGTGCAGAGTGGCATAAAACACGCCGGCGGCCAGCGGGATTCCTAACGAGTTGTAGAAAAAGGCCCAGAACAGGTTCTGCTTGATGTTCCGGATGGTGGCCCGGGACAGCTCCACGGCGGCGGCGGCGTCCAGCAGGTCGGACTTCATCAGCACAATGTCGGCGCTCTCAATGGCCACGTCGGTCCCCGCTCCGATGGCAAGGCCCACGTCCGCCCGGGCCAGCGCGGGGGCGTCGTTGATGCCGTCCCCCACCATGGCAACCTTCCGGCCAGACTCCTGGAGCTGCGCCACCTTGCGCTCCTTGTCCTGGGGGAGGACCTCGGCCATGACCTGCGTGACCCCAAGCTCTTTTCCAATGGCTTCGGCGGTGCGGCGGTTGTCCCCTGTCAGCATGACCACCTCCAGGCCCAGCTCCCGGAACGCCGCCACCGCTGCCCGGCTGGTGGGCTTGGGGGTGTCGGCTACCGCGATAATGCCCAGCAGCATTTTACTGGTTTCATCCCCAAAGTAGAGGGGCGTCTTCCCCTGCGCCGCCAGCGCGTCCGCCTGGTCCGCCCAGGGGCCGAGCCCGATGCCCGCCTCCTCCATCATGGCCCGGTTTCCGCCCAGCCGGACACAGTTCCCCAGCTTCCCCCGGACTCCCCGCCCGTGGATGGCCTCAAAGCCGGCGGCCGGGACCAGCTGGAGGCTTCTCCGCTCCGCCTCCTCCACAATGGCGGCGGCCAGGGGGTGCTCGGAGGGCTTTTCCAGGCGGTAGGCGGTTTGAAGCAGATCCTCCTCCCCACCCTCCGCCGGGAGGATGTCCGTAACCACCGGCCTGCCCTGGGTGAGGGTCCCCGTCTTGTCCAGCACCACCGTGTCCACCGTGTGGAGCAGCTCCAGCGCCTCCGCGGACTTGACCAGAATGCCGTTCTCCGCCCCCTTGCCCGTCCCCACCATGATGGCTACCGGCGTGGCGAGCCCCAGGGCGCAGGGACAGGAGATAACCAGTACCGCGACTCCGGCGGTGAGGGCCTGGGTGAAGCCGTGTCCGGTGACCAGCCACGCGGCGGCGGAGAGCAGCGCGATACCCATAACCACCGGAACGAAGACCCCAGAGACCTTGTCGGCCAGCTTGGCGATAGGGGCCTTGGAGGCGCTGGCCTCCTCCACCAGGCGGATCATCTGGGCCAGGGTGGTGTCCTCCCCCACCCGGCTGGCCTCAAAGACGAAGGAGCCCGACTTGTTGATGGAGGCCGCCGCTACCTTGTCCCCCGGCCCCTTGTCCACCGGCAGGGACTCCCCTGTGAGGGCGGACTCGTCCACCGCGGACTGGCCCTCCACAATGACCCCGTCCACCGGGATGGACTGGCCGGGGCGGACTACCACCCGGTCCCCCACCCGGACCTCCTCCACAGGGAGCTCCACCTCCACCCCGTCCCGAACCACCCGGGCCGTCTTGGGGGCCAGGTCCATCAGGCGGGTGATGGCCTGGGAGGTCTTCCCCTTGGAGCGGGTCTCCAAAAACTTGCCCATGGTGATGAGGGTGAGGATCATACCCGCGGACTCAAAGTACAGGTCCATATGGTACTTGGCCACCCGCTCCATGTCCCCATGGCCCAGGCCGTACCCCATCTGATAGATGGCGAACACCCCGTAGATCACAGCGGCGGCGGAGCCCACCGCAATGAGGGAATCCATGTTGGGCGCCCGATGCCAGAGGGTTTTGAAGCCTACCTTATAATACTTGTCGTTTATATACATGATGGGCAGAGTGAGGAGCAGCTGCGTCAGCCCGAAGGCCAGGGCGTTCTCGTGCCCCACCAGCACAGCGGGGAGAGGCGCACCCATCATGTGGCCCATGGAGATATAAAACAGGGGAATGAGGAACACAAAGGACCAGATCATCCGCCGCTTCATGCCGGAGAGCTCCTGGGTCATGGTGTCCTCCGCCGGAGCGGCCTGGGCCCTGCTTCCCGCCTTCTGGGGGAGGGAGGCCCCGTATCCCGACTGTATCACCGCTTGGATAATGTCCTGGCTGGAGAGCACGCCCTCGTCAAATTCCGCCGTCATGGAGTTGGTCATCAGACTGACCTCGGCGGAGCGGACCCCCTCCAGCTTCCCCACCGCCTTCTCCACGTGGGCGGAGCAGGCGGAGCAGGTCATACCGGTGATGTTGAACTTCTGTTTCATGGCTTCACCTGATTTCTGAAAAGATTCCCAGCGCCCAGGCCAATACACCCCCCCTGGGTGGGGTATCTGCATCATAGCACGAAACCGCCCCCTTGTCAAGGAGCAGTCTCCGCTCTTTTTCCCCAAACATACCAGTAAAAAATTCCCGCCGGAGAAGCGGGGCCTCTCCGGCGGGAAAATAAAATGGTTCTATTTTGCCAGCTGGCGGCGCTGGGCGAGGTAGGGATGGAGGACGGGGACTCTGGGCAGGGCGGACAGCAGCAGCTCCCCCAGGAGGACGCAGGCGATCAGCTCCCCCAGGCCCACGGTGAGGGCGTTGAAGCCAAAGGCCTGCCAGAAGCCGGGGCCGAACCCGGTCTCGAACCAGGCGATCTCCGCCCCCACGATCACGGCGTTGCAGAGCACCGGGGGGAGGGGAGCCAGCCAGCGGTTGGGCATCCTCTGGGTCAGCAGGCAGGCGATGAGGGTGGCCGCCGAGCCGCACAGCACATCTAAGGGGTAGGGGGAGAACAGGTTGGCGATGATACAGCCCACGAACAGGCCCGGGGTGGCGGCGGGGAAGAGGAAGGGCAGGACGGTCATGGCCTCCGCCGCCCGGAGCTGCACCCCACCGTACTGGGGGATGGGCAGGGCCACGGTGAGCACCGCGTACAGCGCCGCGATGAGGGCGGCCAGGCATAGGTCCCGGATGGAAAATCTGCGCATAAAAAAACCTCCATTTTTTTGTTTAGAGAACGACGGATATCCGCCGAACGAACACCGGAACGCTCCGCTCCGGCGCTTGGACGAGGTGTGGAGACTCGTCAGGAGGTATTCTAGCACAGTTTGAACCCGCTGTCCAGAAAAATTTTCCCCCGCGGTTTTTGTGTGGGGACACGGCTTGCGTCTCCGCGCCCCGTGGAGTAAAATGTAAGAAATCCGTAAGGGAAACCCCACTGACTTTGTAAGAAGTTTCTGTTATCCTGATGCCAGCGAACGAGGAAGGAGCGAATTCTATGGGTGAGACAATTTTGGTAGTGGACGATGACCGGGAGATCGTGGGAGCCATTGCGGCGGCGCTGGAGAAGGAGGACTTCCGGGTGCTCCGGGCCTACGACGGCATGGAGGCGCTGGACAGGGCGGTGGACCCTGAGCTGCGGCTGATTCTGATTGACGTGATGATGCCAAAGCTGGACGGGCTGTCCGCGGTCCTGCGCATCCGGGAGCGGCGGAACCTGCCCATCATTGTGCTGTCCGCCAAGAGCGAGGAGAGCGACAAGGTGCTGGGCCTGTCCATGGGGGCGGACGACTACATGACAAAACCCTTCGGGGTGCAGGAGCTGGTGGCCCGGGTACGCAGTCAGCTCCGGCGGTACACCAGCCTGGGCGGTGTGGACGCCCTCCCCGACGGGAGCATCGTCAATGGCCGGCTCTCCTACGACCCCGCCGCCCGGACCCTGACCGCGGACGGAGAGGCGGTGCGTCTGACCAACATCGAGACGGGCATCGTGGACCTGCTCATGCGCAACCTGGGCCGGGTCTTCCCCGCGGAGGAGATCTACCGCCGGGTGTGGGGGGAGGAGGCCTGGTCCTCAGAGAACACGGTGATGGTCCATATCCGGCGCATCCGGGAAAAAATTGAGCTCAACCCTCGTGAGCCAGACTATTTGAAGGTGGTGTGGGGCATTGGCTACAAGATGGAAAAAAAGTAAGGCGGTTTTTGGGTTTCTGGCCTTTGTGCTGGGGGTGTCGCTGCTCCTGGAGGGGGGGCTGTACTTCGGCACGGTGCTGACCTCCTCCAACAGCCGGTACTGGCTGGCGGACAGCTTCCGGGAGGACTGGCGGGACAGCCGGGAGTTTCGGAACTTTGTCACCAGCCGGCTGGAGACTCTGATCACCATGGGGGCCGGGGGACACGTGTACGGCTACGAGTATTACATGGACACCGGGCGGCCCAACTACTACAGCATCGACAGCAACCGGACCCAGGCCATTCACGACAACTGGAAGGAGGACAAGAACCTCCTCTACCGGGTGGACAGGCAGGAGGAGCGGGTGCTGAGCGAGGACAAGTCGGAGTGGGTGTGGAAGACCCCCTACAGCAGCTCGGACGCCCTCAGCCCGGACATGGACCCCGCCGCCCTGCCCGAGGGCTATGGCTTCCTGCTGGTCTTCGACGGGGAGAAGGTGCGCATCTGGAAGGACGGCCAGGAGCTGGACGTGTACGGGGACGGCTTCTACCGCTTCCAGGAGTACGACGAGTCCACCCAGTGGTACGTCCCCGGCTACCAGAATTTTACGGTGGACGAGGCGGGCAGCCGGGTGAAGGTGACCCTGGCGGTCATCGATGAGCCGCAGATCTTCATCAAGGGCAACTATGGCAATTCCGGCCCGGAGCAGTACAACACGCTGTACTATACCAAGCGGAGCCTGGACCAGTGGCGGGAGCGGGTCATGGAGCAGGCGGTCCGGATGGGGGTTGGCCTGGGACTGCTTCTGGTGTACCTCCTCCTGCGGGGGGACAAGAGGCGGGCGGACATGGCTCTGGCCCGGGGGACGGGGAAGCTCTGGTTCGAGGTGAAGGTGCTGGCCGCCCTGCTGCTGGTCTTCTTTGGGATGCCCCGGACCCAGTACCTGGGGGACGTGTGGCAGGAGCTGACCTACGCCTACGCGCCCCCGTCGAGCGCATGCACCGCCTCCGCCGCCGCCGATGTCTATATCAACGGCGACATCGCGGCGGAATTGGAGCAGAATGGGGTCAGCTATGAGGACTGGCTGGCGTGGGACGGCATTTCCCAGACCATCCCCATTGAGCAGAGCACCAGCATCGGCACGGCGATGACCATTCTGTCGGAGAACGGCGGCTGGCTGCTGTGGGAGTACCTGTCCGAGCTGGCGGACCACAGCCCGAACCTGCTGGCCGTCCTCTGGGGGGTCTATCTGCTGATTGTCAATGACTGGCGGTATAACAGACGCCCCTGGAGACGTGGGGTGATCGCCATGTTGGGAGCGCACGAGCTGAAATACCCCCTGCAAAAGCGCCTGAGCCGGATGAACGGTTTCCTCGGGCTGGCCATGCTCCTGCTCTGGCTGGAGGTGCTGTTCTTCCTGGTGGCCCAGACGGTGGAGCTCTATATCCCCTCCTGGGCCATCTGGAACCTGTTTGGCCTGCCCTGGCTGCTG
>JAAWSG010000024.1 GCA_022801435.1 Lawsonibacter sp.
GGCAACAACGGCGGGGACGGGGTGGCCTGCGCCCGCCTGCTGATGGAGCGGGGCGGCTGTCAGGTCCGGGCGTTCTTTGTGGGGGACCGGTCCAGAATGACCCCCGACGAGCGGGCGATGGAGGAAAAGCTCACCGCCGCCGGGGGATGTCTGGAGGATTTTACCGTGGACATGACCAGCCGGGAGACCCTGGAGGCCGCCATGGACCATGAGCAGCAGAAAATCCTGGCCTGGCTGTCCACCTGTGACTGCATGGTGGACGCCCTCTTCGGCATCGGCTTGAAGCGGCCGGTGGAGGGGGTGTTCCGCACCGCGGTCTCGCAGATGCAGAAACAGCGCTGTCCGGTGGTGGCCTGCGATGTCCCCTCCGGAGTGAATGCGGACACGGGGGAGGTATTGGGGGAGGCGGTCCAGGCCAGCGTGACCGTCACCTTCACCCGGGGCAAGCCGGGGCTGTACATGGGGGCGGGGGCTGGCTGCGCCGGAGAGGTGCGGATTGTGGACATCGGCATCCCCTGGGAGGCGGAGTCCCGGCTGTTCCGGAACGCACCCCGCTTGGAGGTGGTGTCCCAGCCCGATTCCTGCCTGCCCCGCCGCCCCCGGAACGCCCACAAGGGGGAGTTTGGCAAGCTCTTTCTGCTGGCCGGCTCGGAGGGCTATACCGGCGCTCCCGTCCTGGCCGCCCGGGCCGCTCTGCGCAGCGGGGCGGGGCTGGTGTACCTGGGGGTCCCCCGGGAGATTTATCCCATAGTGGCCGTCAAGTGCGACGAGGCCATGCCCTTCCCCCTGCCCGAGGACTGCTCCGCCATTTTGGAGCGGGCGCGGAGCTGTGACATCGCCCTCATCGGACCCGGTCTGGGGAGGGCCCCGGAGACACAGGCGCTTGTCCTCCGCCTGCTGGCCGGTCTGGACTGTCCCGTGGTGCTGGACGCGGATGGCATAAACGCCCTGGCGGGACATATAGATGTATTGGACAAACGGCAGGCCCCCACCGTCCTCACCCCCCACGAGGGGGAGTTTGGAAGGCTGACCGGGTGCGCCCTGCCCGTCCGGGACCGGCTGTCCGCCGCCCGGGAGTTTGCCCGGGACCACCGCTGCGTTCTGGTCCTCAAGGGGCAGGGGACGGTCACCGCCGCTCCGGACGGCTCCGCCTGGATCAACGCCACAGGGAACCCCGGCATGGCCAAGGGGGGCTCCGGGGACGTGCTGGCGGGGATGATCGCCGGACTTCTGGGGCAGAAGCACTTGCGCAGGGAGCGGGACAACATCCCGGAGCTGACGGTGGAGGCGGTCTGTCTCCACGGCCTGGCCGGCGACCTGTGCGCCCGGAGACTGGGGGAGTACGCCATGCTGCCCTCCGACCTTATCGAAACCCTGCCCCAGGCGCTGCGGGAGTGGACGGAGGAATAAAATAACGGAGGTATGACTGTGCGCAAGCTGCTGCTCTGCGTACCAATGATGACCCTCCTGCTGGCCGGCTGCGGCGCGGGGGGAGTGAGCGAGGCGGAACAGCTGGCCCTGACCATCCGGGGGGAGTACCTGGGGATGGAGAGCTGTACCGCCCAGGCGTCTGTGACCGCGGACTATGGACAGCGGGTGTATCAGTATGAGATGGACATCTCGGTGGAGGGGGAGGAGACGGTTTTGCACCTCACCGCTCCGGATACCGTGTCCGGGTTTACCGCCCGGGTGACCGGGGAGGACAGCGTCCTGGAGTATGACGGGGTGTGGGTGGAGACCGGCCCCCTGGACGAAAGCGGGCTGACTCCCGTCTCCGCCCTGCCCGCCCTGCTGGAGGAGGCCCGGTCCGGGTATATCACCGCCTGCGCCCTGGAGGAGGACGGCGCTCTGCTCCGGGTGGACCTGGGGGACCCGGCGGGAAGCCCGGGCACAGGGACCGAGACCGCCCTGTGGTTTGACGCCTCCTCCCACGCCATGACCCGGGGGGAGCTGTCGGTGGACGGCTTCCGGGTGATTTTATACGAATTTTCCCAATTTACCATGTGAAAAAGGGGGATACCCATGACCGATATCCGAACCGCCCGCACCTGGGCTGAGATCGACCTGGACGCTCTGGCCCACAACTACCGCCTCCTGCGCAGGCTGTCCGCGCCCCGGAGTCCCGCGTGTGATGTGCCCAAATTCCTGGGGCTGGTGAAGTCCAACGCCTACGGACACGGGGCGGTCCAGATTTCCCGGACCCTCCAGTCGCTGGGGGCGGACATGCTGGCGGTGGCCTGTCTGGCGGAGGGGATCGAGCTGCGGGAGGCGGGTATCACCCTCCCCATCCTCTGCCTGGGCCAGACCCCTCCGGAGTACGCCCGGGAGCTGCTGGAGTACAACATCACCCAGGAGGTGGGAGACCTGGAGACGGGAGAAGCCCTCTCCGCCGCCGCCGTCAAGGCCGGAAAGACGCTGAAAATCCACGTCAAGCTGGACACCGGTATGGGCCGTTTGGGCTTTGTGTGGACGGAGGGGTGGGAGATTGCCGCCTGTGAGGCGATTTGGACCCTGTGCGCTCTCCCCGGTCTGAAGGCGGAGGGGCTGTTTACCCACTTCGCCAACGCCGATGGGGACCGGGATTACACCGTGCTCCAGGAAAGACGCTTTGCTCAGGCTGTAGAGATGCTGGGGGACAATGAGGCTGCGCCGTCCTTTGAAATTTATCATTGCGCGGCCAGCGCCGCTGTGTTAAACTTCCCATGGAGCCATAGCAGCATGATCCGCCCCGGCATCGCCCTGTACGGCTATGTCCCCGACCCCTCGCTGGAGGACCCGGGGCTGCGGCCGGTGATGACGGTGAAGAGCCGGGCCGCCGCCGTCCGAGAGCTGCCCGCCGGGTCCAAAATCAGCTACGGCTGCACCGCGGAGCTGGCGCGGGACTCCAAAATCGCCGTCCTGCCCATCGGCTACGGGGACGGCTACCCCCGTTCCCTGTCCAACCGGGCGGAGGTGCTCATCCAGGGGACCCCCTGCCCTGTTGTGGGCCGCATCTGTATGGACATGTGCATGGTGGACGTGACCTGCCTGCCCGGGGTACATACGGGGGAGGAGGTCACCGTGTACGGCTCCGGCCTGACCCAGCGGGCGGCGGAGCTGGACGGGACCATCGTGTACGAATTGCTCTGCCGCATCTCCCCCCGGGTCCCCCGGATCTACCGGACAGGCGGGGCGGCGCTCCCCTGAAGCTGGAGAGAGACGGGCGGACAGGCCGGAGGAGGACCCGCCGTACCCGCCCGGCCCGTCCCAGCATAGGATGGGATGGAGCGCGGGGAGCCGGTTCCCCGGGCGCGAAGGGGCGGCGGGTCTTTGGAGCAAAATCTTTTGGCACAGGTATAAATCCCGCCGCCCTGTGGGAGACTCATAGTACAGCGTTACATACGGCTGCCCTGCGGTCCGATGCAGCGCGTACTATCTTCCAGCGGAGTGTGAACGTACGTGGACAACAATGTGAAACGAGGCGACATCTTCTACGCCGATCTCAGCCCGGTGGTGGGCAGCGAGCAGGGGGGCGTCCGCCCTGTTTTGATCGTACAGAACGATACTGGCAACCGGCACAGCCCCACCGTCATCGCCGCGGCCATTACCTCACAGACCGGAAAGGCGCGTCTGCCCACCCATATCTCGGTAGCGCCCCTGAGCTGCGGACTGCCTAAGGAGTCCGTGATCCTGTTGGAGCAGGTGCGCACACTGGATAAGCGCCGCCTGAGGGAGAAGATGGGCCGTCTGGATGAGAATGTCATGCGGCAGGTGGATACGGCCATTGCGGTGAGCTTTGGCCTCCACCCGGAGACCATGGTGTAACACCGGCCCCGCCCCCGGCGGCGGGGCCTACATAAAGAAGGAGAATTTTATGAACAAGTTGGACAAGCGGGGAGCGCCCGCTCTGGCCGCCGCCGGACTGGGGGTGCTGCTTCTGGCTTCGGGCGCGGCCTGGGCGGCGGGGGAGCAGGACGACCCCCTGATTACCCTGGGCTATCTGAACAAGGTGGCCCTCCCCCAGGTGGTGGAGCAGGTGGAGGAGCGGACCGCCCAGAGACAGGCGGAGCTGGAAAAAACCTTTGACGAACAGCTGGCCCTCTACCGCCAGCAGGCCGCCCAGGGGAGCGCCGGAAGTACAGGAGGGACCGCCGGGAGCGAGAACGGGGTCTCCTTCACCCTGGTCACCCTGAGCCGGGGCCAGACCATGTCCCTGGAGGTGGGCTGCGAGCTGCTCCTGCGGGTGGGGAGCGCGTCAGTGAACGCCGCCACCAGCCCCGCCCTTATCGACATGACCACCGGGGGCTCCATCGACAGCGGGACCTCCCTCACCCGCAACCACCTGTACATCGCCACCATCCCCGACCGTACCCTCACCGCCACCGCCGATACCGTGCGGCTGCTGGTCCGGGGAGGATACTCGGTCACCTGATATAACGCCCCCGCCTCCTGAGACAGAGGCGGGGATTTTCTTTGGACTGCAGTGGAGCGCGGAGATTTTTGGGGCCTTTTGGGGGTCTAAAACCTGGAATATTTGTCCAGACTATCCATAGAATAGAACCAGGCAGACAATGTGAAAGGAAGTGACCCCACAATGGCTCAGACTGCGCGAAAGGCGGCCCCCTTCCGGAGGGGGAACCGCGCCCAGCTGGAGGAGCGCCAGGAGCTGATGCGCTCCCTGTCCCACACCCGCACCCTGCTCAGCCAGGCCTACGGCGGCTTCAACAGCACCAGCGACAACGACCTGATTGAGTCCTATGTCTTCGAGATTAACGCCCTCCAGGCCCGGTACAACTACCTGCTGCGCCGGGTGAAGGAGCTGGAGGAGGCCCAATGACCGATCTGCCCGGATACGCGGCCTGGAGCCTGGCAGGGCTGACCCTGTGCGCCGCCCTGCTGGTGCTCCGCCGCCCCATGGCACGTCTGATCCGGCTTGCCCTCCGCTCCAGTGCGGGGCTGGCCGTTTTGATACTCTTTTCCCAGACCGGACAGCTGCTGGGGGTGAAGCTGGGAGTCAACCTGCTCAACGCCCTGGTGCTGGGGGCGCTGGGCATCCCCGGCTTCGGCCTGCTGCTGATGCTCCAGTGGGCCCTGCGGTAGGGAAAACTTTTTCCGTGATTCTATACAGTGTTTTTCTTGACAAAACCAATAATACATTCTATACTGAACATAGAGTTGCCGCCCCAGTGTGTTTTCTCTCCCACTGTGTTGGCAGCTCATTCTATTTCCCTGCCATAGAGAAGAGGGGGAATGCGATACGCGAAAGACCATGCAGGCCGTTGTCTTATATTGGATGGATCGAAACAGTAACATTTTTAGGAACTACCTTGACGCAATGTTTGGCATTGTTCCCCTGGTGCTCCTCCCGGCAGGGTCGCTTCTCCCCACCCTCTTGGTCGCGGAGGCGGATTTCTGGAACTATACCTTTCCGATTTCCTGCATCAGCATCGCGGGGATCTACGACGCCTATGGCAGAATGGAGGCAAACAGACCAAAAAACATCAAGCTGGGGATCAGGATGGCCTTGAACAGCTTGGCGGTGTTTCTTTCCGCTATACTATTGCAGCATGGCAGGGTTGTGAGATTGACTCCAGGTGTGGTGCTGACGTTGTGCGGTGCGCTGCTGCTGCGGGAAATCTGGCAGCGGGTCATAACATCCATCCAGATGAGTGAATGGTATCCCGGATGAAAGAGGTGGAGAAAAAATGATGCTATTTCGGAAAAGACGTCTGTCCGTGGAAAAGATGATCGAGCTGGAGGATAAGCTGGCACAAAGCCGGCTGGCGGAAATTGGATATGCGAAGACGGACGAGGAGCTGGCTGAAATACTAAAACTTGAAATTGTGGTAGTGCAGGATGACGACCTGCCCAAAGATACAGAGGCCACTTTGACGAGTCATGGAAATCCAGAGTTTTTTGGTCAGATTCGGGTGAAAAAGACATACCGGTGCAGCATGTTCGCGTGTATCCATGAGATTATCCACTATGTATTCGATGTTGGATGCGGGTGCTATGTGCAGGAGTCCTTTGAGCGGAAGGTCCGGGGCAAAACACAGGATACCCATGAGCAGGAGATTAACTATATGACGGCGTCGTACTCCATGCCCTTTGTTCAAATCAAGGAAGCAATTCAGAGATATGATGCCAGTTTTCCCAAAATGGATGAGCTGGTGTTTATCCATGACTTGTGTAAGCGCTATGGGCAGGAACGGGAGCCTGTTCTGCGCAGGATTCGGGAGGTCAAGCGGATCGACCGGGAGCGGAGAACAAACGGCTGATTCAAAGTATGCAGGTATCATATTTTGCTCCTCCAGCGGGCCCTGCGGTAGGGAAAACTTTTTCCGTCTCCGATTGACATCCGCGGCCCTTTTCACTATAATAAGGTATCGCCCTGGAAGCGGGGCGGTACTTTTATTCTGTATGAGAGGAGCTGTTGTCAATGGGTGACCAGCGTGTGTATAATTTCGCGGCCGGGCCCTCCATGCTGCCCCTGCCCGCGCTGGAGCGGGCCGGGCGGGAGATTACCAACTTCCAGGGATCGGGGATGTCCGTGATGGAGATGAGCCACCGCTCCAAGGTTTTTTTGGATATCTTCCAGTCCACCCGGGACAAGCTGCGCCGGCTGATGAAGGTTCCGGAGGGCTATCAAATCCTCTTCCTCCAGACGGGGGCCTCGGGCCAGTTTTCCATGGTCCCCCTGAACCTGATTGGAAAGACGGGCAGAGCGGACTACGCCGTCACCGGAAATTTCTCCGCGCTGGCCTGCAAGGAGGCGCGAAAGTACGGGGACATCCATGTAGCCGCCGACTCGGGGGACCGGGACCACCGCTATATCCCCGCCCAGGAGGATCTGGAGCTGGACCCCCAGGCCAGCTACTTCTACTACTGCGCCAACAACACCATCTATGGAACCGAATGGAGCTATGTCCCCGAGACCGGCGACGTGCCCCTGGTGTGTGATATGTCCTCCGACATTCTGTCCATGCCGGTGGACGTGTCCAGGTACGGCCTGATCTACGCCGGAGCACAAAAAAATATGGCCCCCGCCGGTCTGACCGTGGTCATTCTCCGGGAGGAGCTGGCGGGACACGAGCTGCCCTTCACCCCCCTGATGATGAACTACCAGACCATGATTGACAAGGACTCCATGTACAACACCCCCCCCTGCTGGTGCGTCTATATGCTGGGGCTGGTGCTGGACTGGGTGGAGGAGAACGGCGGTTTGGCGGGGATGAAACGGCTGCGGGACCTGCGCTCCGGAATGCTGTACGACACCCTGGACAGCTCCCGGCTCTTCCAGTGCCACGCGGAGAAGGGGTCCCGCTCGGGGATGAACGTGACCTTCCGCACCGGGGACGAGGCTCTGGACGCCGAATTTGTCCAGGCCGCCGCCGCCGCCGGGTTCGTCAACCTGAAGGGCCACCGGAAGACGGGGGGGATGCGGGCCTCCATCTACAACGCCATGCCGGTGGAGGGGGTAGAGAAGCTCTGCGGCTTTATCAAAAGCTTTGAACAAAACCACTGACACGCCTGCCCTGCTGGAAGGCGGACCAACACAGAATGAGAGGATGCTATGTTAAACTCTGCGCCCAACCGCAATCACCTGCACCTGCTGTCCATCACCGCCCTGTTCGCCGGGGCTATCACCGTGATGACCGCCTATATGCTCCACATCCCCATTCCCACCGGGGGATATATCCATCTGGGGGACGCGCTGATCTACCTGGCCGCGTGTCTGCTCCCCCTCCCCTACGCCGCTGCCGCCGCGGCCATCGGAGCGGGGCTGGCCGACCTGCTCACCGCCCCCATGTGGGTGCTGCCCACCCTGGTCATTAAGGCGCTGCTGGCCAGCTTCTTTACCAGCGGGCATCAGCGCATTCTCTGCCCCCGGAATGTGGCCGCCGTGGTGCTGGCCGGGGTCTTCTCTCCCGCCGCCTACGCCCTGGCCGGCTGTGTCATGGCCGGGACCCTGGCCGCCTTTGTCCCCCAGTTCCTGGGGACCCTGGTCCAGGGCATCGGAAGCGGAGCGCTCTTTTTCGTCCTCGCCCCCGCCCTGGACGGGGCAAAGCTCAAGACCCGTATGGGGATATGATAGGAGGGAACGAGATATGACAGATTTGGAACTGGCCCTGGAAATCGCCAAGGAGATCCGGGCGGAGAACAAAAGGACCCGTCTGCCCTTCACCCTGGAGCCGGGAGAGCCCGGCCTGACGGAGAGCAAGGTGGGAGGGACCCCCTACCTGCCCAAAGGGGAGCGGTGGCCCGTGGACGGCGGGGGAAAGCCCATGACATTCCTGGCCCAGGTGGACTGCGCCCGGCTGGAGGCCCTGCCCGACTTCCCCCACACCGGTCTGCTGCAATTTTTTATCGGGGCGGACGACGTGTTCGGGATGGACTTTGACAACATGATGGACCCTGCCGGCTTCCGGGTACTTTATTGGGAGCGGGTGGACCCTGCTGTGACAGCGGCGGACATCCATCTGCCGCCCCCTTCGGAGGAGTGGGATACCCCCCTGGGAGAGAAGCCCTGCCGCATCTGCTTCGGGGAGGTCCGGGAGGAGGACATCCCCGACGGGGACTTTCTGTTTGAGAAGCTGTTCTGCCAGGCGTGGAACCGCCGCCGCCCGGAGAAGCCCATCCAGACCATCTGGGATTTCTACAATTTGTTCTCTAAGGCAGGGCGGCCCTATGACGCGCTGGAGCTGGAAGAGGGAGAGGAGGAGAAGGCCCGGCATCAGCTGGACGGCTACCCCTTCTTCACCCAGACCGACCCCCGGGGGGAGAAGCCGGAGTACAGCCGGATGGACACCCTCCTCTTCCAGCTGGACAGCGACGGACGGGGCCGGGAGGACCTGGTGCTCTGGGGGGACTGCGGGGTGGGCGGCTTTTTCATCAACCGGGAGGACCTGCGCCGCCGGGATTTTTCCAAGGTGCTCTACAACTGGGACTGCTGCTGACTTTTACAGATTCGAGGTAATTTCCATGTACCGGATTAAAACATTGAACAAAATCTCCCCCGTGGGGCTGTCCAAGCTGGACCCCACCCGGTTTCAGGCGGGGGAGGATGTGGACAACGAGGACGGAATTCTGGTCCGGTCCGCCCCCATGCACGACTACCCCTTCCCGGACAGCCTGCGGTGCGTGGCCCGGGCGGGGGCGGGGACCAACAACATCCCCATTGACCGCTGCTCGGAGAGCGGCATCGTGGTCTTCAACACCCCAGGGGCCAACGCCAACGCGGTGAAGGAGCTGGTCATCGCCGCCATGCTCATCGCCTCCCGGGACATCCTGGGGGGAGCGGACTGGGTGCAGGAGCAGGCCCACACCCCCAAGGTGGAGCTGACCCAGGCGGTGGAGAAGGGGAAGTCCGCCTTCGCCGGGCCGGAGCTGTACCACAAGACCCTGGGCATCATCGGTCTGGGAGCCATCGGGGTGCTGGTGGCCAACACCGCCCTGGAGCTGGGGATGGACGTGTACGGCTACGACCCCTACCTGTCGGTGGACACCGCCCTGCGGCTGGACCGGCACGTCCACGTGGTCCACAACGTGGAGGAGCTGTACCGGGTGTCCGACTACATCACCATCCACGTCCCCTACACCCCCGCCACCAAGGACACCATCAACGCCGCTGCCATTGCCAAGATGAAGGGGCAGGTGCGGGTAATCAACCTGGCCCGGGGAGGACTGGTGAACGATGAGGACATGCTCGCCGCCCTGGAGTCGGGCCGGGTGGCCAAGTACGTCACCGACTTCCCCGACGACCGCATCGCCACGGCGCGGAACGTCATCGCCCTCCCCCACCTGGGGGCCTCCACACCGGAGAGCGAGGAGAACTGCGCCGTCATGGCGGTGCGGCAGCTCCAGGACTACCTGCTCAACGGCAACATCCGCAACTCGGTGAATATGCCCGGCGTGTCCCTGGAGTGGAGCGGCATCGCCCGGCTGTGCATGATCCACAAAAACGTCCCCGCCATGCTGACCAACATCATGGGGGTGCTGTCCGCCGACAACATCAACGTGGAGAACATGACCAACAAGTCCAAGAAGGACTACGCCTACACCCTGGTGGATGTGAACACCCGCATCACCGAGGAGGTGGCCGCCGGACTGCGGGCGGTCCCCAATATGCTCCGGGTGCGGGTGCTCAACCACTAGAAAATTCTTGACAGGAGGGGGATTGTTCGGTATACTATCCCCGAAAAGGGCCCGCATGAAGCGGGGCAGGACCGCAGAAGCGGTACAAATCCGGCTCCCCCGGTAATCGCGGATATGCTAGGAAGGCATATGGCTCCCTCAGAAGAGGGACCATGTGCCTTTTTGCGCCCGGTTTCAGGGGGGAGGATAGGAAAGGAGCCCATTGATATGCGGCGAATGCTTGGAATGCTGCTGGCCGTGCTGCTGCTGGCCGGCTGCGGCGGCACACCCCCCAGGGAGGCGGAGGCCCCCAATACGCTGGTCTATGGCAGCGGGGACTGCACCCGCATCAACCCCGCCATGGATGAGCACGGTGAACTCAACCTGCTCCTCTTCAACGGCCTGACCGCCCACGACGGACAGAATCAGGTGGTTCCCGGTCTGGCGGAGCGGTGGGAGTATGATGCAGAGTCCTGCACCTACACCTTCCACCTCCGGGAGGGGGTCCGGTGGCACGATGGGGCCCCTCTCTCCGCCGGAGACGTCAAGTTCACCATCGAGGCCATTATGGACCCGGAGAACGGCTCGGAGAACGCCCCCAACTATGAGGACGTGGAGGAGATCACCGTCCTGGACGAGGGGACGGTCTCCTTCCGGCTGTCCGCCCCCAACGCGGCGTTTTTGGACTATATGACCATGCCCGTCCTGCCCGCCCACCTGCTGGAGGGGGAGGATATGCAGACCTCCGCTTTCTTCCGCGCCCCCGTGGGGACCGGCCCCTACAAGCTGGAGCGGTGGGACACAGGCCAGTCCATCGTGCTGGCGCGGAACGAGGACTACTGGCTGGGCTGTCCCCATATTGAGCGGATCGTGTTCAAAATCGTGGAGGACGACAGCGCCCAGGCCCTCCAGCTGGAGTCGGGGGAGCTGGACCTGGCGCTGCTGGACCCCCGGAACGCCCAAAATTTTGCCGGCCGGCCTGAGTTCCGCTGCTACGACATGGAGACCGCCGACTACCGGGGCATCCTGTTCAACTTCCGGCACCGCTACTGGCAGGAGAACCGGGACCTGATCCCCGCCATCTGCTGCGCCGTCGACCGGCAGACCATTGTGGACTCGGTGCTCCTGGGCCAGGGGATGCCCGCCTGCGGTCCCCTCCAGCGTAACCCCTGCCACAGCGGGGCCGCGGAGCGCTGGGAGTACGACCCCGCCCGGTCGCGGGCCCTGCTGGAGGCGGCGGGGTGTACCCTGGGGCCGGAGGGCTTCTACCAGCGGAACGGGGAGGAGGTGGGCTTTGTCATCAGCGTCATGTCCGGGGAGCAGGACCGCATTGACATCGCGCAGGCCGCCGCCCAGATGCTCCGGGAGGGGGGCATCCGCTGCACGGTGGAGCTCCCCGCCCGGATAGACTGGGAGGGACAGATGGCGGGACTCATCGGCTGGGGGAGCCCCTTTGACGCGGACGACCACACCTATAAGGTCTTCGGCACGGACAAGGGGGCCAACTACAGCGGCTACTCCAACGAGAAGGTGGACGAGTACCTGACCTTGGCCCGCCGCTCCGACGACCCGGAGGTGCGGCGGAGCTATTACGCCCTCTTCCAGGAGGAGCTGGCCCAGGACCCGCCCTACGCCTTCCTCTGCTACATTGACGCCAACTACGTGGCCCGAACCAATTTGAAGGGCATCTCCCAAAACACGGTGATGGGACACCACGGGGTGGGCATCTTCTGGAACGTCCACGAATGGAGCCTGGAGCCGTGAGGGAGGGAGCCATGGAGGAAAGACAGAGCGCCGGGCCGGAGCTGCTGGAGGTCAGCCATCTTTCGGTGAGCTTTTTCACCCCCCGAGGGGAGGTCCAGGCGGTGCGGGACGTGAGCTTTTCCCTGCGCCCCGGGGAGGTGCTGGCCATCGTGGGGGAGTCGGGCTGCGGAAAGAGCGTGCTGTGCCGGAGCATCATGAAGCTGCTCCCCCAGTCGGCCCGAATCAAGGCGGGGAGCATCCGGGCGCGGGGGGAGGACATCACCCGCTGTCCGGAGAGGCGGATGTGCCAGCTGCGGGGAAAGCTGTTCTCCATGGTGTTTCAGGACCCCATGACCGCCCTCAACCCCGCCATGACGGTGGGAGAGCAGATCGGGGAGGCGGTGCTGGTCCACCGGCCCCGGCTGGGGAAGCGAGCCCTCCGAACCAGAGTGGCGGAGCTGATGGAGCTGGTGGGCATCGACCACCCGGAGGAGCGCATGGGGCTGTGTCCCTACAGCTTCTCCGGCGGAATGCGCCAGCGGGTGGTGATGGCCATTGCGCTGGCGGGGGAGCCGGCCATCCTCTTCGCGGACGAGCCCACTACCGCCCTGGACGTGACCATCCAGGCACAGATCCTTGACCTGCTCCGGCAGGTGCAGCACCGGCTGGGGACGGCCACCGTCTTCGTCACCCACGACCTGGGCCTGGTGGCCCGGGCGGCGGACCGGGTGGCGGTGATGTACGCCGGAAAGCTGGTGGAGATTGGCACGGCGGAGGAGATTTTTTACGACCCCCGGCATCCCTACACCTGGGGACTGCTGGGGGCCCTGCCTGCGCTGCACCGGGGGCGGGACAGCCTGACCGCCATCCCCGGGATGCCCCCCGACCTGCTCCGCCCGCCCAGGGGGGACGCCTTTGCCTGCCGCAACGTGTACGCCCTGGACATCGACTACGAGGAGGAACCGCCCATGTTCCAAATTACGGATACCCACTTTGCGGCCACCTGGCTGCTGGACAGGCGGGCGCCAAACATCTCCCCGCCGGCGGGAGGGGCCTATGGGGGCTGAGAACCTGCTGGAGATCCAGGAGCTGACCCACACCTTCCCCCTCAGACGGGGGCTGGGCATTCGGGCGGTGGACAGATTGACCCTCCAGCTGCGCCGGGGGGAGATTTTGGGGCTGGTGGGGGAGTCGGGCTCGGGGAAGTCCACCGTGGCCCGGTGCGTCATGAACCTCTGCCGCCCCCAGAGCGGGCGGGTGCTCTTCAAGGGGCTGGACACCTGCGACCCCCGGGTATTCCGGGCCAACCGGCGGATGCTGCAAACCGCCCGGCAGCTGATTTTTCAGGACTCGGGCTCCAGCCTGGACCCCCGGATGCGGGTGGCGGACCTCATCGCCGAGCCCATGGTCATCCAGCGCCTTCCCCCGCCCCGGGGCTCCCTCCGGGAGGAGGCGGCCTTTCAGCTGAAACATGTGGGTCTGGACCCCGGCCTGCTGGAGCGGTATCCCGACCAGTTGTCCGGAGGCCAGCGGCAGCGGGTGGCCATCGCCCGGGCCCTGATCCTGGAGCCCGAGCTGCTGGTGGCGGACGAGCCCATCGCCTGTCTGGATGTCTCCACCCAGGCTCAGATTGTCAACCTCTTCCGGCACTTGCAGCGGGAGCACGGCTTCTCCTTCCTGTTCATCGCCCACGACCTGGCTATGGTGGAGTTTTTGTGCGGCCGGGTGGGGGTGATGTACCGGGGCAGGCTGGTGGAGCTGGCCCCCACCCGGGCGCTCTTTGACCGGCCCCAGCACCCCTACACCCAGGCGCTGCTGTCGTCGGTCCCCATTCCCGACCCCCGCCGGGAGCGGGCCCGGAGGCCGGTGGAGCTGGACCGGGAGGGGCTGTGCCTGGAGGGGGAGCTGGAGGAGGCCGGTCCCGGACATTTTGTGCGGAGAGGAGGGAGGACCCCATGACCGTCAAAAGGCTGCTGCTGCGCGGCGGGAGGGGGCTGCTGACCCTTCTGCTCAGCCTGCTGGTCCTGTCCGCGGCGGTGTTCTGGATCTCCCGCCTGGCCCCCGGGGACCCGCTGGTCTCCTACTACGGGGAGCGGGCGGAGCGTCTGACCCCGGCGGAGCGGGCCTGGGCGGAGGAGCGGCTGGGACTGAACGACCCCATCGCTGTCCAGTATCTCCGCTGGCTGGAGGGGGCGGCCCGGGGGGAGTTCGGCATCTCCTACCAGTACAAGATGGACGCGGCCCAGGTCATCGGGGAGCGGCTGGGGAACACGCTGCTGCTGGGCGGACTGGGGTGTCTGCTCATCGGGCTGGGGGCGCTGCTGCTGGGCCTGCTGTGCGCCTGGCGGGAGGGGGGACTGGCGGACCGGCTGATCTGCGGGGCGGGGACGGCGCTCAGCTGTGTGCCCGAGTTCTGGCTCTCTCTGGTGCTGATTTTGGTGTTCTCGGTCACCCTGCGGTGGCTGCCCAGCTCGGGGGCCTGGTCCGTGGGGGGGAGCGGCGGGGTGTGGGACCGGGCGGTTCACCTGATCCTCCCCCTGAGCGCGGTGGTGCTGGGCCATCTCTGGTACTACGCCTATCTGGTGCGCAACCAGCTGCTGGAGGAGGTCCGGGCGGACTATGTCCTGCTGGCCCGGGCCAAAGGGCTGGGGCGGGGGAGGGTTCTGGCGGGCCACTGCCTGCGCAATGGGATGCCCGCCTGCCTGAGCGCGATGGCGGTCTCGGTCCCCCATATCCTGGGGGGGACCTACGTGGTGGAGACGGTGTTCTCCTACCCTGGGATTGGGACCCTGGCCTATGAGAGCGCCCGGTACAAGGACTACAACCTGCTGATGCTTCTGTGCCTGCTGTCCGGGGGGCTGGTCATCCTGTGCAGCATGGCCGCCCAGTTGGTGAATGAGGACCTCGACCCCCGGATCAGGGACCGGGACAGAGGGGAGATTCGGGAGGTGATGGAGCGGTGAGGGAGCGCTTTACCCTGGTGGGCATCCGACCCCAGCCCCCCCTCCCCCCGGCGGAGGAGGGCCCGCCCGCCTGGAGAGGGGCGCTGCTCCCTTTGATGGTGCTGGGGGCGGTGGTGCTGGGCTGTCTGCTTCTCCCGCTCCTCCTCTCCGGGGACCCGGCGCATATGGACCTGGCCCACTGCAATGTCCCCCCCTGCCGGGCCTTTTTCTTCGGCACGGACGCCATGGGCCGGGACATCTTCGCCATGATCTGGTCAGGGGGACAGCTCTCCCTGTCCATCGGGGCGGGGGCGGCGGCGGTCTCCACCGGGTTTGCCATCCTCTTCGGCGCGGCCAGCGGGTGCGCGCCCAAATGGCTGGACGCCCTGCTGATGCGCCTGGCCGAACTTCTCCTCAGCGTGCCCAGCCTGCTGCTGGTGGTGCTCCTCCAGGCGGTTTTGGGCGGGGCCAGTCCCCTGAGCCTCTCCCTGGTCATTGGGCTGACCGGCTGGACCACCATGGCCAAGGTGGTGCGGACACAGGTGCGGCAGCTGCGGGACAGCGAGTATATCCTGGCCTCCCGGTGTATGGGGGGCGGGTTTTTCCACATCCTCCGCCGGCATCTGGCCCCCGGCTTTGTCTCCCCGGTCATGTTCATGGCAGTGATGAGCGTGCGCTCGGCCATTGCGGCGGAGTCCACCCTCAGCTTTATGGGGATG
This sequence comes from Lawsonibacter sp., assembly GCA_022801435.1. Classification (GTDB taxonomy): domain Bacteria; phylum Bacillota; class Clostridia; order Oscillospirales; family Oscillospiraceae; genus Lawsonibacter. The sequence goes on from JAAWSG010000024.1 coordinate 15,518, forward strand.
GGACTCCCTCTGGAGACCCCCACCTGGGGGAGTATGCTGTCTCTGGCGGAGCGGGCGCTGCTCACCGGGGCGTGGTGGGTGATTTTGATTCCCGGCGGATTTCTGGTGGTGACGCTGCTGGCCCTCACCGGGGTGGGCAATGCGCTGCGGCAGGCGGTGAACCGAAAGGAGAGCAATCTGTGAACTTGAAGGAGTTTTTTGAAAAAAGTCCCAAGACGGCGCTGGCCCTCTCCGGCGGGGTGGACTCGGCGTATCTGCTGTATGCCGCCCTCCAGTGGGGAGCGGACATCCGGCCCTATTTTGCCAAAACCCCCTTCCAGCCCCGGTTTGAGCTGGAGGACGCCCGGGCGCTGGCCGGAGGGCTGGGGGCGGAGCTGCGGGTGCTGGAGGTGGACATCCTGGCCCTGCCGGAGGTGGCCGCCAACCCGCCGGAGCGGTGCTACTTCTGCAAAAAAGGGATGTTCTCCGCCATCGCCCGGGCGGCGGGGGAGGAGGGCTGTCCCCTGGTGGTGGACGGGACCAACGCCTCCGACCCGGAGGGGGACCGGCCGGGGATGCGGGCGCTGCGGGAGCTGGGGGTGCGTTCCCCGCTGCGGGAGTGCGGGCTGACCAAAAAGGAGGTGCGGCGGCTGTCCCGGGAGGCGGGTCTGTCCGTCTGGGATAAGCCCGCCTACGCCTGCCTGGCCACCCGCATTCCCACCAACACCCCCATCACCCCAAAAGACCTGGAGCGGACCGGGCGGGCGGAGGAATTTTTGACCTCCCTGGGGCTGCGGGACCTGCGGGTGCGGCTGCTGGACGGCTGTGCCCGCATTCAGGTCCCGGAGGGCCAGCTGGGGGCGGTGCTGGAGCGGCGGGAGGAGATTTTGAAAAAACTGGGGCAGGACTACGGGGGAGTGCTGCTGGATTTGGAGGTGCGCAATGGGGCGTGAGGTTAGAGACATTTTGGAGCAGGTGCGAGCCGGGGGGCTGAGCGTGGAGGACGCCCTGCTCCAGCTGAAGGAAAAACCCTTTGAGGACATCGGCTACGCCAAGGTGGACTTTCACCGGAGGGTGCGGCAGGGCGCGGCGGAGGTCATCTACGGCGCGGGCAAGACGCCGGAGCAGATCAGCGGCATCCTCTCGGCCATGCGGGAGGGCGGACAGGGGAGCGTTCTGATTACCCGGCTCTCCCCCGAGTCCGCCGCCGTAGTGGGACAGGCGCATCCCCTGGACTACCATCTGGAGGCCCGGGTGGGGATTGTGGGGGAGCTGCCTCCCGCCGGCGGACTGGGGAACATCGTGGTGGCCACCGGCGGGACCAGCGACATCCCGGTGGCGGAGGAGGCGGCCCTCACCGCGCAGGTTTTGGGCAACCGGGTGGTCCGGCTGTACGACGTGGGGGTGGCGGGGCTTCACCGGACTCTGGCCCACCTGGACGAGATTATGACCGCCAGCGTCATCATCGCCATCGCCGGGATGGAGGGGGCGCTGGCCAGCGTCATCGGGGGGCTGGCCGACTGTCCGGTCATCGCGGTCCCCACCAGCGTGGGCTACGGGGCCTCCTTCCACGGGCTGGCGGCGCTGCTGTCCATGCTGAACTCCTGCGCCAGCGGGGTGTCGGTGGTGAACATTGACAACGGCTTTGGCGCGGGCTATCTGGCAAGTATGATTAACCATATGGAGGGAAAGACGAAATGAGACGTTTATATTTGGACTGCGGCATGGGGGCTGCGGGGGATATGCTGGCCGGGGCGCTGCTGGAGCTCCTCCCCGACCCGGAGGGCTTTGTGGAGGAGCTGAACGGGCTGGGGATTCCGGGGGTGCGCTTCCGGCGGGAGTCCGCGGTGAAGTGCGGCATCACCGGGACCCACCTGTCGGTGACGGTAAACGGCCAGGAGGAGGAGAGCCGCGACCACAGACATGAGCATGACCACGAGCACGACCACGGACATGAGCATGACCACGAGCACAGCCACGGACACGGCCACAGCCACAGCGGAATGAGAGAGATTGCCCACATCGTGGAGGGACACCTGAACCTCCCCCAGCGGGTCCGGGAGGATATCATGGCGGTCTACGGCCTGATTGCGGAGGCGGAGAGCCAGGTCCACGGTGTCCCCGTCTCGGACATCCATTTCCACGAGGTGGGGACCCTGGACGCCGTTGCGGACATCACGGCGGTGTGCCTGCTGATGGACCGGCTGGCCCCCGACGAGGTCATCGCCTCCCCCGTCCACGTGGGCAGCGGACAGGTACACTGTGCCCACGGAATTCTGCCCGTCCCCGCCCCCGCCACCGCCTGGGTCCTCCGGGGTGTGCCCATCTACGGCGGCGCCATTCAGGGGGAGCTGTGTACTCCCACTGGAGCGGCCCTGCTCAAGCGCTTCGTGACCCGTTTTGGGGATATGCCGGCGATGCGGGTCTCCCAAATCAGCTGCGGCTGCGGCAAAAAGGACTTCCCTGCCGCCAACTGTGTCCGGGCCCTTTTAGGCGAGGGAGAGGAGGGGACGGACATGGTGCTCGTCCTGTCCTGTAACCTGGACGACATGACGGCAGAGGCGGTGGGCTTTGCCATGGAGCGGCTCTTTGACGCGGGGGCGCTGGAGGTCTACACCGTCCCCGTGGGGATGAAGAAGTCCCGTCCCGGGCTGCTGCTGCGGGCCATCTGCCGCCCCGGGGACCGGGAGGCGGTGGTGCGGGCCATTTTCCGCCACACCAGCACCCTGGGGGTCCGGGAGAGCGCCAGCCACCGGTATGTGCTGGAGCGGACCCTGGAGACCCTGGATACCCCCTGGGGACCGGTGGGAAGGAAGCGCTCCAGCGGCTATGGGGTTGCCCGGTCCAAGCACGAGTATGAGGACCTGGCCCGGATTGCCAGGGAGAAGGGAATCAGTCTGGTGGAGGCGGAGCGGCTGGTGGAGGAGCAGGCCGTCCAGGGAAAGCGCGAACAGCCATGAGACGGCGCTGGGACTCGGTTTCCGTGATGATTCCCCTCACCCTGTCCGGCGGGCTCCAGGACGCGTACTCCTATTTTATGCGGGACAGGGTGTTCGCCAACGCCCAAACGGGGAACATTGTTTTGATGAGCCACGCCCTCTTTTCCGGACAGTTCAGCGCCTGCCTGCGGTATCTGGTCCCGGTGCTGGCCTTTGCCCTGGGGGTGCTGGCCGCCGGACTGATTCAGGCCAGGTTCCCCGGCGGCGGGAAACTCCACTGGCGGCAGCTGGTGCTGGCCGGGGAGATTGCGCTGCTGGGGGCGGTGGGACTCCTGCCCGCGGGACGGAGCGGCCTGGCCAACGCCCTGACCTCCTTCTCCTGTGCCATGCAGGTGCAGAGCTTCCGCTCGGTGGAGGGCAGCGCCTATGCCAGCACCATGTGTATCGGGAACCTGCGCAGCGGCATGGCCCATCTCTGCGGCGCACTGGAACGCGGGGACAGGGCGGAGCTCCGGGCGGCGGGGACGTATGCCCTGATGATCCTGCTCTTCGCGGCGGGAGCGGGCGTGGGCGGTGTGCTGACCCGGTATCTGGGCCTGCGGACCATCTGGGTGTCCTGCGGTCTGCTGGCTGCCGGACTGCTGCTGATGCCGGACCAAGCATAGCGCCCCCTTTGGAGAAAAAGAAATCAGCGGGGAGAGGGCCGGATGGGCGCTCTCCCCGCTGTTTATGGAGAAAAATTCGGTTATTTTCGGGCGTTGAATGGGAGGCTGGAAAGGTTGTGGCAGGCCACGAAGTGCTCCGGCTCCACCTCGGCCAGCTGCGGCTCCTTGGAGGTACACACATCGGTGCAGTAGGGGCAGCGGTTGGCGAAGCGGCACACCGGCTTGGGGTTGATGGGGGAGGTGATCTCTCCCTTGATGAGGATGCGCTCCCCCCGGTTGTGGAGCCGGGGGACCGGGATGGCGGACAGCAGCGCCTGGGTGTAGGGGTGCATGGGGTGCTCAAAGAGTTTTTCGGAGGGGGCCTTCTCAATCAGACGGCCCAGGTACATCACCGCGATGTCGTCCGAGAAGTGGTTGACCACCGACAGGTCGTGGGTGATGAAGATGTAGGTCAGACCCAGCTCCTTCTGGATGTGCTTCATCAGGTTGAGGATCTGGGCCTGGATGGACACGTCCAGGGCGGACACCGGCTCGTCACAGACGATGAATTTGGGATTCATGGCCAGGGCCCGGGCGATGCCGATGCGCTGCCGGCGGCCTCCGTCCAGCTCGTGGGGGTAGGTGTTCACCAGCCGCTGGGCCAGCCCCACCGTGTCCATCAGCTCCAGCACCCGGCGGAAGCGCTGGTTCTTGTCCTGGATGAGTTTGGCCAGCTTGATGGGCTCCTCAATGGCCTGGCTCACCGTCATCCGGGGGTCCAGAGAGGAGAAGGGGTCCTGAAAAATCAGCTGCATCTCCCTGCGCAGCTTCCGCATGGCGGTCTTGCTGATTTTGGTGATGTCCTTGCCCTCGAAGAGGACCTGCCCGGCGGTGGGCTCCTCCAGGCGGAGGATGGTCCGGCCTGTGGTGCTCTTGCCGCAGCCCGACTCGCCCACGATGCCCAGGGTCTTCCCCCGCTCCAGGGTGAAGCTGACATCGTCCACCGCGTGCAGCAGGCCCCGGGGGGTCTTAAAGTATTTTTTTAGGTTTTTTACCTCCAGCAATACGTCTCCCACTGCCGCACCTCCTTACGATTCCAGCTGGCTCTCGGTGGTATCCGTGTACAGCCAGCAGCGGACATAGTGTGTGTCGTTGATTTGAATTTTGGGGGGCTCCTTCTGGGAGCACTCCGCCCGGCAGTAGTCGCAGCGGGGGTGGAAGGGGCAGCCGCTGGGCAGATTGGTGGGGTCGGGCATCTGTCCCTTGATGGGCTTCAGCTCGGACTTGCGGTTCTGGATGTCGGGCAGGGAGTTGAACAGCCCCTCGGTATAGGGGTGGCGCTTGTTGTCGAACACGTCCACCAGGGTTCCGTGCTCCACAATACGCCCGGCGTACATGACGGACACCTCGTCACACACCTCAGCCACAATGCCGAAGTCGTGGGTAATCATCAGCATGGCCATGTTGTACTTCTGCCGCAGTCCCTTCATCAGCTCCAGCACCTGGGCCTGGATGGTCACGTCCAGGGCGGTGGTGGGCTCGTCCGCCAGCAGCAGCTTGGGACTGCACGCCAGGGCGATGGCGATGAGCACCCGCTGCTTCATGCCGCCGGAGAACTGATGGGGGTACTCCCCCGCCCGCTCGCCGGGGATGCCCACCGTCTCCAGCATCTCCCGGGCCCGCTCCATGGCCTGCTTGTCGTCCAGCTGGTCGTGTATCTTGACCACCTCGGCGATCTGCTCCCCCACCGACATGACGGGGTTCAGGGCGGTCATGGGGTCCTGGAAAATCATGGAGACCGTGTTGCCCCGGATCTTCTCCATCTCGTGCTCGGACTGCTCCAGGACATTGACCCCGTCCAGGATGACCTGACCGGAGAGGATCTTGCCCTGGGGCTTGGGGACCAGGTTGAGGACGGACAGAGCGGTGGTGGTCTTGCCGGCGCCGGTCTCCCCCACCAGACCCAGAGTCTTGCCCTCGGCGATGGACAGGTCCACTCCGTTGACCGCCTGGGTCACCTCGCCCTCAGAGACGAATTCAATGCGTAAATCTTTGATTTGGAGGATTTCACCTGCCATAGTCTCCCCTCCTTACTGCTTCAGTCTGGGATCCAGCGCGTCACGCAGGCCGTCACCCAGCAGGTTGAGTGAAAAGATGCTCAGGAAGATTGCCATGCCGGGGGCCAGCACCAGATGGGGATAGTCCCGCATATTGTCGCGGCCGGCGGACAGCATATTGCCCCACTCGGGAGCGGGGGGTTTGATGCCCAGACCCAGGAAGCTCAGGGAGGAGATGGCCAGAATGGAGCTGGCGAAAATCAGGGTGATCTGGACGATGATGGGCCCCATGCAGTTGAGCAGGATGTGCCGGGCGATGATGGTCCCGTTGCGGGCGCCGATGGCCCGGGCGGCCTCCACATACTCCATCCCCCGCACGGTGAGCACCGAGGAGCGGACAATCCGGGCGAAGCGGGGGATGCGGGAGATGCCGATGGCGATGATCATGTTGACCACATTGGCCCCCATAGCGGCCACGATGGCGATGGCCAGCAGCATCTCGGGCAGGCAGAGCATCACGTCCATGATGCGCATGATCAGCTCGTCCAGCCAGCCCCCGACGTAACCGGCGATGGCCCCCAGAGCGCCTCCCAGAAGGAGGGAGAAGGCGGTGGCAACAAAGCCGATCCACAGGGAGGTCCGCGCTCCGTGGATGATACGGGCAAACACGTCCCGTCCGGACTCATCTGTACCCAGCCAGTGGGCGGCGCTGGGGGCCTGGAGACGCTCCGGGATGTTCATTTTCAGGGCCACAGTCTCGTAGTCGGCAATGACATCGGCGAAGATGGCCAGCAGAAGAATGGCGGCGAAGATGATGATGCCCACCACCGCCATCCGGTTGCGCAGGAAGCGGATCATGATCTCCTGCATGGGGGTCTTCTTTTTGAATTTTCGCAAAATATCGTTTCGGGTCAGCCTCTCGTTGTCCGAGTGGGTTGCGGTTGTTCCAGACATTTTTCTTACCTCCCCTTGCTGTACTGAGATTTGATCCGCGGATCAATAAAGGCGAAGAGCACGTCCACCAGCAGGTTGCAGATCCCGATACACAGCGCCATGACCACCAGACAGCCCAGGATGGTGGGGGTGTCGGTCTGCTTGATGCCGTTCATCAGCATGACTCCCAGGCCGGGGTAGGAGAACACGGTCTCAGTCAGGACGGAGCCGCCCATCTGGGAGCCCACGTTCATCCCCACTACGGTAATGACGGGGAGCAGGGCGTTTTTCAGCGCGTGCTTGTTGATGACGTCGCCATGGGCCACGCCCTTGGCCTTGGCGGTGCGGATATAGTCCTGGTTCAAACAGTCCAGCATGGAGGAGCGGGTGGTGCGCATGGTCCCCGCCATGAAGGAGGCGGCCAGGGTGATGGAGGGCATGATCAGTCCCGTGGGGCTGACGCTGCCGATGGCGGGCAGCAGTCCGTTCAGTTTGACCGAGAAGAGCAGGATGAGCATCAGGCCCAGCCAGAAGGTGGGCAGCGCGATACCGATCATGCTGAAGGCGGCGGAAATGTTGGACAGGAAGGAGTTGGGCTTCACGGCGGTCTGAATGCCGATGGGCAGAGAGACGATTGTACAAAGGGTCATAGAGACCAACACCAGAATCAGGGTGTTGGGGAAGCGGGCGGCCAGTTGGGTGATGACGGGCTCGCCGCTGATGTAGGAGTTGCCGAAATCCCCCCGCACCAGGTCCCAGATGTAGCTGAGGAACTGGATAAGGAAGGGACGATCCAGGCCCAGCTGTTCCCGGACGACCGCCGCCCCCTCGGGGGTATAGTTAGTGCCCAGGATGACCACGGCGGGGTCGCTGTGGGAGAGGTAGAGGATCAACTGGATGATAAAAATGACGCCCAGGATGACCGGGATCAGCGCCAGGACGCGCTTGATGATATATTTCGACATTATATTTCCTCCGGCTTGAATGGGTGAGGCGTCCGCCCGCCGGGTTGACGGACGGACGCCTTTGGGCATACTTTACAAGATCACACAGGCGGGGAACAGGCTGGAGGGGCTTAATAGTGCAGCTGCCACATCTCAATGATGGACTCGCCGCTGAGTTCCACGCCCTGGAGGTCAGCGCGGGTCAGGCAGAACGCGCTGGGAACGTACAGGGGACACCAGGGGGCCTCGTCCGCCAGGAAGGTGACCGCCTCGTTGTAGTAGCCCTCCCGTTCAGCGTCGTCATAGGTGTTGCGGGCCTTGGTGAACAAATCGTCCAGCTTGGGGTCAAAGTAGTGGGTGAAGTTCATGCCGCCGATGGCCGCCTCAGTGAACAGGCGGGGCAGCACCAGGTCGGCATCCGCCATAGCGCCCCAGGACCCGGCGAACATGGGGACCTGATGGTTTGTGATCATGGACAGGCGGACGCTGGAGTCATAGGTCTCAATGTTGGCGGTGATGCCCACTTCGGCCAAGAACATCTGAACGATCTCGGCCACCCGCTTGCCCAGGTCGTTGAAGGCCATCAGCTTGGTCTCGAAGCCATTGGGGTAGCCCGCCTGGGTCAGCAGCTCCTTGGCCTTCTCGGGATCATAGGTATAGTTGGAGGGATTTTCCAGGTGGCCGTTGGTGGAGGGAGGCAGCACCCCATAGGCGGGGGAGCCCAGCCCCTCGGCCACCACGGTGATGACATCCTCCCGGTTGATGGCGTAGCACAGGGCCTGCCGGACCAGCTTGTTGTCAAAGGGGGCCATGGTGGTGTCCACGCCGATGTACTGGGTGACCGTGCCGCTGTGCTCGTGGATCTTCAGGTTGGAGTCCTTGCTGGCGCGGTCGTAGTCGGCGGTGGCGAAGGAGAAGTTCACGTCCGCCTCGCCGGTCTCCACCAGGACGGTGCGGCTGCTGGCCTCGGGGACATAGCGGAAGGTGCACTGGGCCTGGGTGTTGGGGTCGGCGTAGGTGTCGTTCTTGACCACCTTGACGCTCTCGCCCACCTTGCGCTCCTCCAGCTTGAAGGGGCCGGAGCACACGGGATTGCTCCAGTCGCCGGTGGACAGGGCCTGCTCCACATAGGCTTTGGGCAGGATGCCCGTGCCGGGGTGGGACAGGGCCAGCTTGATGGAGGGGGAGGGGCCGGTGGTGGTGATGCGGAAGGTGGACGCGTCCACGACCTCAAAAGCCTCCACAGTGGCCAGCAGGGTGGAGAAGTTGGGGCTCTCCAGGGCGCGGTTCAGGGTAAAGACCACGTCCTCGGTGGTGATGTCGCTTCCGTCGGTGAATTTGAAGCCGTCCTTGATGGTGATCTGGATCTCGGTGTCCGAGATGACGTTGAAGTCTTGGGCCAGGCACTCATACAGCTCGGCGTTGGTGTCCTCCAGATACAGGCGGACATACATCATGTTGGTGATCGCCTGGGTATTCATGGCGGAGGTGGAGATGGGGTCGAAGGTCTCGATCTCCTCCGGCATACAGATGACCAGGTCCTTCCGGTTCGAGGTGTCCACCGTGGTCCCGCTGGTGGAGGGGTTCGCGCCGCCGTTGGACTTGGAGCTGTTTCCGTCTCCGCCGCCGCAGCCGGCCAGCAGGGACAGGCTCATGGCGGTGACCAGGAGCAGGCTGAGTACTTTCTTCATTCGTTTTCCTCCTTATAACATGTGGTGGGTGCTTATTGTACACGTCCCGGTTCCTCCTCCGGGGCGAAATACACGGATGTCAGCGCTGGTCCGCCAGCTCCTCCAGCACGGCGCACAGCAGCTGCACGCAGGGCTGGATGGTGTCGATGATGCTGAACTCCTTCTCGCTGTGGTCCAGCGCGCCGTGGGGGCCCATGCCGTCGCTGCACACCCCGCCGCACTGGGACAGGTGGTTGGCGTCGGACAGACCTCCCCGGTCCTTCTGCTCAAACTCGATGCCCAGCTTTTGGGCGGTGGACTCCAGACGGGCGATGTGCTCCACCGTGGCGGGGGTCTTGGTCCAGGCGGTCATGGACTCGTGCTGGACCACCTCCACCGTGACCCCGGGGACGAAGGGGTCCCCCTGGAGCAGGGCGTCCACCTCCCGGGTGAGGCGCTCCCGCTCGGAGTCCTTTTTGAAGCGCATCTCCACCCAGAGCTCGGCGGAGTCGGCCACCACGTTGGCGGCGATGCCCCCCTTGGCGACCCCCGCGTTGACGGTGGTGTCCTCCTCCCGGCTGGCCAGACCCATGAGCTTGACGATGTAGTGCCCCATCTCCAGCACGGCGGAGGCGTTCTCCCGCTCAAACATAAACCCGGCGTGGGCGGCCTGCCCGTGGAAGCGGAGCACATAGCTCATCCGTCCCTTCCGGGCGAAGCAGTGGCGGTTGTGCTCCCCGCAGGACTCCATCACATAGACAAAATCGCTGCGCCGGCCGATCTCGTCCAGCTTCTCCCGGGAGTAGATGCTGCCGATCTCCTCGTCCGGGTTGTAGGCCATGCAGATGTTCAGCTTTTCCAAGGTCTCCGGGCTGAGGTGCTTGGCTACCTGGAGCATGGCCACGTCGCCGTTTTTCATATCCCCTACCCCGGGGCCGTAGGCGTTGACCCCGTCCTGGGAGAAGGGGCGCTGGGCCGCCGTGCCCTTGGGGAAGACGGTGTCCATGTGGCCCACAAACATCACATCGTAGTGCTCCGCGGGCCGGTTGCTGATCTCCAGCAGGTTCCCAGTCTCGGGCCCCAGGTCGTGGCGCTGGATGTGCCAGCCCAGCTCCCGATACCAGGTCTCCAGCTGGTCCGCTACCCGGTTGATGCCCGCAGGGTCATAGGAGCCGCTGTCAATGTTGACCAGGGCCGCCAGCTGTGCCAAATATTCCTCGCGATCTACCGTCAAAATAATCGACCTCCCTTTTCCGGCTGTTCAGCCCAGCATGATTTTGATGATCTCCTTATCGGTCTCCCGCATTCCCTCCCGGGCCAGGCGGCCGACGTTGGTGATGGTGTTCTCCACCCCCTTGGAGACAATGCCGTCCCCGCCCCAGAACTGCTGGCCGGCCTTGTACATCTGGTAGCCCAGGATGCCGGCGTCCACCGCGGCGGCGATCTTGGCCGCGCAGGAGGCCTTGGCCCCGTCGCACACCACGCCGGAGACGATGGCCAGGGCGTTGACCACGGTGTGGGCGATCTCCTCATAGCCGCCGCCGTTGAGGTAGGCGATGGCCGCCCCCGCCCCGCAGCCGGCGCTCACCGCTCCGCAGTAGGCGGACAGCCGGCCGATGCCCGACTTCTGGTGGGCGGTAATCAGGTCGGAGAGGACCACCGCCCGGAGAATTTTGTCCTCGCTCACCTCCAGCTCCTTGGCGTAGACGATGACGGGGACGCTGGCGGTGATGCCCTGGTTGCCGCTGCCCGAGACGATCACCACCGGCAGCTCACAGCCGTTCATCCGGGCGTCCGACCCGGCGGCGGCGTAGGCCCGGGCTCTGGCCTTCACATCGCTGCCGTAGTTCTGGAGGATGACGCTGCCGATGTTGGCCCCGTAGTTTCCCCGGAGCCCCTCCTGAGAGATGGCCCAGTTGTAGTCGATCTGCCGCTGGACCGGGCCGCGCACGTCATCCAGGTCCACCGTCTCGGCGAAGTCCAGGATGCCCTTGATGGACAGCAGGCTCTTTTCGTCATAAGGGCTCTCCATTTCGGCCTCCTGCTCCTTCTTCTGGAGGAGGACCTGGCCGCTGCGCTCCTTGAGCACCACGTTGGTGTGGTAGCCGGTGATGACGGTTTTGCCGTACTCCTCGCCGGCATAGGCGGTGACGCCGATGTAAAAGATCTGGTCGGAGTCGGCCAGCTCCACCTGGACCGGGCACTCCTGGAGGAAGGCGCTGATCTGGGCCTGCTGCTCCGGGGTGACGCTGGCGATGACCTCCAGCTCCTTCTCCGCGTCCCCGGCCACCACTCCGGCGGCGGCTGCGGCTGCGGTGCCCCGCTGGCCTCCGGTGTTGGGGACCACGACGCTCTTTACATTTTTCAGGATGTTGCCGCTGACATGGATGACCAGCCGGTCAGGGCGTTTGCCCAGGATGTCCCGGGCCAGGGCGGCGGCGTAGGCCACGGCGATGGGCTCGGTACAGCCCATGGCGGGCAGGAGCTCCTCCTCCAGGATGTGGACATAGGCCTGATAGCGGGGGTCGGTTTTGTTCATAGCTGCCTCCTGTTTTACAGAAAATGGATGCCCGAGGGGAATTTTTATACTGTCTGAGCGGCGCTCAGCCGGCAGGCCCTGAGGCTTTTTTCTAGACGTTTAGCGATATTATACCACAAGACAGTTATAAAGTACAGACTTTTTTACAATCATTATAAAAAATGGGGCTGCTGCGGAGCTTCTTTCGGGGGAGCGCTGGATGTCCAGACCGAGAATTTACCCGAAAAAAATTTGAGATTCCTGATTTGATGCACAAAATCAGACAAAACGGGACGGGAAAACAGGACAAACCTCCCAAAGAAAAAATTTTTGGGGGAGAACCCTTGACAAAGTTATTATATAACATTATATTATGAGTAAGCCCGGGCCGGGTACAGGGGCCGGCCAAGCTTCAACACAGGAGGTTATGAAGATGAGAGTCATCGGGATCGGGGACAATGTCTGTGACAAATATGTCCATCAGAGCACCATGTACCCCGGCGGTCAGGCGCTGAACTTCGCTGTATACGCCCGGATGCTGGGGGTTGAGTCCGCCTATCTGGGGGTGTTCGGCAGCGATGAGGTTGCCGCCCACGTTCGGCAGACCCTGGACAGGCGGGGAGTGGACCGGAGCCGCTGCCGGCAGTACGAGGGGGAGAACGGCTGTGCCCGGGTCAGCCTGGTCAACGGGGACCGGGTCTTTCTGGGCAGCAACCGGGGCGGGGTCCTGCGGGAGCACCCCCTGGAGCTGGACGGGGAGGACCTGGCGTACATCGGAGGCTTCGACCTGTGCCACACCACCAACAACAGCTATATGGACGAGCAGCTCCCACGGCTGAGGGAGGCGGGCGTCCCAGTCTCCTACGACTTCTCGGGCCAGTGGACGGACGAGGCGCGGGTGGAGCGGGTGGCGCCCCATGTGGATTACGCCTTCCTCTCCTGCGGCTCTGTTTCCCTGGAGCAGGCTCAGGACATCTGCCGCCGGATGCAGGGCGCCGGGGCGGGGATGGTAATCGCCACCCGGGGCAGCGAGGGGGCGGTCCTCTTTGACGGGCAGGATTTCTATCTCCGGCCCCCCCAGCTGGTGGAGGCGGTGGACACCCTGGGGGCGGGGGACTCCTTCGCCACCGCGTTCCTGCTCTCCTGGCGGGCCGGCCAGCTGGAGCACGGGGAGGATATGGACTCCGCCCTGCGCGCCCGTCTGCTGGAGGGGGCCCTGGAGCGGGCCGCCGGCTTCTCCGCCCAGACCTGCCTGGTCTGCGGCGCCTTTGGGGAGGGGAAGGCCTATGACCCGGAGCAGGACGGATAAACAGGATATCTGAGCACGCCATGCAGATTCATTCACACAGCTGCAATCAACAAATCAATCAGGGCGGACACGCCAAAAATTTGGAGGAATGTATCATGAACAAGACCGTGAAAGAGATTATCGCCGAGATTAAGGAGAAGACGGACGCCAGGGGTGGGCTGAAGCACGTGTACTTCGTGGCCTGCGGAGGCTCCAAGGCGGCCATCTTCCCGGGGCTGTACCTGCTCCAGAGCGAGGCCAGGACCTTCTCCGCCACCACCTACACCAGCAACGAGTTCGTCCACGCCACCCCCAAGGAGCTGGACGGGCGGTGCGTGGCGGTGATCTGCTCCCTGAAAGCCACCGCCGAGACGGTGGAGGCGGTCAAAACAGCCAATCAGGCCGGGGCCCTCACCATCGCCATGACCGGCTCCATGGAGACCGGCATGGCCCAGGTGGGGCAGTATGTGGTCACCTACTCCAACGGGGACGACCAGGTCTACAGCGACTCCAACCAGGCCAACTCCCTGCGCATCGGCTTTGAGCTGCTCCACCAGATCGAGGGCTGGGAGCACTACGACAAGGCCATGGAGGCGTACAGCCACATCGACCAGATTGTGGCCGAGGGCAAGGAGAGCTGTCTCCCCGCCGCCCGGGCCTGGGCGGAGAAGGTGAAGGACGAGCCTGTCTTCTACGTGCTGGCCTCCGGACCCAACTATGGGGTGGCCTACTCCATGTGCTGCTGCCATTTTATGGAGATGCAGTGGAAGCACGCCGTCTGCCTCCACACCGGCGAGTACTTCCACGGCCCCTTTGAGACCACCGACAAGGCCCTGCCCATGGTCCTGCTCATGAGCGAGGGACGCACTCGGGCTCTGGATGAGCGCTGCCTGAAATTTTTGAACACTTATGGGGAAAACTTCATTATCATCGACTTCCAGGAACTGAACAAGGGCCGCATCCACCCCAGCGTGGTGGAGTTCTTCAACCCTGTGGTCATGATTCCCATCGAGCGGTACTACGTCTCCCAGATGGCGGAGCTCCGGGGCCACTCCATGGACGAGCGCCGCTATATGTGGAAGGTGGAGTATTGATCCCCTCCAGACCGAGAAAGTGAGGCGAATTCCATGATACTGGACCCCACCTCCGCCACGCCGCTCTACGTCCAGCTGATGGAGCTGCTGAAGCGGCAGATCATCACCGGAGAACGGGCCCCCGGCGAGCGCCTGCCCACTGAGGCGGAACTGGCGAAGCAGTTTGGGGTCAGCATCATCACGGTGCGCAGCGCGGTGGGCGGACTGTGCAACCAGGGCCTGGTGGAGCGCAAGCAGGGCAAGGGGACGTTTGTGAAGAAGCTGAAGCACACCTGGGACACCCGGAGGCTGGACGGCTTCAGCGACTCCTGCCTCCGCCAGGGGGTCCAGCCGGGCGGGCGTATGCTGGAGAACCGGCAGGTGGAGCTGAGCAACCGGATCGCCGCCAGCCTGAGCCAGCCCGCCGGCTCCCAGGGCATCTATATCAGCCGCCTGCGCTTTGCCGACGAGGTCCCGGTGGCCATCGAGAAAAACTACTTCCCCATGCGCTATGCCCTTCTGCTCAGACAGCGGTTTGACAACAACTCCCTGTTCCAGTACCTGCGGGAGCAGGAGGGGGTGTCGGTGGCCCGGGCGGACAAACAGATCGAGCTGTGCCGCGCCGCCGCAGAGGAGACCCTGCTGCTCCAGGTGGAGACCGGCGTCCCCCTCCTGTTCGTCAGGAGCACCACCTACACCCGCACCGGCGAGCCGCTCTATGTGGGCACGCAGATTATCAACGGCGACCGCTTCGCCCTCCAGCTCACCCAGTACGCGGACGGCTGAGCCCTGCGCCGGAATTTGGAGGTTTTCTGTTATGAAGTATCTCAACCAGCTGGAGTACCCCAACCTGCCCTACCCCACCGATACCCGCGCCCCGGACAGCCCCATGAGGCAGGCTTCCATCAAAGAGGCGGGGTGCGGCCTGTGCAGCCTGTGCATGGTGGTGGACCAGCTGACGATGGAGGAGCTGACCCTGCACCAGTGCATCGACCTGTCCCTGAAGCTGGGGGCCAACTACGCCCCGGGGACGGATATGGGAATCATCGGCCCGGTGGTGGCGGAGCGGTACGGGCTGTCCTACGCCGTCACCGACGACTTGCGGACGGCAGTAAAGCACCTCCAGCACGGGGGGAGGATCATCGCCAACGTGGGCGGCGACCAGGAGGGGGGCTATACCGGCCTGTTCTCCCACGGCGGGCACTATATCACCCTCATCAGCGCGGACGACAGGGAGTTTTGTATCCTGGACCCCTCCTGGCGGTACGATAAGTATCAGGAGCCGGGCCGGGAGAACAAGGTCCGCGTGGAGGGCCGGTTCGTCTACTGCCCCCTGGAGCTGCTGGACCAGGACGCCGCCAGCCGCTCCCCCCGGTACTACCTCTTCGCCCGGAAGTGACTGCTTTCCTTCAACCCATACAAAACGCGCCGCTTCTCACAGGAGCGGCGCGTTTTTCTCATACGCATAATTTCTTCAAAAACGCGGCACAGCTAAAGCATCTGAGTATAAGGAGCGGATGGATATGGCGATTGATTACAGGAAGGCGGCCATCATCGGCTGCGGCGCGGTGGGGGCCTCCATCGCCTTTCGGTTTTTGCAGCAGGGGCTGTTTTCCCGGCTGGTCCTGATAGACGCCAACCGGGAGAAGGCGGAGGGGGAGGCCATGGACCTCAGCGACGGTCTGCCCTACGGAGCGGCCATGGAGATCACCGCCGGGGGGTATGACAGCATCACCGACTGCGGGCTTGTGGTCATCACCGCCGGGGCCAATCAGAAGCCGGGGGAGACCCGCCTGGAGCTCATCGGACGCAACGCCGCCATCATGAAGAGCATCATGAAGGAGGTCACCGCCCGGTCCTTCCAGGGGATTTTGCTCATTGTGTCCAACCCGGTGGATGTGCTGACCTACACGGCGTGGAAGCTGTCCGGCTACCCCAAGGAGCGGGTCATCGGCTCGGGGACCGTGCTGGACACCGCCCGCCTCAAGCAGCTGCTGGGGGAGGAGCTGGGGGTGGACAGCCGCAACGTCCACGCCTTCATCATGGGGGAGCACGGGGACAGCGAGCTGGCGGTTTGGAGCGGGGCCAACGTCTCCGGCCTGAGCCTGGAGGACTTCTGCCGGCTCCAGAGCAGGCGGCTGAGCCAGACGGATATGGAGCGGATATACCGGACCATTCGGGACAGCGCCTATGAGATCATCCGCCGCAAGGGGGCCACCTGCTACGGCATCGCCATGGCGGTGGGGCGGATCGCGGAGTGCATCGTGCGGGACGAGCACGGCGTGCTGCCCATCTCGGTGGTGCTGGAGGGGGAGTACGGCGCGGAGGGGCTGGCGCTGAGTATCCCCTCCATCGTGGGGCGGAACGGGCTGGAGCGGATTGTGAACATCCCCCTGAGCTTTGGGGAACAGGCCTCCCTGGAATGCTCGGCGCGGCAGCTGAAAAAGGTCATCGACGGCCTGGAGCTGTGAGCCTGGGAACGGCCTCTGAAAACACAAAAATTCCCTCCGCCTTTCCCATCAGCAAGGGCGGAGGGGATTTTATGGGTCGATTTACAGGAGAGGCGGTTTTATTCCTGGATTGCATCAGAAATAGTGGCACAGGTGGAAGCCCTGCCTGTCCTTTTATACTGAGATGTAATGTATAAAGGGTGGTTTCACCAGGCCACTACATTACATTGACTGCGGTTCATTTGTGGCAGAATGGCACAGGCTGGGAAGGCGGTGATCGACCAGCAGGAGAAAACCGAGCGGGAGCGTCCGGGGATGACCTGGGCGCTCCGTTCTCTTTGTCGGGCCCTCTGCTAAGAGCGCACTTACTCACCACTCGGAAGCGGGCGGTGGTGCTGCCTCCGGCAGCCGTGCACTCTCCGAGGTAGGCCGGGCGTCCCATCTCTGCCCAGTATGGACAGGCCAGCAGACGCCATCGGCGGTTTGTGCATCGGGCGGAGCTGCACCGATGCACCGGGGGCTTGGGGGCCATCAGCCCCCAACAAGCTGCGCCGGGTATATACCGGGGCATTGCTTGCTACTACTATCAGCACCTGTAAATGAGGATTGAATGTCATTCCCATTGGTGGTATACTTGGCTTGTGACAAATCGGTATTTGCATGGAGGTATCTTCAAGTGAAAAAATATGAGTATAAAGTACTAACAATCGCAACTGCTTTAGCTGTAAGTACAAAGCAATATGA
>JAAWSG010000097.1 GCA_022801435.1 Lawsonibacter sp.
CACGCCTGCCAGGAGGAGCTGAAAATCGTCCACGCCCTGGTCAAGCCCAAGTTCTTCATCCCCCTCCACGGCGAGCAGCGGATGCTCCAGCTCCACGCCAAGCTGGCCCGGCAGATGGGGATGGCGTCCAACCAGATCCTCATCGGGGACATCGGACGGGTGATGGAGCTCACCCCGGGCTCCGCCAAGCTGGCCGGAACGGTCACCGCCGGGCAGGTCTTTGTGGACGGCTACGGCGTGGGAGACGTGGGCAGCGTGGTGCTCCGGGACCGGAAGCACCTGGCCGAGGACGGGGTCATCGTGGTGGTGATGTCCATGTCCGGGGAGAACGGCGCTCTGGTCTCCGGCCCGGATATCATCACCCGGGGCTTTGTCTATGTGAAGGAGTCCGAGGGTTTGATGGAGCAGCTGCGCCAGGTCGCCCTGGAGGCGGTGCAGAGCGTGGATACCCGCTTCTCCACCGACTGGTCCGCCATTAAGGGGGCGGTCAAGGGGGACCTGTCCGGCTACCTCTACAAGAAAACCAAGCGCTCCCCCATGATCCTGCCTGTGATTATGGAGGTGTAGCCCCTCAGCCGCCGCCGGCTCCTGTCCGGGGGCGGCTTTTGCGCCTGGAGGGGGGGCCCCGGAAAAGAGAGGTTGCCTTTCCGCCCCCAAGGCACTATACTAGAGGGGAGCTCAGCTTCTCAGGAGGTTTTATGAACATACAAATTTTTGGAACCCGCAAGTGCTTCGACACCAAAAAGGCGGAGCGCTGGTTCAAGGAGCGGCGCATCAAGTTCCAGGCGGTAGACCTGAACCGGCAGGGGATGAGCCTGGGAGAACTGAACAGCGTCAAGCAGGCGGTGGGGCTGGAGGCTATGGTGGACCCCAGCCACCCGGACGCGGTGCTGGTGTCCTATCTGGCCTCCAGCCAGGCCAAGGTGGAGAAGCTGTTTGAGGACCCCACCCTCCTGCGCACCCCGGTGGTCCGCAACGGAAAGCAGGCCACGGTGGGGTACTGCCCGGAGGTGTGGGAGGGCTGGACCTGAAAAGTCCGGTTTAACGGACGCCGCACCCTCTATACTGGGGGGAGGCCCCGGAAAGGAGGACGGCTTTTATGGCAAAAAGCTCCAATCAGAAGACCAAGCTGCTGCGCCTGTGTCAATTTCTGCTGACCCAGACCGATGAGGACCACCCCGCCACGGTGAGCCAGATCATTCAGGAGCTGGCCCGGTACGACATCCGGGCGGAGCGCAAGAGCATCTATGACGACCTGGAGTCCCTGCGCCAGTTCGGCCTGGACGTGCAGTGCCGGAAGGGCAAGGCCCCCGGGTGGTTCGTGGGGGAGCGGGACTTCGAGCTGCCCGAGGTCAAGCTGCTGATGGACGCGGTGCAGTCCTCCCGCTTCATCACCCAGCGCAAGAGCGACACCCTGCTGCGCAAGCTGGAGCGGCTGACCAGCGTCCACCAGGCGGGCCAGCTCCAGCGCCAGGTCTATGTCAGCGGGCGGATCAAGGTGATGAACGAGAGCATTTACTACAATGTGGACAAGCTCCACACCGCCATTGCCGGACAGCGGGCCATCACCTTCAAATATTTCGACTACGACCTTTTCCGGCAAAAGGTGTTCCGGCAGGAGGGGAGGCGGTACACCGTCTCCCCCTTCGGGCTGATCTGGAACAGCGAGAATTACTACCTGGTGGCCTTTGACCACGCCCACCGGGAGATGCGCCACTACCGGGTGGACAAGATGACCGAGATCGTGGTCACCTGCCTGCAGCGGGAGGGCCGGGAGCGCTACCCCGACTTCCAGCTGGCCCAGTACGGGCAGAAGCATTTTGGCATGTACAGCGGCCAGGAGATGAAGGTCACCCTCCGGGGCCGGCGGGAGAAGGCCGGGCTGGTGTGGGACCGCTTCGGCCAGGAGGTCATTCTGGTCCCCGACGGGGAGGAGCACTTTCTGGTCACCCTCCCGGTGGTGATGAGCCCCCAGTTTTTCGGCTGGCTGATGGGGCTGGACGGCAGTCTCAGCCTCACCGCCCCCCGGGAGGCGGTGGAGGCCTACCGGCAGAAGCTGGCCGCCGCCCTGGAACAGCTGGGCAATTGACAGAACGAGGAGGAGCGGTATGCACCAATACGGAGGGGCCGGGGGCAGCGTCCTGTACCACTACACCGACTTTCAGGCCCTGGACGGCATTCTGCGCTGCGCCCAGCTGCGGGTGAACAACGTCCTGCGGATGAACGACTCGGCGGAGATGCGGCACTTTATGGGCGGACTGTGCGCCGCCATCGCCCAGCGGCTGGAGCAGGAGGGGGACCCCGGCGGGGCCGGTCAGGTACGGGCCCTGTTCCGGGAGGAGCTGCGGAAGGAGTACTCCGCCTTCGCGGCCTGCTTCTCCTTCCACCGGGACGACGCGGCCCAGTGGGAGCGGTACGGCAACCGGGGGCGGGGAGTGTGCATCGCCTTCCAGCGGGAGCTGCTGCAAAACATGGCGGCGGGGGGACTCTCCCTTCAGACCGTCTTCTACCAGAGCAGCATGGCAGGACACCCCATGGTGGAGGTGTTTTGCCGCCTGGCCCGGGCGGGAGGCCCCCTCTCCGGGGAGGACCCCCGGGTGCGGCGGGCCATGCGGGACGCCTGGGCCTGCTCGGTGGCTTTCAAGCACCCCTCCTTCTCCTCGGAGTACGAGATGCGCCTGGTGGTCTCCCCCTTCGAGCGGGAGGACTTCGATGTGCGCCCCTGCTACCATGTGTCCCAGGAGCGGATCAAAAAATACTACCCCCTGGATCTGCGGTCCATGTGCCGGAGCGCCGGCATCGGCCTGGAGGATCTGATTACCGAGCTTATCATCGGCCCCGACTCCACCCAGTCCGCCGCTATTTTGCAGGACTACCTCCGGGACAACGGCCTGCACACCCTGGCCCAGCGGGTGTGCCTGTCCGAGTGCCCCCTGCGCAGGCTGTCCAACTAGCCCCCCGCTTTCCCTTGACTTTTCAGGCATCCATCTGCTACACTTATTTTGAGGTATTGTGCGCCCCTGACCGGCGCAGGAAGAGGAGAACAACGCATGGCACAAAAAAAAGCCGCCTACGGCAACGACTCCATATCCGCCCTGAAGGGGGCGGACCGGGTGCGGAAGCGGCCGGGGGTCATTTTCGGCTCGGACGGCCTGGAGGGCTGTGAGCACGCGGTCTTCGAGATCATGTCCAACGCCATTGACGAGGCCCGGGAGGGGCACGGCGCGCTGATTACCGTCACCCGCTTTGAGGACGGCTCCATCCAGGTGGAGGACCAGGGCCGGGGCTGCCCGGTGGACTGGAACGAGAAGGAGCAGAAATTCAACTGGGAGCTGGTGTTCTGCGAGCTGTACGCCGG
>JAAWSG010000108.1 GCA_022801435.1 Lawsonibacter sp.
ATGGGGCTCAACCCCTACCAGTTCAGCTGGACGCTGGAGCCGGGCATGACCTTCACCGCTCCCGAGGCGGCCATGGTCTGCTCCCCGTCCGGATTTGGACAGATGAGCCGCCAGTTCCACCGGGCAATTCGCCAAAATCTGATTCGGGACCCCTGGGCCGGACGCCGCAAGCCGGTGCTCATCAACCACTGGGAGGCCACCGAGATGTACTTCACCGCCGACCGGCTGGTGGAGATCGCCCAAGCGGCCCCGGAGCTGGGCCTGGAGCTGTTTGTCATGGATGACGGTTGGTTTGGCGCCCGGAATGATGACAACGCCGGCCTTGGGGACTGGTATGTGAATGAGGAAAAACTCCCGGGCGGCTTGGAGGCTCTGACAGCCCGGATCAAAAAGCTGGGGATGGAATTTGGCATTTGGATTGAGCCGGAGATGGTCAATGAGGACAGCGGCCTCTACCGCGCCCACCCGGACTGGGCCTTGAACGTGCCGGGCCGCAAGCCCTCCCGGAGCCGCAACCAGCTGGTTCTGGACTTCTCCCGCGCTGAAATTCGGGATCATATCTACAGCCAAATTAAAAAAGTGCTTTCCAGTGCGGATATCTCCTATGTGAAGTGGGATATGAACCGCAGCTTGACGGAGGTCTGGTCCGCCGCGCTCCCCCCGGAGCGGCAGGGTGAGGTCTATCACCGGTATGTTTTAGGGGTGTATGAGTTCGCGGAGCGCCTGCGGCGGGATTTCCCCGAAATTCTCATTGAGGGGTGCTGCGGCGGCGGAGGGCGGTTCGATGGCGGTATGCTCTATTATACCCCTCAAATCTGGTGCAGCGACAACACCGACGCGGTGGACCGCCTGCACATCCAGTATGGCACCTCCTTCTGCTACCCTGTCTCCGCCATGGGGGCCCATGTCTCCGCCGTCCCCAATGCCGTGACCAGCCGCGTTACGCCCATGGAGACCCGCGGAGTGGCAGCCATGCACGGAACCTTCGGCTATGAGATGGATTTGAGCAAATGCACCCCGGAGGAAAAGGAGACCATCCGGCGGCAGACGGCATTTTTCAAGGAGCACTACGACCTGATTCAGGACGGGGACTACTACCGGCTCAGCGACCCCTTCCAGAATGGCTCCTACACCGCGTGGGAGCATGTTTCCCATGACCGGCGGGAGGCTCTGGTCAACCTGGTCACGGGCTCCTTCCGCAGCGCGCCCCCGTTCCTGACAATGCGCATCAAGGGCCTGGACCCGAAGCTGCGCTATCGGATCAACGGAGAAGGAAGCTGGCTGGGAGCTGTGCTGATGCAGGTGGGCTGGCCCCTCCCCATCATATTGGGGGATTATCAGGCGCTGCAGCTCTATCTTGAGGCGGAATAACAACAATCAAAACAAGCTGGCGCGAAACCGATTGCGTTTCGCGCCAGCTTGTTTCAGCTTTTTCCATACAGCTTGTTTTGCGACCGCCATTCACGAGGGGACACGCCGTAGCGCTGCTTGAAGGCTTTGGAAAATTGGAGCTGATTGGGATAGCCGCAGGAGGCCGAAATATCGCTGATGGCCATGGAGGTATTCCTCATTAAACCCGCCGCCTTGGTCAGACGCAGACGGATGAGAAATTCCTGCGGGGGACATCCCTTTTTCTCCTTGAACAGCTTGCTGAAATAGCTCCGATTGAGCCGGCAGGCATTCGCAATTTCCTCAACCGTGATATTGCGCTGGTAGTGGAGCTCCATATAGCTGATCGCTTCCTGCACATAAAAGTCCCGGAGCTGCGTCTGGTGTGCCTCCTGCCGCGTGGAAGAGGATTGAATCAGCGCATCCAAAAAGAGACACAGATGGCCGATTAGATGGAGGGTGGAACACTTGGAATGGCCGGCGATATACATCATAATGTCCTGTACTTCCTGTGCCTGTTCCATGCTCCTGGGCCGGTAAATGGGCTGTATCGTGCTCAGTCCTGCCTCGTTTAGATACTCGGTTGCCCGCAGACCGTCAAATTCCAGCCAAACATATTTCCAGGGCTCCGCCTGGTCCGCACTGTACATATTGATTTGACCGGGAGAAATCAGAAACCCCTGCCCAGCTTCCAGGTCATACCGCTGGACGGTTCCATCCTCCGCAGTGGCATCCAAAAAACCCCGGCCGGAAATCACATAGTGAAATAGGTAATGGTTCCGGATAAATGGCCCGAAGGAATGGAGCGGGGTACACTGCTCCCAACCGGTTTGAAATAATCTGAAATTTAATAATTCTTCATTTGGGAAGACGGAAAAGGAGAAATTGTCCGTTTTATCCATGTCTGATGCCCCCATTTCTTGTTCAGCGCCAAAGACCATCGCGCTCAACCAGCGCGCCCTGCCGAACGCGAGGCGATTATATCACAAAAGGGCTCTGAAATCAATCGAGGCAGCAAAAAGGCCCTGACCAACCGCCGAAAATAAATTGGATGCGCTTGACCGGCTCTTGACTTTTGACCTTTATGCTATATGCTAATGTAAAGGAGGGGTTGCAATGGGGTACAAAATACTGATTGTGGATGATGAAGGGATGCTGACCGAGCTGCTTTCCAATCATTTGCAGGATCACGGATATGTGACGTTCACCGCCAACAGCAGCGGCGAGGCTTTGGCCAAACTGAATATCAAGCCGAATCTCATTCTTCTGGACATCAATATGCCGGGGATGGACGGGCTGGAGCTGTGCAAGGTCATTCGGAACCATATCGTCTGCCCCATCCTGTTCCTGACGGCGCGGATTACCGAGCAGGATAAGGTCAACGGACTGCGGGCCGGAGGGGATGACTATATCACCAAGCCGTTCAGCTTGCAGGAATTGACGGCCCGCATTGAGGCCCATCTGCGCCGGGAGGAGCGGAACAGCCGTCCGCCGGAGGTCGTGACCTCCCAGGGGCTGATTATCAATCTCTCCGATCGAAACGTATTTTGGAACGAGCAGGAGCTATCCTTTTCCAAAAGAGAATTTGACATCATCGAATTTCTGTCCTCTAACCCCAATCAGGTCTTTGATAAGGAGCGCATTTATGAGGCGGTATGGGGCTATGACGCGGAGGGCGACAGCAGCGTGATTAAAGAGCATATCCGCAAAATCCGCGCAAAGCTTGTGCAGGCCAGCGGGCACGAGTACATCGAAACAGTTTGGGGGATGGGCTACCGATGGAAAAAATAAAAAGGCAGTCATTGAAACGCTCTTTTATGAAGGCTGTGGCGGTCACGATGC
>JAAWSG010000002.1 GCA_022801435.1 Lawsonibacter sp.
CCGACAAGCAATTCCAATGCTTGCTTGATGAATCTTTCTTAGATAATATCCTCCGTTGCGCACTCTGTTCATGATTTGTTCACTCATTCAAATACCGTGGTTTCAAATCTCTTGACCATTCGGGGGACTTATGATAAGCTGTAAGTGGAGGATAAGACCCCGCCGGGAGGGCGGATACGAAATTTTAAGGAGGGAACCAAACGTCATGTCAACGCACACTTCCATCTTCCGGACCACTGTGTTCCGCATTGTACTCCTGTTCCTGTGCAGTCTGCCGGTGTTCTACCTGGATGTGTTCCTTGCTCTCCAGGGGAAGGATCTGCCCTATCTGTACGTGGCCTGCTGCGGGCTCCGGTTCCTGGCGGTTGTGCTGATTGCCTGGTCTATCCGCCAAAAGAGCCGGGACGCCCTGCGCACTGAGCCCAAAAGCGCACGGTTCATCTGGATTCTGCTCGGTCTCCTCTGCGTGAGCCTGGCTCTGCATGTAATGGATATCACCCCCAAGCTCTACTTCTCCATCTCCAGCACGTTGGGGATCTACGGGGAGCGGACCGTTCCCCTGTTCTTCGCCGTACTGTGGGAGCAGCTCTTCTCCGGCGATTTTTACTGGGGCATTCTGATCGGGCTGACGGTGGTGTGCTTCCCCGCCCCCGGTCCGAAGTACCAGGCGGACCCCAGCGTATAGGCGGAGGAAGTTATAAATTTTTCACATTTGGTGGTTGACAACAGGAGCACGGAGTGATATATTTATAACACCAGCCGAGTTAGAAATATATCACACGGAGGGATTGTCCATGAAGTCGAAAATCACCTTAAAGGAACTTGTTGGTACAAAGATCATCTACGCGGTGCTGCTTGTCTGCTACTACTGGATGTGGGCCAGGCGGGACTGGCACAGCTGCTATGAGGTCATCCAGCATTCAGTTGCCATATTCACCATCGTGTTCTTTGCCCTGCAAGCGGTCCGAATCCACCGGTACAGCAAGGAGGAGAAGGACGAGCTGGCCATCCAGAACCTGCGCCGGACCGACGCCATTGGGCTGAAGCTCATGGTGGCCGCCATGGTGGTCATCGCTTTCGCCTGCGCTGTCGGAGCCGTGGACGGACCCGCCGCGGGCTACGGGCTGGTAGGCGCGGTGCTGGTATGGTCAGTCATACGATTCATTTTATTTTGTATTATGGACAGCAAAGGAATTTGAAATGGCCCTAAAAACGAAGGTCAAGGAATATCGGGAAAAGGCGGGATACAAACAGAGTGAGCTGGCGGAGCTGGTCCACGCCAGACGGGAAACTATTGTACATTTGGAAAATGGCCGGTACAATCCGTCGCTGAAGCTGGCCATGGACATCGCAAAGGTGTTTCACGCGTCGGTGGAGGAGCTGTTTGAATTTACGGAGGACTGACCCTCCCCATCCGATTCCATCCCAGCTTGTCCCGTCCCATCCTGACCCAAGTGCCGAAAACGCCGCAGACCTGTGTCTGCGGCGTTTTTGGATTCAGACCAGCTTGACCTGCACCTCGTCCCCCTGGGCGGAGACCCGGAGGGTGTCCCCCTTTTTCAGCTGGCCGGAGAGCATCAGGTCGGCGGCGGGGTCCTCCACCAGGGCGGAGATGGCCCGGCGGAGGGGCCGCGCACCGTACTCCCGGTCGCTCCCCCGGCCCGCCAGGAGGGAGACCGCCCCCTCCTCCACCTGCATCCGCACCCCCAGCCGGTCCAGACGCTGTCCGGTCTCCTCCAGCAGCTGGCGGGTGATGGCGCTCAGAGTCCCCTGGTCCAGGGGGTGGAAGACCAGGGCGGCGTCCAGCCGGTTGAGGAACTCCGGCGCGAAGGTGTTCCGGGCGTCCGAGAGCACCGCCCGCTCCAGCTCCTCCCGCTCCGCCTCCCCTCCGGCGGCAAAGCCCATCTTCCGCCCCTTGGCAAACCGCTGGGCCCCCAGGTTGGAGGTCATCACCAGCACCGTGTTGCGGAAATCCGTCCTTCTCCCCTGGGAGTCGGTGAGCACCCCCTCCTCCATCACCTGGAGAAGCACCGACCAGATGTCCCGGTGGGCCTTCTCCAGCTCGTCCAGGAGCACCACCGACCAGGGCTCCCGCCGCACCCGCTCGGTGAGCTGGCCCCCCTCCTCGTGGCCCACGTAGCCCGGCGGGGACCCCAGCAGGCGGGAGACAGTGTGGGCCTCCATATACTCGGACATATCGAACCGCAGCAGGGCCTCCTCCCGCCCGAAGAGGGTTTTTGCCAGCGTGCGGCACAGCTGGGTCTTGCCCACCCCGCTGGGGCCCAGCAGCAGGAAGCAGCCCACCGGCCTCCGGGCGTCCTTCAGCCCCAGCCGCCCCCGCCGGATGGCCCGGGCCACCGCCTCCACCGCCCGGTCCTGACCCAGCAGATGGCGGCGCAGCTCCTCCTCCAGGCCGGCCAGGGCCCTCCGGTCGGTCTCATCCGGGTCGGACACGGGCACCCCCGTCCACTGGGAGAGCACCGCCTGGATGTGCCGGGGCTCCACGGTGGAGCGGTCCTCTCCCGCCTGCCAGCGCCGGCGGTCCTCCTCCAGCTCCCGGCGGAAGTCCCGCTCCACATTGCGCAGAATGGCCGCCTGCTCAAAGTCCTGCCTGCGCACCGCGTCGGCCAGCTGGCGGCTCGCCTGGGCCACCCGCCCCTCCAGCCGCTGGAGCTCGGGGGGCAGGGCCTTCCCCGACAGCTTGGCCTGAGCCGCCGCCTCGTCCACCAGGTCGATGGCCTTGTCCGGCCAGAAGCGCTGGGGCAGATAGCGGCAGGACAGGTCCACCGCCGCCTCCAGAGCGCTGTCCGAGATGATGAGCTGGTGGTGGGCCTCATACCGCCCCCGGATGCCCCGGAGTATGGCCAGGGTCTCCTCCCGGCTGGGCTCCTTGACGGTAATGGGCTGGAAGCGGCGCTCCAGGGCGGCGTCCTTCTCGATATATTTTCGATACTCGTCGATGGTGGTGGCCCCGATGACCTGGATCTCCCCCCGGGACAGGGCGGGCTTCAGAATGTTCGCCGCGTCAATGGCCCCCTCGGCGCTGCCCGCCCCCACGATGGTGTGCAGCTCGTCGATGAACAGGATGATGTTCCCCGCCCGGCGCACCTCCTGGAGGATCTGCTTCAGCTTCTCCTCAAACTCCCCCCGGTACTTGGTCCCGGCCACCATGGCGGACAGGTCCAGGGCGCACACCCGCCGGCCCTGGAGGTGGGCGGGGGCGGAGCCCTCAGCGATGGCCAAAGCCAAGCCCTCCACCACCGCGGTCTTGCCCACCCCGGGCTCCCCGATGAGGGCGGGGTTGTTCTTGGTGCGCCGGGAGAGGATACGCAGCATCCGGTCCAGCTCGGCCTGACGCCCGATGACCGGGTCCAGCCTCCCCTCCGCCGCCATGCGGGTCAGATCCCGGGAGCACTGGTCCAGGTGGCGGGTGTTTTCCGTGACCCGCTGCTCGGGCTCCCGGACCCGGGCCCTGGGGGGCAGCTCCTCCCCGCCCAGGGAGGCGGCGACGGTGCGGTACAGCTCCTCCCCGTCCACGCCGCAGTGGGACAGGAGCCGGGCCGCGCCGCTGGTCTTCTCCCCTAGCAGGCCCAAAAGCAGGTGCTCGGTGTTGACCAGCTGGCGGCCCAGGCGTCGGCTCTCCCCCACGGCGGCCTGGATGGCCTGGCAGCAGTTGGGGGTCAGACCCTGGTAGGGCTCCCGGGCGGGCAGGCCGGTCCCCACCCGCTGGGCGATGGCGGCGCGGAGGGTCTGGCTGTCCGCGCCCGCCTTGCGCAGCGCCATGGCGGCGGGGCTGAGCTCCTGCATGGCCAGGGCCAGAAGCAGGTGCTCGCTGCCTACGTAGCTGTGCCCCAGCTTTCCGGCGCTGTTCTGGGCCAGCCGGATGGCGCTGAGGGCGGTGGATGTGAATTGACTGTCAGCCATGTCGGTTCACCTCGGAATCAAATCTGCTTCCATCTTTCCCCACTCCGCCCCTGTTTAGCCAGCCCGGCCGCAATTTTCTTTCCCTCCCGGCAAATTCCCCCCTCCGGCAAAGAAAATTGCGTCCCGCTCCAGCAGGCAGCCCCGGCGGAGTTCTCCTCCGCCGGGGCTGTTGTGGTGTTATGTCTGGCTGTTCTGTGATACCATCAGTCCGATCAGATTGCGCGTCATCACGGCAGCCTCGGCCCGGGTGGCGGGACCGGCGGGGTCCAGTCTCCCGTCCCCCTTGCCGGAGAGAAGGCCGCTGCCCACCGCCCAGCTCAGGGCCTGCCGCGCCCAGGCGGAGATGTCCTCCTCATCGGTGAACCGGGACAGCTCTCCCGCCGCCTCGGTGTTCAGTCCGGCGGTCTGGGCGCAGCGGTAGAGCATCATCGCCAAAGCCTCCCGGGTGATGTTCCGCTGGGGAGAAAAGCCCTCCCCCGTCCCGGACACGATCCCCTTGGCGCTGGCCCAGGCCACAGCTCCGGCGTACCATGCGTCTGCGGGCACATCCGGGAAGGGACACGTCTCCTGGCTGGACCCCCCCTCCAGGCTGTACAGCACTGTGACCAGCATGGCCCGGGTCAGAGGCCGGTCAGGGGAGAAGGTGTCCTCCCCTGTCCCCTGGAACAGGCCCCGGGCGCTGGCGAAGGTGATGGCCTCCTCCCCCCAGTGCCCCCAGGTGTCCGAGAACTGCCTGGTCCGGTCCTCCAGCTTGACCGTGCAGCTCTCCTCCACCAGGACCAGCATTCCCTCCCCGTCCGGGAAGGATTTTTGCAAAATTTCCTCCTGTCCGTCCGGACCGAGCTTCACCGGCACGTATCCGGCGGTCAGACCCTGGGCGGGGATGCGGACCACCGCCTGGCTGACCCCCTCCGGCAGGGTGATTTGGGCGGTGATGTTCCCCTGGGCGTCTGGGGCGGGGAGCACAAGGATCTCCTCCGGGGGCAGGACCTCCTCCTTTTTGCCGCCTCCCC
The DNA here is from genome assembly GCA_022801435.1 of Lawsonibacter sp. Classification (GTDB taxonomy): domain Bacteria; phylum Bacillota; class Clostridia; order Oscillospirales; family Oscillospiraceae; genus Lawsonibacter. The sequence goes on from JAAWSG010000002.1 coordinate 4,938, forward strand.
CCACCGAGCCGGCCACCGGGTCCCGGGTCCAGTCGGAGGTGTAGTACCAGCGGATGGCGTCCCCGTCCTGGAGCACATAGGCGGTGAGGGGGATGTCCGGACCGGAGCCGTTGACCGTGTAGAGCCAGCCCGAGTCAGGCCCGTGTCCCAGCTCGGCCAGGGTGGTGTCCCCCTTGGTGATGGACTTGACATAGCCCTGCTCCATCCCCACGGCGGTCATCCCGTGGTTTGCCAGCCCCCGGCTCAGGGCGTGGCAGACCGTGCTGCCCTCCTTCAGGGTGATTCGCTCGCCGGAGATCCAGTCCTCCCCGATGGCCCGGACGGTGAGGGTGACGGTGATCTCCTTGGCGCCGGAGGGGGGATTGGGCTGTCCGGGCTGCTCCGGGCCGGGCGCGGAGCCCGAGGCATAGCCGGGCTGGACGCTGTTTTTGCTGAAATCATAGAGGTTGTACGGGGTGCTCCCGTCAAAGCCGGCCAGGGCCACGAGGGCGCGGAACCCCTGCTCGGTGGCCAGGGCGTTTTCCTGCCCGGCGTAGGTGAAGCCGTTCTGTCCCGGGTTCACATAGGACATCAGGCCGTCCACCACCGACGCGCCGGAGGGGGCGCAAAAGTCCGCCGGGTCCCTGCCCAGGGAGATGAGGGCAATGATGACGAAGGCGTCGGTGTTGGCGCTGCCGTAGGAGCCATCCGCCCCGATGGCCCCCTCCAGGGCCGCCAGCATGGTTTTTGTCATCTCCTCCGCCTCCGGGTCCCCGGGGAGAGCGGCGGTCAGGGCGGTGATGGCGATTGCGGAGGTATCCGGGCTGGGGTAGGTCACCCCGGCGTACTCATACTCAAACAGCCCGTCCCCCATGTTGTCCCGCAGGCTGTGCTTCAGGCCCTCCTTCTGGGCGCTGCTGAGCGCCGCGTTCCCCTGGATGCCGGCCAGCAGAATCCAGGGAGCGGCATAGTGCCCGGCGGCGGCAAAGTCCAGCTCCGCCAGCGCTTTGGCGTTGTCCACCGGGCCGGAGCCGTCCAGGGGATAGAGGCGGGTGGAGTCGATGCCGATGGCCCGCAGGGTCAGCTCCAGCCGGGCCCGGTCCCCGGCGTAGGAGGCCGCCGCCGCCTCTTCCAGCATCCGGTCCAGGGCGGCCTGCCTGGCCTCGGGGGTGGTGGCAATGGTCTTTCCGGGCAGGGCGGCGTATCGGGCCATATCCAGCACGGTCCAGCCGTCCGGGCTCTCGGTGAGAGTGGCGGCGATGGCGTCCATCAGGGCCTCGGGGGTCAGGCTCCCCAGGAGGGTGACCTGGACCGGCTTTTTCATCCCCTCCGACCCGTCGGTCCGCCGGACGGCGAGCTGGACGGTCACAGTCACCGGCGCGCCGGGGTTGTTCTTGACCAGGGTCAGGACCCCGCCGCCGGAGAGGTACTCGCTGTCCGCCGAGATGTCTGTCTCAAATCCCTCCCCGGGAACCGCGCCAGGGCTGAGCAGGGAGAGGACGCTCCCCGCCGGAGTGTCCGCCGCCACGGTGACCGCGTCAACATACTTGCCCAGCTCCGCCTCCATCTCGGGGGACTGGGGCATGGTCAGCCCGAAGAGGTCATAGAGCTTTTCCGCCGCCGCCGCTCTGGTGGACAGGGTCATCCGGTCCAGTGCCTCCCGCTGGGCTTCTGACGAAAAGGCGGAGGTGTTGCCCACCGGGTTCAGGAGGGTCCCATCGGGCTGGGTGCAGTTGCCAAAGCTGTTTTTTACGGTGATCTGGTTCAGGACTCCCGCCACTGTGCCGTTCAGGCTCCCGGCGAAGCCGCCGCAGCAGCCCGTGGAGGAGCTGCCTGTGATGGCAAGCACCCCGGCGCTGACGGCGGTGTCCACGGCGGAGATGGAACCGGCAAAGCCGCCGGCATACTCCGCCCCGGACACCCCTCCGGCGGAGCAGCAGCGGGTGACCGTTCCGGAACTGGCTCCCACAAAGCCGCCCACGTGGCCCAGGCCCTGGACGCTGCCCCAGGCGGAGCTGTCATAGATGTCGCCTCCGTTGGCTCCGGCCAGTCCGCCCGCCTCGGTTCCGTTGGGGGCCAGGACGGGGCCGCTGGCGGAGCTCCGGGTGATGACCCCGCTGTTCTCTCCCGCCAGGCCGCCCAGCTTGGACGGGGCTTCCCCCGCCCGCTGGACCGGCCCGGTGACGGATGCCTCCGCCGTGCAGCGGTCCACCGCGCTGGCGATGGAGAAGCCGGTGCCGCTGCTGCTGGCCCCTCCGTTCCAGCCAACCAGCCCGCCTGCCCGCTTCAGGCCGGAGACGCTGCCCTCCACCCGGCAGTTTCCCATGAGGTTGGCCTGGCTGGACGCCATGTCCTGGACATTCAGCAAAACCTCCGCCCGGCCGGCCAGCAGGCCCACATCGGTGCTCCCCTCCGCCCGGGCCTGGGTGAGGGTGAGGTTTTTGATGACGGCCCCCCGGATGACGTTGAAGAAGCCCACCCCGTCTGTCCCCCGGCGCGCCATGCCGGAGATGGTGTGCCCCTGACCGTCAAAGCTGCCGGTGAAGGGGGCCTGCGGGGAGCCGATGCCGGGGAATTCCACGCCGTTCAGGGACAGGTCCGCGGTCAGCCGGTAATTTTGGGAGAGCGCATGGCTGTCCGCGCTGTTTGCCAGGGCCAGCAGCTCCTCCACAGTACCGATGCCGGTCCACTCTGTCTGTCCCCCCGCCAGCTGGTCCAGGGTGGGGGGCTGATAGTGGTTCTCGGTGGTCCCCTCAAACCACAGGATGACGCTGCCGTCCTCCACCGCGGCCAGGGAGGAGCTCACCCCGGACAGCGCGCCGTCAATGGTGAACATCCAGCCGTCGGGGGGGTCCACGGTCCGTCCGTTGATGGTGCGGATGTAGCGGCCATAGCTGGGGGTGGTGTCGTAGGAGCAGCTCAGCAGCCCGCTCCTCTGGGCGGCGTCCATCACGTCGTCCACCCGGGTGTTCCCTGTGCTGTCCAGCTCCACCTGGATATCCTTCCCCAACCGGAAGAAGGTATAGTCCGTCTTGTCGTAGCCCGCCGTCACCACAGTGACCGCAATCCTCCGGGCGGCCGTTTCCGCCGGGGCCTTGACCCCCTGGAGGCAGGGCAGGCCGCGGTTGACCTCCTCGCTCTGGACCCAGCAGCCCCGGACGTTCAGCAGGGTGAGGAAGCGGGGCTGGGCCATCTCCGCCAGAGATTTTTCTCCTCCGCTTTTGACGTTGGGGTCGGCGGGGGAGGCGCTGTTGTACCAGCAGTTGACGATTCCCTTGGACTGGTCGTACTGGAAGGCGGAGTCGGGCTTGTTGCCGCCGATAAAGCCGTGGCCCTCCTGACCGGTGACGGTGACCGTTCCGGCGGCGTAGCAGTTCTCATAAATGCTGCCCTCATAGACCGAGCGGCCCACAAAGCCTCCGGAGTACCCCCGGGCGGACACGTCCCCCAGGCTGAAGCAGTCCCGTATTGTCCCGCCGTAGGACAGCCCCGCAAAGCCTCCGGCGTGGTCGCTCTGGGTGCGGACCTCCATGGAGCTCCAGCAGCGCTCGATAAGGCCGCCCTCCTCGTTGGAGCCAAGAAAGCCCCCGTGTCCGGTGGCGGTCTGGCTGTTGGAGGTGAGGACGCCCCCCTCCACATAGCTGTCCCGGATAATCCCGTAGTTGCGGCTGACCATCCCCCCCAGCACCGCGCCGGTGTCGGCGGTGATGTTGGTGTTCACCACGGCGCAGCGCTGAATCAGGCCGTGGTTGTTGTGGGCCAGCACCGCCGCGTTGTCCGAGAAGAGGACGTTGGCCCCTGAGACGGTCAGATCATAGACCAGTCCGGTGGCGCCCACATACTGGAACAGGCCGGAGTCCTGGCTGCTCAGGGTGAGTCCGGTTATGGTGTGGCCGTTGCCGTCCATGGTCCCCATGAAGGGGTGATTGAGATTGCCGATGGATTTTGTTTGGGTCTGGCTGGCGGCGGAGAGGGTGGAGAAGTCCAAATCGGCGGTGAGGTAGTACTTCTTCCCCCAGGCGATGGTCTGGAGGTTGGTGGAGCTGTCATTGGGGTCTGTGCTGACATCCTGGACGTTGGCCAGCTCCATCCACTCCTCCGGGGTGGAGATGGGGACCCAGTCAACGCGGTTGGTCTCTCCGCCAGGGAGGTCGGCGTCCTGCACGGTATAGACTCCGCTGAGCTGGGACACGGGGCTGTCACTGAACCCCCGGTGGGTCAGCCGGTCGCTGACCTCCGCCGAGACGGCGAAGACATAGCGTCCCCCGGCCACGAAGCCGTTGGCGCAGTTCACCCGGGTATAGTTCCCGGGGACGGCGGTTACGGTGACGCTCTCCGGGATGGGCGTGCCGCTGCCGTCCACCCGGTAGAGGTACACGGTATAGATGCAGTCCTGGGCAAAGCTCGCCTTGGGGGACCAGCAGGCGTAGGTTCCGTCCCAGGTCAGGCCGGTGACAGGGAGAAGGCGTCCATATACATCCTGGTATCCCCGGACCTGCGCCGCCGCCGCCTCCTGGGAGGGCTCAGGGGTGTCCGAGGGGACGGCGGTGAAGTAGTACAGGCCCTCCCCCAGGGCGGACAGGGTGTCTCCCAGCTCGCACCGGGTCCCCTGCACATCGTTCAGGGCGAACCGGCGCTCCAGGCGGGGGACATAGTAGCCCAGCTGGTCCGCTCCGGTCACATGGCCGGTGAGAAAGTCCGCCAGCGCCTTCTGCCGGACCGCCATTTCGTCGGGAGGAACAGGCTCGTCCTCCCCCTCAAGGACAACGGTAGCCGCCAGCAGCTCATAATACTCGGCCAGGTCCTCGCTGCTCAGGCCCTCCAGGATTTTGGTCTCGTCAATGAGCTTCAGCCGGTCGATACTGCTGGTACAGCGGTTGTACTCGTCCAGCTCCTCCCCGGACAGGGTCTGCCAGTCGCAGCAGTTCTCCCAGATGGTCACGGTGTAGGAGGACGCGCCGTCAACAGCCTCCCACTGGGCCAGAGAGGTCACGCCGCCCTCCCCGTCCCGGGCGAACTGGGCGTTGGGAGCCAGGACGGTCTCTCCCCCCGGCCCGGACTGGGACTCGGCCTTCTCCCAGGCCAGTACAGGCAGATGATCCCGGAACCCGGGGACCTGCTTCCAGAGGCCGGCCCCCGTCCCCCCGTTGAGCAGCTCCAGCAGCTCGGTGGTCATCTGGACCATGGTCAGGCCGCCGTCGCCCAGGAAATAGTTGCCCTCTGGCACGGTGGCGTTGGGCTGGATGGGGCCGGAGTAGGAGCCGGTGACAGTCCCTGCATTGTAGCAGCCGCTGATACTGCCAATGACAGAGCCGGACTGTCCCCGGATGCCGCCGCCATAGGTGGAGCCGGTGATCTCTCCGGTGTTGTAGCAGCTGGAGATATCTGCCCCTTCGTTAATAAATCCGATGATTCCGCCGGCCCGGCTACCGGAGACGGGCCCAGCGTTATAGCAGCCTGTTATGGTAATAGGTGAGCCATAGGTGTGCTGCCGCCCCACAATGCCGCCAGCATTTCCGGAGCCGGTGGCTTGGACCGCCGCCTCGCTGCCGCAGTTGGCAAAGCTGGCCTTGTCCGCGCGGCCTGCGATACCTCCTGCGTCCGATGTTCCGCTGACGCTCCCCTGTACCACCACATTTTGTATCACAGCCTGTCCAGTGAAACTGCCCTGAACATAGCCGAACAGACCGGCGTACTCCGCGCCTGAGACGTTCAGGCCGGAGACGGTGTGCCCCTGACCGTCGAAGCGCCCCTGGAATTTTTGGGAGCTGTTCCCGATGGGGGTCCAGGGATGCCCGCCCAGGTCGATGTCATTGGTCAGGACGGCGCTGTACGTCTTACCCTGGCCCGCGTTGACCTCCTGCGCCAGCCAAGCCAGCTCCGAGCCGCTGCCAATCTCATAGACCCCTTCGCTGTTGGGGGTCACGGGGTCGATGGTCTCGCCGTCCCACTGGCTGGTCTCCTCCAGGATGATTGAGATTTCTCCAGGACTGGCCACACTGACGGTGAAGTCCGCCTCCTGCTTGGCGCAGCCCTTGGCCTTGGCCAGATAGTGGTATTCCCCATAGGGCAGGCTGTAGCTCTTATCCCCCTCCGGAGAAATGGTCTGTCCCTGCCAACTGACGGTAAGAATCGCGTCAGCGGGGGTCAGCCGGAAGCGGACGGTTTTTTTGCTCACCTCTGTCAGGCTGACGGTCTTTTGTGCGCCGCCGCCTGTGACCTCCAGCCCTCCCGCCGCTGTCTCATATCCGAAAGCGGACACGGTGTAGCGGTATGTACCCTCCGGGAGCTGGAAGGTCCAATTCCCCTGACCATCCTGGCTTCCCTTCGCGCCCTCGATGGACACCTGGGCCTCGGCGGGCGTGACGGTGAACCCGACCTCATACCGGGGAATCTGGAAGGCCAGAATGGGGTAGCCGTTGTTCTCCGTGGGGACCGACAGCCAGCCCTCCCCCAGCAGCGCCGCGAAATCAGAGGACTGCATCTCTGCTTCTGTCTTGGCGGTGGCGTTGCTGTCTGTGCCCAGTGTATCCAGATAGTAGATATTTTCGGCGCTGCCGTATTGCTTTTTTCCAAAGACCGGATTGGCGTCTGGCGCACTGTAGCTGCCGGTATGGGTAACAGTGCCGATTGTATAGCAGTTCTGAACTGTGGCATAGCTGCTGTTGAGATATGCCACAGTTCCACCGGAACGCCAGCCGCCGCCGCTGACTGAGCCGGTGTTGTAGCAGTTTTCCAGCGCGGCCTGCCCATAGACATAACCGGCAATCCCGCCTGTGTTGTTTCCAGATGCGGCGACTGCCCCCAGATTGGCACAGTTCCGAATGTATTTGGACGCTGTGCTGTACCCACCGAAGACATAGCCTACGATTCCGCCCACATTTTGCCCACCGGAGACATTGGCGCGGTTGATACAGTTTTCAACCCCTCCGCTCGTTCCATAGAAGCGCCCCAAGATTCCGGCAATCCCGTAGGAGGAGTTGCCGCTGCCAGAAATTTGCACCTGCCCCTCCACTGTGACATTTTGGATGGTGCATTCCTGTCCATAGCCGAACAACCCGTAATCCCCGGAAGTGGAGGCGGTAACATTCAGCCCAGAGATGGTGTACCCCTGTCCGTCAAAGCTGCCGGAAAACGGATAGCTGCTGGATTTGCCGATGGGGGTCCACGGCTCGTTCTCCAGATCGATGTCATGGGTCAGGACCGCATGGTACGAGCCGCCCTGGCCCTCGTTGACCTCCTGCGCCAGCCAGGCCAGCTCCTCCTTGGAGCTGATCTGGTACACGCCCTCCGCCTGAGCCGGTTCGGCTGGCGTCAGGCTGAAGGGGGTCAGCGCTCCGTCTATGGGTCCTGGAGGCTCTGTATCGCCCTCCATTTGATAGACCCGGTCAATGGCGGTTCCATCTGTCGGCGCGTACTCCTGTGCCATGGCCGGGACCGGGACCATTCCCAGGGCGATCACCAGGACCAGGAGCCACGCCAGCATCCGTTTTTTCATACCTGTTTCCTCCTATGTTCGCTGATATTTCCAGAGGGGCATCCCCGTTTGGACAAATAAAAAACGCGAAGCCTGCAACAGCTTCGCATCCGTTTTTTGTGCGCCAAATCCGTCAAGAAAAGGACACGCTCCCCGGCGGGCCTCAGCTTGACAGCTCCGTACATCGTCGGTCTTCTGGCTCGTGTACTATTGGAGTTCGCTCCAGCGTCCCCGCTCCGCCTTCTCAAGACTTCCGCCTCAATGACCGGATCGCTCCCTGAACGGGGACTCATACACATACAGCAACGGTTAAATGCTCCGGACTCCCACCGGATTTCATAATCACAGCGCCTGCAAACGCAGTCTTCACGTGTGAAACGATGTATCATATTCCATTTTTTTCAGTCTAGCACCACCGGGACGGTTTGTCAAGAAATTTCGGGCGGCGCGTTTTTAGGCTGGGGCGTCAGAGGGGAATCACCCCTCGATAAACAGCAGGACCCACTGCTTCGCGCCGGAGGCAAATCCCACGCCGATGGTGGTATACTGCTCGCTGAGGATGCGGCCCCGCATGGTCTCCGTACCCATCCAGTCCGCCACCGCCTCAGCCGCTGTTGTGTAGCCCTGGCCGGCGTTCATCCCCGCCGCGCCCTTGGAGCTCACCCCGGCCTCGTCCAGGGCGTTGGCAAAGCTGCGGTCCCCGGTGCTCCCCTTGGCCCGCTCCTCTGCCCAGGCCTGGGCGGCGGCGGTCACCTTTCCATCCAGCACGAAGGGCGCAAGTCCCTCCTTGGCCCGGGCCGCATTCACCAGCTCCAGAACCTCCCCGCCGGGGTCGCTGGGCGCGGGGGCCTCAGTCTGTCCAGAGGAGGAATTCCCATCCGCCGGAGCGGTGTCCTTCAGGGTTACCCGCTCCACCAGACCGGTGATCTGGCACAGCAGGACAGCCACCTCCGCCCGGGTGATCTGGCTCTCCCCGTTGAAGCGGTGCTCGTTGTCCCCCGCCAGCGCCCCCGCCCGATACCACCGGTAGACCACCGCGCCGTAGAGGTCCCCCTCCGCCACGTCGGGGACAAAGCCGTCCTTCAGCGTGTTGATGGCGGACAGCTCGCTGTGGGGGACCGCCCGGTCCAGGATGGACACCAGCTCAAACCGGGTGGCGTTCCGGCCCAGGCTCTCACGGTCCAGCTGGTCCCGGTCCAAAATGCCGGTTTCGGTGCAGTAGGTGTAGTAGGGCATATACCAGGGGTCTCCGTTGGGGAGGACCGCTCCCGGGTGATACCGCCTGTGGAGCTGATAGGCCAGCACCAGCACCTGGGCCAGGGTCAGCTTGCCGTCAGGCCCGAACCGGTCCCCGCCGACCCCCTGCATCAGCCCCGCCTCCACCGCCTTGTCGGTGTAGGGCTTGTACCACTTGCCCTCCCCCACGTCGGAGAAGACGGGGGCGGCCCAGACCGGAAGGACCAGACTCAGCGCCAGGGCCAGCGCGCAGGACACGGCGGTCAGGCGGCGGGAAATTCGTTTCATAAAAATCATCCTTTCATACAGACGGCATAGGTTCTTGGGCCAGTCACCCCGGAGTTTTCCCGTTCCGCAGGGAGACGGCCAGATCCAGAATGCGGGAGGCGGCCTCCTCCTTGGACATCAGGGGCAGCTCCTCCACCCCCTCCCGGGTGATGAGGGTCATGACATTGGTCCGGGTCCCGAAGCCCGCCCCCGCCACCTTCAGGTTATTGGCGCAGATCATGTCCACCCGCTTTTTCTCCAGCTTGGCCCGGCTGTTCTCCAGCATATTTTGGGTCTCCATGGAGAAGCCGCAGATCACCTGTCCCGGCCGGCGGCGCTCCCCCAGGTGCTGCAAAATGTCCTGGGTGCGCTTGAGCGGGATGGACATCTCCCCGTCCCGCTTTTTGATCTTGTTGTCTGTGTACTCGGCGGGGGTGTAGTCGGCCACGGCGGCGGCCATAAAGATGAAGCCGGCCCACTGCTGCCGGGCGGAGACCGCCTCAAACATATCCCCGGCGGAGACCGTGTCCACCACCTCCACAAAGGGGGGAGGCGGATCGGCGGCGGGACCGGAGACCAGCACCACCTCCGCCCCCCGGAGCATGGCCATCCGGGCCACGGCATAGCCCATCCTGCCGGTGGAGTGGTTGGTGAGGTAGCGCACCGGGTCCAGGGCCTCCTGGGTGGGGCCGGCGGTGACCAGGACCCGCGCTCCGGCCAGGTCGTGGGGCAGGGCGGCGGCCCGGAGGACGTGCTGGAGCAGCAGGCCGGGCTCGGGCAGCTTCCCCGCTCCCACCGCCCCGCAGGCCAGCCGCCCGGAGTCAGGGGCGATGACCTCCCAGCCGTAGCGCCGGAGGGCCTCCAGGTTGTCCTGGGTGACGGGATTTTCAAACATTTTGGTGTTCATGGCGGGGGCGATGAGCTTGGGACAGGGACAGGCCAGCACGGTGGTGGTGAGCATGTCGTCCGCCAGCCCGTGGGCCAGCTTGGCGCAGATATTGGCGGTGGCGGGGGCGATGATGACCAGGTCGGTGCGGTCGGCCAGGGCGATGTGCTCCACCTGGTGGGAGAAGTTCCGGTCGAAGGTGTCCACCATGCACCGGTTTCCTGTGAGCTGCTCAAAGGTGAGGGGGGTGATAAACTGGGTGGCGTGGGCGGTCATGATGACCTCCACCTGGGCGTGCTGCTTCACCAACGCGGAGGCCAGGTACGCCGCCTTATAGGCCGCGATCCCCCCCGTGACCCCCAGCAGAATGGTTTTGCCTGTTAACACAGCGGGTTCCTCCTCTCAAGCTCCCCCGGACAGGGGACCATGATGCTTCATTATACCGTGTTTGCCCGCCCGTGTAAAGCCATTCCTCCAATTTCCAGACAGGATCGGGCCTTGCTTTTCCCTGTCGGATGGGGTAAAATGAGAAAAACAGCAAAAATTCGCGCCCCCGTCCCGGAGCGGGAGGAGGGCGGTATCAATGAAGGAGGGGATGCCGGGATGGAGCCTGTCAGGGTCTGGACCAAGCAGCACGCCGGCGTGGCGGAGGAGCTGGCGCGTGCCGGGGTCTACCGGGCCAAGGGGCGGTACATCGCGCTGGACCTGAAGGAGCACGCCCCCCTGGTGCTGGAGGTGTACGACTGGCTGGTGGCCCACACCCCCGCTGCCCCGCACCGCCCGGAGGGGGCGGAGTACCCGGTGTGGGTGTCCTTCCTCCGGGAGGGGACCATGCTCCCCGGGGAGGGGGCCGTGATCCTGGAGCTGGAGCTGGACCCAGAGCTTATCACCCGGATCAACGTGGCCAAGTGGGGGGCGATGCTCAATTACGCCTACCTCCCCCGGGACGAGGCGGACGCCCGGCGACACCGGAAACTGCTGTCCGACTACGGGGCCAGCGACGCCAGGGCCTTCATGACCTCCTTCTACCCTCAGATCAAGAGGGAGATTTTGGACAGCTGGCAGCGCCTCTTCCGCCACCACGCCGCTCTGGGGATGGGGGACCGCTCCGGCGTGGGGGGCGTTCAGGCCGGACTGTGGTGCATCCGGCGGGAGTGGGTCGCGGCCGTCCGGTGATCTCCCGCACACGTCCCCCGCTGCGCGCCAAAAATCAGGCCGTCAATTGAAATACTTCTCCGGACAGACGTACAGGGAAAGTCCCCGCCACTGGACGAACTCGGTGAGCTGCGGGGCCAGGGCCTGGATATCGTACCGGCGGGCGGTCTCGGTATCCAGGTAGAGGCAGCTCAGCCGCTTCATGGTGGAGATGACCTCCAGACCGGTCAGCCCGGGATTCCCATAAATATCCAGGTTCCATGCCCGGCAGAACTCCAAATCCCGGATATCCTGTATCCCGGTATCGCTCAGATCCAGCATCCCCAGCCGCTTGCACTTGCGCAGGCAGGCCAGGCTCCCCGGCTCCAGGGGATTTTTCCGCAGATCCAGGCTGTTCAGGCTGGACAGTCCCCGCAGAGGCTCCAGGCTGGTGATCCGGTTGCCGTAGACATGGAGGGAGGACAGCCGCTCCAGCCCCGCCAGCGGAGACAGGTCGGAGATCCGGTTGAAGGGGACCCACAGCTCCTTCAGGTTGGTCAGGGAGGCCAGAGGGGACAGGTCCTCAATGTCGTTGTCCCACAGGTCCACCTCCCGCAGATGGGTCATCCCCTCCAGGAAGGACAGGCTGCGTATCCCCATATTCCGGGCCTGGAACCGCTTCTCGAAGGCCAGCTCCTTCGCCCGGCGGAACAGGGACTCCTCTTCCGGGGTCAGAGTGAGCTGGACCTCTTCTCTCCCGCGCTCCAGTACCGCCCGGGCCAGCTCCCCCGTCCGCTCCCAGCGCCGGGCGGTCTCCTCATCCCACTGCCAGCTCCCGTCCTCCTGGGCCTGGCGGCGGAAGATCAGCGCCTGGCTCCGCTCCTGGGGCCGGGAACGCAGGGCGCTGGACAGATGCCCCTTCAAATAGCTGGTCCATTGCTCGGAGGGGCCCTCGTGGACGAAGCGGTTGTCCTCCAGCCACCGGGCGCAGCGCTCCGCCGGGTCCTCCTCCCCCCACTCCGGGGGCGTCTCCAAAAGGGTCAGGAGGTCCCTGTCCCGGGTCAGCTCCGTGTCCTTCCCGGTCAGACAGTATCCGAGATAGGACTCCAGATCCTCGTCCAGCTCTAGCTCCAGCCACTGGACGAAGGTGCAGCCCGGGACCCGAAGAAGCCTCTGCCCGCACACGGTCCACACCTCCCCGGCAAAGGGACCCTGGATGCGCAGGAGCCAGCCCAGCCGTCCGTTCCCCGTGAGCAGCAGCTCCCCGTCTCCCCGCTCCGCCGCCTCCGGGAGTGTATACCAGAACCGTTGGGGGAGCCTTCCGCCGTCCCCCGCCTGGGTGATGATATGCCGGTAGTCCCAGGGGAGGGCGGTCCCCCGCTCCCGCTCAAAGGCCGCCGCAAGCTCCTCCTCCGCCGGCGGCTCCAGGCAGAGGAGATTTGGGTCGGACTCCGCCATACGGGCAAGCTTTTCCTGCACTCTTTGCAGCTGACGTTCTTCTTGTGTACGGTCCATGTCAAAACCTCCCTGTGCAACGCAAAAGGCCCCCTCCACGGTACGGAGAGGGCCTGACGTGTTTGGTGAAAGTTTACAGGCCCAGGCCGCCCAGGTTCAGCCCGCCGGTGAGGGACTGCATGGTGCTGGCGGCGTCCGAGTCGGCGGCGCGCATGGCCTCGTTGACGGCGGCGACGATCATATCCTGGAGCATCTCCACGTCCTCCGGGTCCACCGCCTCCGGGTCGATGACCAGATTTTTCAGCTCGTGCTTCCCGTTGACCGTGGCGGACACCATCCCGCCCCCGGAGGCCGCCTGGTACTCCTTCTCCTGGAGCTCCTGCTGCATCCGGAGCATATCCTGCTGCATCTTCTGGGCCTGCTTCAGCATATTCATGTTCATGCCGCCCCCCATGCCGGGCATCCCGCGGCCATAACCCTTTGCCATAAAAACACTCCTCTTATCCTGAACTCACTGAATTTTGATGTTGTCAAACTGCCCCCCGAAGGAGAGCAGCTCGTCCAAGGGGTCCCCGCCGCCCTTCTTCTCCTCCGGAGGCGCGCCTGTCACAATGCTCACCTGGGCCTTCCCGCCGAAGGAAGCGGCGGCGGCTCCGGCCAGCCCCTCCAAAATGGCGGGCTTGTTGAGCATGGAGCGGGTGAACTCGCTGTCCACCCAAAGGGTCAGCTTCCCGTTCTTCCACACCCCTGTCACCTTGGCCGGGTTGTTCAGATAGGGCATCACCGAGTTGGGAACCTTCCCCCGCAGGCCGGCGGCGAAGGAGGGCCAGAAGCTCCGGTCCCCCACCCCCGCTTCCTCCTGCGGACGGGCGGGCGCGGGCCGGGAGGGGGGTTCGGGCTCCGGACTTTTTTGGGGAGGCTCCGGCGCGCTCTGGGAGGGCTCCGCGCTCTCCGCCCGCCGCCTCTGGGGTTCCGGGGCCACATACTCCTCCCGCCGGGGGGACTCGGCCTCCTCCAAAAACTCCGGCGGCTCAAACATATAGTCGGGCTCCTCCGGCGGCGGGTCCTCCGGCGGGGGCGGGCCCTCCTCCTCCCGCGCCGAGCTGTCCCGGGCGGGCCTGGAGACCTCCTGCCGGGGCTGGGCGGCCAGCGCGCTGATACGCTCCTCCAGGCGGGCAATGCGGGCGGACAGGCCGGAGAAGGACTCGTCCATCCCCTCGTCGCACATCTGAATCAGGCACAGCTCCCCATCAATCCGCCGGTTGCTGCTCCGGCCCAGCCCGGCGGCGGTGGTTTGCAGCAGGTGCAGCATCTGGAGCAGCCGCGGGGGGGAGAGTTTTTCCCCCAGGGAGCGCATGGCCTGACCGTCGTAGCCCCCGGTCAGCAGGGCGCTCCCTCCCTGGGGTGCGGTCTGGCGCAGCAGCAGGTCCCGGGCCAGAGCGGACAGCTCCCCCAGCACCGCCCCCACGTCCTTTCCGCCGCCGTACAGCCTGGACAGGGTTTCCAGCGCCCCGGCGGTGTCCCGGGCGGCGATTTTTTCCATCAGGGCGGCGGTCTCCAGGTTCCCCGCCAGGCCCAGGGTGTCCAGGATTCTCCTCTCGTCCACCTCTCCCCCCGGGCCGGCGCACTGGTCCAGCAGAGACAGGCCGTCCCGCAGCCCGCCGTCCGCCAGCCGCGCCAGCAGAGCGGCCCCCTCGCGGGTCAGCGCGATCTGCTCCTCCCCCGCCACGTACTCCAGCCGCCGCTGGATCTCCCCCGGCAGGATACGTTTGAAGGCGAACTGCTGGCACCGGCTCTTGATGGTGGCCGGGACCTTATGCAGCTCGGTGGTGGCCAGGATGAAGAGCAGATGGGGGGGCGGCTCCTCCAAAATCTTCAGCAGCGCGTTGAAGGCGGGGGTGCTGAGCATATGGACCTCATCCACGATGTACACCCGCCTGCGGACGGCGGCGGGGGTGTAGACCGCCTCGTCCCGGAGGGCCCGCACCTGGTCCACCCCGTTGTTGGAGGCGGCGTCCAGCTCCAGCACATCCAGGATGGAGCCGCTCTCAATGCCAAGACAGGCGGGGCACTGGTTGCAGGGGTTTCCGTCCTGGGGATGCTCGCAGTTCACCGCCCGGGCCAGAATTTTGGCGCAGGTGGTCTTACCCGTCCCCCTGGTCCCGGTGAACAGATAGGCGTGGGACAGCCGCCCCGCCGCCACCTGCCGCTTCAGGGTCTCGGTGATGTGGCCCTGCCCCACCACGTCGTCAAAGGCGCGGGGCCGCCACTTTCTGTATAGCGCCTGATACATCTGGTCACCTCCCGATCATTCCAGCTGGATTTCTTTTCGTTTACAGTCCCTGCTCCAACGATTCCAGATCACCATAGCAGGCTGAAACATGATAGACACCTCTCCACTTTGATACAGCTGCCCACACCAAATCCCCGGTTTCATCATCCATAATCTCCGCAATGTATGTGCCGCCATACCGGAACATCCGGCGCGGCGTCTCCTCTTCGGAGAACTTTGCCCGGGAGAGCTTCACTTCGGACAAGACCTCGCAGCTATGTCTTTGGAGGAATTTCAGCTCCGCTTCCGAATACCTGGTATCGAATCTAAACTTCATCCTCTTTCCCCAATCTGCCTGCTCCGGAAAAAATCCCGGCGCGGAGCGAGACCGCACACCGGCCTTTGAAGGATACGCTATACCCGTTACCTGAACAGCCGGCTCAAGACCAGCAACCCCGCGGCACACGCGTCCAAACGCTTAGTGCTGCTCGGTTCCCCGCCTGACACGGTTCACGCCAGCCGCGTTGCGCGGGACCGGTCTATCATCACTGCTTATCCAGGGCAGACGGCACAGCATATCTCCGGGGGCCGGGATTCATCCCCGCTGCAGCGGATTGCGGGTACAGGGCACCGCTATCTCCCCGACTAGTGCGGCCTTGCTCCGCGCCGAACGCGAATCAAAGCTGTTATGTATTGTACTATATCCCGGCCATTTTATCAACCGAAATTTTTCTTTTTGAACAGAAAAGTTTTTTGCGTTTTCCTCTTTACATTTCAGAAAAATTTGCTATAATATAAAAGCCGTCAGCCGGTATGGGCCTGTAGCTCAGCTGGGAGAGCGCACGGTTCGCATCCGTGAGGTTCGAGGGTTCGATCCCCTTCAGGTCCACCATAACGCGCAAATACGAGCCCTGTATATCGTCAGGGGGGGTATTTGCATTTGAAACAAGGATAGAGCCAGAACCGTGAGGTTTTGGCTCTGTCCTTGTTTTGTGGTCATGAGGCGAAACGCTCTGCCCTTATGGAGAAGCCCCCGGAGGGGAGCTCCCCGAAGATTGAGGAGCATCTGACAGGCGGCTTTTTGGGGCTTGGGCAGCCCGTTCACCTTCACCCTGAAGCCGGGCCCGGCGGCAGGAAAGGAATATGGGGGCTGCCGCAAAGGGAACAGACCGGTATAATAGCGGCACAACCAGGAAAGGAGACAGCTATGTCCGACTATATTTTGAACCTTCTCCCCTTAAAGGAGGGGGAGCGGGAGGAGTTCGAGGCCATTGCCCCCGAGGCGGTCCACGTCTGCGCCCGGAGCAGCACCGTGACTTCGGAGCAGCTGGCCCAGGCCACCGTCATCTTTGGCTGGCCCAAGCCGGAGCGCATGAGGGAGGCGGTCCGGCTCAAATGGTTCCAGACCATGTGGGCGGGGTATGACGAGTACGCCGGAATGCTGCCCGAGGGGATTTTGTTTACCTCCTCCAGCGGCTCCAACAGCCGGAGCGTGGCGGAGCATATGCTCACCGGTCTGCTGGCGGTGTGCCGGAAGCTGCCCGCCTACGGGGACAGCCAGCGGGCCCATGTCTGGAAGGACGAGGGGCCTATGCGTACCATCCTGGGCGGGACGGTGCTGGTGGTGGGCGCGGGCCATGTGGGGTCGGAGTTTGCCGGGATGTGCCGGGCGCTGGGGGCGGCGGAGACCATCGGGGTGAAGCGGAAGGTCTCCGGCCCGGCGGAGGGATTCAGCCAGCTGTACACCCTGGACAGTCTGGACCAGCTGCTCCCCCAGGCGGATGTGGTGGCTCTGGTGCTGCCCCACTCCCCCCGGACGGCGGGGCTGATGGACCGGGAGCGCATCGCCCGGATGAAGCCGGACGCCATCCTCCTCAGCGCCGGGCGGGGGACCGTGCTGGACCAGGAGGCGCTGGCGGAGGCGCTGAGAGAGGGAAAGCTGTGGGGAGCCGCCCTGGATGTCACCAACCCGGAGCCGCTCCCCCCGGACAGCCCCCTGTGGGACGCGCCCAACCTCCTCCTGACCCCCCACGTGGCCGGCGGAATGCGGCTGGAGATCACCCGGCGCAGGTGTGTGGAGATGGCCCAGGAAAATCTCCGCCGCTACCTGGCCGGGGAGAAGCTGGAAAATGCAGTACAGTAACCACAAGGCCTGCCGCTGGCAGCGGCAGGCCGATTGCTGGTCGGGAAGGTATGGGGAATAAAATCGTCCCCTGGTTTTTCGGGCTTCTCCCGGGTGCTGCCCCTTAAAACTCCGCGTTGCCCACGGTGCGGGGGTGCGGCAGGGTGTCCCGGATGTTGTTGATGCCGGTGAGGTACATGACCATCCGCTCGAAGCCCATCCCGTAGCCCGCGTGCCGGCAGGAGCCGAAGCGCCGCAGGTCCAGATACCACCAGTAGTCGTGGGGGTCCATGTCCAGCTCGCGCATACGGGCCTCCAGGACCTCGTGCCGCTCCTCGCGCTGGGAGCCGCCGATGATCTCCCCGATGCCGGGAACCAGGCAGTCGGCGGCGGCCACGGTTTTGCCGTCGTCGTTGAGGCGCATATAGAAGGCCTTGATCTCCTTGGGGTAGTCGGTGACGAAGACGGGGCGCTGGTAGACCTGCTCGGTGAGGTAGCGCTCATGCTCGGTCTGGAGGTCGCAGCCCCACTCCACCTTAAAGTCGAACTTTTCGTTGTTTTTCTGGAGGATCTCCACCGCCTCGGTGTAGCTCACCCGGGCGAAGTCGGAGGAGGCCACGTGCTCCAGCCGCTCCTTCAGGCCCTTGTCCACAAAGGAGTTGAAGAAGGCAATCTCGTCCGGACAGCGCTCCAGCACGGTTTTGATGATATACTTGATCATGTCTTCGGCGGTGTCCATATAGTCGGTGAGGCCGGCGAAGGCCATCTCAGGCTCAATCATCCAGAACTCGGCGGCGTGGCGCTGGGTGTTGGAATTCTCCGCCCGGAAGGTGGGGCCGAAGGTGTACACGTTGCCGAAGGCCATGGCGAAGTTTTCGGCGTTGAGCTGGCCCGAGACGGTGAGGCTGGTCTGCCTGCCAAAAAAGTCCTTGGCGTAGTCCACCTGCCCGTCGGGGGTGCGGGGGGGATCGTTCAGGTCCAGAGTGGTGACCTGGAACATCTCTCCGGCGCCCTCGCAGTCGCTGCCGGTGATGATGGGGGTGTGGACGTAGACGAAGCCCCGGTCCTGGAAGAAGCAGTGGACGGCGTGGGCGGCGGCGGAGCGCACCCGGAAGGCGGCGGAGAACAGGTTTGTCCGGGGGCGCAGGTGCTGGATAGAGCGCAGGTACTCCACGCTGTGGCGCTTCTTCTGGAGGGGGTAGTCGGGGGTGGAGGGGCCCTCCACCTGGATGGAGGCGGCCTTCACCTCCAGGGGCTGCTTGGCCTCCGGGGTGAGCACCACCTCGCCCCGGACAATGAGGGCGGCCCCCACGTTCTGCCCGGCGATCTCCTTAAAATTGTCCAGGACGCCCGCGTCCATGACGACCTGCAAATTCTTGAAGCAGGAGCCGTCGTTGAGCTCGATAAAGCCGAAGCCCTTCATATCCCGGATGGTCCTGGCCCAGCCCATGACCGTGACGGTCTGTCCTCCCAGCCCCTCCTGGCCGACAAAGAGGGCGGCGATGGTGATGCGTTCCATGTTGATCCTCTCCATATGATAGTAGTAGGGAATTTGCGTGTGCTCCATTATAATGCCTTTCGGGCCGCTTGGCAAGGGGGTGGACAAATTTCCCCAAAACTCCGGCGGAGCGGAAAAAGCGGGAGAAGACAGGGGGGGAGAAGATATTTTTCCGGCCGGCCCCCAAAAGAAGTCCGCGCAGAATATCTTTACAGCAAGAGGGGATTGTGGTATAATCACAAAAGAAATATGATCGTTATGCCAACCGGAGCGAACCGTCCGGACAGAATGGGAGTGTATCATAACTATGCTGCAAAAGAAAGCGCACAGGCGGCGCGCCGGTTTTGGGAATGGACAGACCTTGGCTGTGATGGCGCTGCTTGTAGTGGTGGCCGTCACCGGACTTGCGGTCAGCCGCAAGCTTCTGCTGGACAATGCCCGGACCATGGGAAAGAATCTGGTGACCAGCTACTCCAACGACGAGGACAGCCAGCTGGGCGAATATGAGCGCATCGTCACTATGGGGATGTACTACCTGGAGGACATGGCGCAGCAGAACGCCGGCATTGAAGAGATTGAGAGCTGGCTGGCGGACTTCTTTGAGAAGACGGTCCCCCTGCTGGACTCGGTCACGCTGGACGCCTACGCGGTGGTGGACGGACAGGTCATCTCCGCCGGGGGCTTCCGTCACAAACACGAGGAGTACCAGAGCGAGGAATGGTACCGCATGGCGATGGAGTCGGAGGGGGAGGGCATCTTTACCAACGCATACCTCAGCCCCATCCACCAGGAGATGGTGGTCACAGTGGCCATCTCCGCCGCAGGCAGCCCCAACGCCATCGCCTTTGACATCCCCATCAGCCACTTCCGGGCGGAGCATACTGTGCAGAATCTGCCCAGGGGCGGAGCCTACTACGTCTGTGATACCGCAGGAGAGCTTTTGTACTACAATATCCCCTTTGAGGCCCTGGAGGAGGAGCTGCGCCCCTATGTCCGGGACCTGTTTGAGCGGGTGGGCCGGGGCGAGCTGGAGGGCAGGGACAACGAGATCACCGGAATGCAGAAGGTCACCCGGGGGCTGTACTACCAGTACGCCCAAAACGGCTGGCTGTGCATCCTCACCGTGCCCTATGAGACGCTGCTGGAGGGCGTGCAAAACATTATCTACCTCTACGTGGCGGCCTTCGCCCTGTTCCTGGTGGTGGAGGGGGGCATGTGGCTGCGGGAGCGCCGTTTGAGCCGCACCGCCCAGCGGGCCAACGAGACGGTCCAGGTGCTGGGCAATATGTACTACGCCATCTACCGGATCAACCTGACCAGCGGGAAGTACGAGGCCACCAAGGGCTCCCACTACGTGATGGAGGAGCTGCCCGAGGGCAAGGGGGACTACAGCGAGCTGATGCAGGTGATCCTGAGCAGTCTGGACGAGTGGACCCGGGAGGATTTTGCCCAAAACTTCTCCCTGGACAACATCCGCCGCCTGGCCGAGCAGAAGACCACCGACTTCGGCGGGGAGTTCCTGCGGCAGTTCGGGGACGGACAGCGGTGGATCAGCGTGCGGCTGCTGCTGGATGAGGAGCAGATACCCAACGAGGCGGTCATGTGCTTCCGGGACGTGGAGGAGGAGAAGGAGAACCAGCTCCAGCAGGTGCGCCTGATGAAAGGGGCTCTTTCCGCGGCGGAGCAGAGCGAAAAATCCCAAAAGCAGTTTTTCTCCATCATGAGCCACGACATGCGCACCCCCCTGAACATCATCATCGGCATGACCGGCCTGGCCCTCCAGAGCGACTGCGGGCGGGAGAAGACCCTGGACTACCTCCACAAGATCGGGGCCGCCAGCCAGCAGCTCCTGGCCCTCATCAACGACATTCTGGAGATCTCCCGGCTGGAGCAGGGGAGCGTCTCCATGGAGGTCAAGCCCTTCGATCTGTGCGGGAACCTGGACACCTGTCTGGCCCCCTTCCGGACCCAGGCCAGAAGCGAGGGGAAGGAGTTCCAGCTGTCCATGGACGTGAAAAACCGGATGGTCAAGGGGGACCCCGCCCGCTTTGGGCAGATCGTCAACAACCTGCTGTCCAACGCCATGAAATTCACCCGGAGCGGGGAGCGCATCTCGGTCAGCCTGCGGCAGGTGGACGAGGGCAAGCGGAACAACTACCTCTTTGTGGTGGAGGACACCGGCGCGGGCATGTCGGAGGAATTTTTGCCCAAGCTCTTCGACCCCTATGAACGGGAGGTCCGCTTCGGCGCCAAGGAGACCATGGGGACAGGGCTGGGGATGCCCATCGTCAAGAACCTGGTGACCCGGATGGGCGGACAGATCACCGTGTCCAGCGCCCTGGGCCAGGGGACCACCTTTACAGTCACCCTGCCCTTTGACGTGGGGGAGGTCCTGCCTGCCCCCCGGGAGGAGCAGCTTCCGGCGCAGGATATGCAGCTGGAGGGTTTGACCATACTGCTGGCGGAGGACAATTTCCTGAATATGGAGATCGCCACCGAGCTGCTGCAGATGCGGGGAGCCCAGGTGGTCCCGGCGGAAAACGGTCTGGAGGCTCTGGACGCTTTCCGCGCCTCTGAACCCGACAGCTTCGACGCCATCCTGATGGATATGCAGATGCCCGAGATGGACGGCTGTCAGGCCACCGAGGCCATCCGCGCCCTGAACCGCCCGGACGCGAAGACCATCCCCATCATCGCCCTGACGGCCAACGCCTTTGCGGAGGATATCAGCCGCACCACCCAGGCGGGTATGGACGCGCACCTGGCCAAACCCATCAATATCGAACTGCTGTGCTCCACGATGACAAAGCTGGTCCGCCAGCGCAGTCTCCATCGGAATGAGACACACGCGGAGAAGGAGTGAACAACTTGTCCAACGAACAAAAGCAGCGGTACACCATTCTCGTGGCGGACGACTCGGACATGAACCGCATGATGCTGCGGGAGATGCTGAAGGACTCCTATGACATCGTGGAGGCGGCAGACGGCCTCCAGGCGCTGGCGATCCTCCAGAAGGCGGAGCAGGAGATCTCCCTGATCCTGCTGGACATCGTGATGCCCAATATGGACGGCTTTGGCGTGCTGGCCGCCATGAACAAGTACCACTGGATCGAGAGCGTGCCCGTCATTATGATTTCGGCGGAAAACACCCAGACCTATATCGAGCGGGCCTATGACCTGGGGGTGACCGACTATATCAAGCGGCCCTTTGACGCCATGGTGGTGCGCCGGCGGGTGGTCAACACCATCATGCTCTACGCCAAGCAGAAGCGCCTGGTGGGCATGGTGGCCGACCAGATCTATCAGAAGGAAAAGAACAACAACCTGATGATTACCATCCTCAGCCACATTGTGGAGTTCCGCAACGCGGAGAGCGGCCTGCACGTGCTGCACATCCAGGCCATGACCGGGATTCTGCTCAAGTGCCTGGCCCATAAGACGGACAAGTACAAGCTGGACCAGGAGAAGATCAATCTCATCAGCATGGCCTCCGCCCTCCACGATGTGGGCAAGATCGGCATCCCCGCCGAGGTGCTCAACAAGCCGGGGAAGCTGACCAATGAGGAGTTTGCCATCATGAAGCGGCACTCCCAGATGGGGGCGGACATGCTCCGGGACGTGCCCATCCAGGGGGAGCCGCTGGTGGAGTACGCCTATGAGATCTGCCGGTGGCATCACGAGCGGTACGATGGCCGGGGCTATCCCGATGGCCTGAAGGGGGAGAATATCCCCATCTCCGCCCAGATCGTGGCGCTGGCCGATGTGTACGACGCGCTGACCAGCCAGCGGGTGTATAAGCCCGCCTTCTCCCACGAAAAGGCCCTGGAGATGATCTGCAACGGGGAGTGCGGGACCTTCCAGCCCCTGCTGCTGGAGTGCCTGGTGGAGAGCGGGGACGCCATCCATCAGGAGCTGGGCGGCGGCTCGGAGCTCCGGGGGGACCAGCGCGCCCTGGAGAACGTGGCGGCGGAGATGCTGCGCCACAAGGAGCTGTCCACCACCGACCGGACCCTGCGGATGCTGGAGCACGAGCGGGACAAGTACCAGTTCTTCGCCTCCATCTCCCAGGAGATCCAGTTTGAGTTCATGATCAATCCCCCCATGCTCACCATCTCCAAGTGGGGGGCCCAGCGGCTGGGGATCGAGGAGGACATCGTGGACCCCTACAGCAACACCCGAGTGCTGGAGACATACGGGCTGGAGAATATGGAGACCACTGCGCGGATTGCCCGTGCCACCACCCCGGAGGACCCGGTGTCCCAGTACGAGTGCGAGATCCTGGTGGAGGGGGAGCTGCGCTGGCACCGCATCATATTCCGCTCCATGTGGTCGGAGGAGGAGGCCCCGGAGTACATCGGCGTGATCGGCAAGGCGCTGGACATCCACGAGGAGCGCAGGCGTATGCTGGAGCTGGAGCACAAGGCATCCCATGACAGCCTCACCGGGCTGCTGAACCGGGGGGCCGCCCAGGAGGCCATCCAGAGACTGCTGAACGAGGAGAACGGGCGGCAGTTTGCCCTTGCCATTGTGGACCTGGACTACTTCAAGCAGGTCAACGACCAGCGGGGCCACATCTTTGGGGACCAGGTGCTGGAGTACATCGCCCAAAAGCTGAGTCAGAGCATCCGGCAGGAGGACATCGCGGCCCGGGTGGGAGGAGACGAGTTTTTGATCTTCCTGGCATACAATGACAGTATGGAGGTGGTGATCGACCGGATCTTCCGCACCCTCCAGGGGGAGTATGAGGGGCTGACCCTCTCCTTCAGTATGGGGATCGCCAGCAGTACCCCGGAGGACCGGATCTATGAGGTGCTGCTCCACCAGGCGGACCAGGCTCTGTACTCGGTGAAGCGCAACGGGCGGGGTCACTATCAGTTCTATGACAGCTCAATGGAGGGGATGCTGTCTGTGCTCTCCCCCATTGAGAGCAGCAAACGGGAAGGTGGAAAGAAGGAGGAGTATGTATGACGATTCAGGAGTGCTATCAGGCCCTGGAGGGCAGCTATGATGAGGTTTTGGGCAGACTCTACAGCGAGGCGCTGGTGAAAAAGTTCGTAGGGATGTTCTTGGCGGACAAGTCCTATCAGCTGCTGGTGGACTCGATGGAGGCGAAGAACTATGACGAGGCTTTCCGGGGGGCGCACACCTTGAAGGGCGTGTGTCAGAACCTGGCCTTTACCAAGCTGTACCAGTCCAGCCACGAGATGACCGAGGCGCTGCGGAACAAGGAGACCGGCAGGGCCGAGGAGCTGCTGGCCCGGGTGGAGCTGGATTACGCCCAGACCTACGCGGCAGTAAAGAGCTTCCAGGACGGAACTTGAAAAAACGGCCCCGCCTGTATTTCGGTACAGGCGGGGCCGTGCTGTTGGGTCAGACATCCAGCACCTCCTGAGCGATCTCGATAAAGCGCTGGGCGAAGTGGGACAGGAAGCGGTCCTGGCGGTAGCCCGCGACCAGGCGGCTGAAGGTGGAGGGGTCGGTGAGGGGGAAGAGGTCCACCCCCGCGGAGCTGGGGGCGGGAGCGGGCAGCGCCCGGAGGAAGAGCTCAGGACAGATGGTGATCCCCACCCCCGCCTGAGCCATGGCCAAGGTGGTGACGGTATTCTCGGTCTCCAGAATCAGGTGCGGCTTGAAGTAGTAGCGGCTGAAATACTGGTCCACGATGCTCCTGGTGCGGTTGCCCCGCTTGATGAGGACAAAGGGCAGCTGCTGAAAGGCTCCGATATCCGCGCCCTGGGCAAACTGGGCCCGCATCTCATCCGCCTGCCCTCCGAAGAGGCGGTTGGTGAAGGTCCGGGGCACGACCATCATCAGCCGCTGCTGGGTGAGGGGTACGGTGGTCACCTCCTCCATGACGATGGGCTGGAAGCAGATAATCAGGTCGGCGCGGCCGTGGGACAGCTCGTCCTCCAGCTGGTTGGAGTTGCCCTCGAACAGAGAGAACTCCACCAGGGGGAACTCTGCGCGGAACCGGGGCAGCACCTCAGGCAGGAGGGCCAGCCCGCAGGTGTGGGACACCCCCAGCCGCAGCACCCCCAGATACTGCCGGCTGATGTCCCCCACCTTGGACAGATACTGGCTGTGCAGCTCCAGAATCTGGGTCGCGGTGGCCACCAGCAGATCCCCGGCGTAGGTCAGGGACAGCTTGGGGGAGCGGGTGAACAGCTTGACCTCCAGCTCCCGCTCAATGTTGCTGATGTGGGCGGACAGGGACTGCTGTGAGATGTAGAGCCGCTCCGCCGCCCGGGTGATGTTCAGCTCCTCGGCCACCATAAGGAAGTATTTCAGATGGAGAAAATTCATGGCGATGCCTCCCGATGCCGGTTTCTCTTATTTTACCACAGTTAAACGGCTGTGGCAACCCTCAACAAAAATGTGCTTTTACAAACGGGGAAAATATGGCATAATAGAAACAGATTGGCGCATAACAGCGCCGCTGATTGTGGAATACAGTGTAGGAAAGGATGATTTTTATGAAGTGCCTGATTATTGACGTGGTCCACAGCGCCATCGCCGAGGAGCTGGGCAAGTACATGCAGGTGGATACCAAGATCCTCCCCACCCAGCAGGAGCTGGCCGGCATGATCGGAGACTATGAGGTCCTCATCATGCGCGTGGACCCCGCCATCAACCAGGAGATCCTGGAGGCCGCCAAGAAGCTGAAGGTCATCGGCGTGTGCTCGGTGGGCCTGAACCACATCGACATGAAGACCGCCAAGGAGAAGGGCATCCAGGTCTTCAACGCCCCCGGCCTGAACGACAACGCCGTGGCGGAGCTGACCATTGCCAAAATGCTGGAGATGTCCCGCCACACCATCCCCGCCTGCAACGACGTGAAGGTCAACAAGAATTGGGACAAGTATAAGTTCATGGGCCGGGAGCTGCGGGGCAAGACCCTGGGCATTCTGGGCTTTGGCCGCGTGGGGCAGCGTGTGGGCAAGCTGGCCCATGCCTTCCAGATGTATGTGGTGGCCTATGACCCCTATCTCCCCGAGTACGTCTTCGACCAGGAGGCCACCAAGGGGGTATCGGTGGAGGAGCTGCTGAAGGTCTCGGACTTTGTGTCCATCCATATGCCCCTTACGCCGGAGACCAAGGACCTGTTCAACGCCAAGTCCATCGCCACCATGAAGGACGGCGCGGTGGTCCTCAACATGGCCCGGGGCGGCATCGTCAACGAGCAGGATATGTACGAGGCCCTGAAGTCCGGCAAGCTGGGCGGCTTTGCCACCGACGTGATGGAGAACGAGCTGGCCGCCGGCGGTCTGACCGAGGGCGCGGGCTTCGACTCCCCGCTGTTCGAGTGCGACAACTTCATCGTCACCCCCCACCTGGGCGCTCAGACCTCCGACGCGGCCCGGAATATCGGCGTTCACATCATCAATAAGGTGAAAGAGGCCCTGGCTCTGTAAGCCTTTGACCAACCGGACCGGTGCGGCGTGACAGCTGCGCCGGTCAATTTTAAGGAGGGGAACCCATGTACACCTGTGCCCAATGCGGCGTCCACGCCTGCACCCAGGAGAATCGGGAGCAGCTGCCAAAAAACTGTCCCATCCGGGAGGAGGCCCTGATGGAGCAGGCCATGGCTTGTTACCGGCTGGAGGAGAATTCCGGCTTTTACATCACCGCCTCTGAGATCGAGGCGCTGGGCTACTGCCAGTGGCCCCGGGTCAAGGAGACCATCCAGCTGTGCCTGCGGATGGGGTATGCCAAAGTGGGGCTGGCCTTTTGCAGCGGGCTGAAAAAGGAGGCCCAGGTGCTGGACAGCCTGCTGCGCCGGGCGGGTCTGGAGGTGGTCTCGGTCATTTGCAAGGCCGGCGGCGCGGACAAGACGGCGTGCGGCCTGACCGACGCGCAGAAGGTCAGGCCCGGCCAGTTTGAGACCATGTGCAACCCCATCGGCCAGGCGATGCTGCTCAACCAACAGAAGACCCAGTTCAACATCGTCCTGGGCCTGTGCGCCGGCCACGACTCCATGTTCTACAAGTACTCGGAGGCTTTGGTCACCACTCTGGTGGCTAAGGACCGGGTGCTGGGCCACAACCCTGCCGCCGCCCTGTACTGCGCGGAGGGGTACTTCAAGGAGCGGCTTTGACAGCGAAATTCGCCCCGTCCCCTCTTTCGGAGGGAGCGGGGCGAATTTTTGTGGGGTCAGGACTCGATGGCGGAGATCAGGTCCACCCGCCTCTGGTGGCGTCCCCCCTCGAAGCCGGTGGAGAGGAAGACATCCACAATGCGCTCCGCCAGCATGGGTCCGGTCATAGCCGCGCCCAGGGCCAGCATATTGGCGTCGTTGTGCCGGCGGGTCATCTCGGCGGACAGGGGCTCGCTGCACAGGGCGCAGCGGACCCCCTTGACCTTGTTGGCGGAGATGGAGATGCCGATGCCGGTGGTGCAGATGACGATGCCTCTCTCGCACCGCCCCTCCGCCACAGCCTGGGCGGCGGCTTTCCCGAAGACAGGGTAGTCGCAGCTCTCGGTGCTGTCCGTGCCGAAGTCCTCACAGGTGATCCCCTTGGCGGCCAGATAGGCCTTTAAGTGCTCCTTCAGGGCGTAGCCGCCGTGGTCAGACGCGATGGCGATCATAACAACATTCCTCCTCATTCTTCCACCCCGGAGGGCTGGATATTTTCCTCCCTATTGTAGCCCCTTTTCCCCCTCTTGGCAAGAGAGAATCCTTCCATCCAACCACAAATCCCTCCCCCGTTGGATATGGGGGAGGGATTTGGAATTTGTCAGGGGGTGGTCCGGGGCCGGATCAGATCATCAGGGAGCACACCAGCTGGCTGTACTCCGCCGGGTCCTCCAGGGGCAGTCCGGCCAGGAGCAGGGCCTGGGCGTACAGGAGCTTGGCGTACTTGGCGACGGTGTCCTTGTCCCCGGCCTCCACCGCCTTTTTCAGGGCGGCGAAGGGGGCGGAGTCGGCGTTGAGCTCCAGCACCCGGTCCGCCTTCATCTGCTGGGCCCCCTCCAGCTTGCTCATATACTTCTCCATCTCCAGGGAAACCGGTCCATCGGCGGACAGGCAGCAGGCCCCCGACTTGAGGATGGAGGAGACGCGCACCTCCTTGACCTGGCCGTCCAGCGCCTCCTTCACCGCCTCCAGCACGTCCTTGCTGGCCTCGGCCTTCTCCTCAACGGCCTTTTTCTCCTCCTCGCTCTGGGGGAGGGCGTCCTCCTCGGAGACCGACTTGAACTGCTTGCCGTCAATCTCCCGCAGGGCATTCATCACAAAGTCGTCCACGTCCTCGGTGCAGTACAAAATTTCATAGCCCTTGTCCAAAATGCGCTCCACCTGGGGCAGCTTAGCGATTTTCTCCACGCTCTCCCCGCAGGCGTAGTAGTAGAAGGGCTGGTCCTCGGGCATCCGGTCCTTATAGGCGGCCAGAGTGGTGTTCTTCCCCTCGCTGGAGGACCAGAAGAGGAGCAGGTCCTGCAAAACCTCCCGGTGGGTGCCGTAGTCCCCCGCCACGCCGTATTTCAGCTGGGTCCCAAAGGCGGACCAGAAGGTTTCGTATTTTTCAAAATCCTCCCGCTGCATGGTCAGCAGCTCGCTTTTAATCTTCTTCTCCAGGGCGGCGGCGATGACCTTGAGCTGGCGGGTGTGCTGCAAAACCTCCCGGCTGATGTTCAGGGAGAAGTCGGCGGAGTCCACCACCCCCTTCACGAACCGGAAGTGGTCGGGGAGCAGGTCGGCGCACTTGTCCATGATGAGCACCCCGGAGGAGTACAGCTGCAGGCCCTTCTGATACTCCCGGGTGTAGAAGTCATAGGGAGTTTTTTCCGGGATATAGAGCATGGCTTTATAGGTGACCGCCCCCTCGGCGCTGGTGTGGATGACCGCCAGGGGGTCCTGCCAGTCGCCGAACTTCTCCTTATAGAAGGCGTTGTACTCCTCCTGGGTCACCTGGGACTTGGGCCGCTGCCACAGGGGGACCATGGAGTTCAGGGTCTTCCACTCCTTCACCGTCTCCCACTCGGGCTTGTAGTCCTCGGGGGCGTCCTCCGGCTTCTCCTTCTGGCGGTAGTCCTCCACCTCCATGGTGATGGGGTAGCGGATATAGTCGGAGTACTTTTTGACAAGCTCCTGCAATTTATAGGTGTCCAGATACTGGTCGTAGTTCTCGTCCTCGCCGTTCTCCTTGATGTGCATGATGACATCCGTGCCGGGGGCGTCCTTTTCGCACTGGGTCACGGTGTAGCCGTCCGCACCGTCGGACTGCCACATCCAGGCCTCCTCGCTGCCCCAGGCCCGGGAGATGACGCTCACGTGGTCGGCCACCATGAAGGCGGAGTAGAAGCCCACCCCGAACTGGCCGATGACATCAATCTTGTCCGCCGCCTGGTCGTCCTCCGCCAGACTGGCCTTGAACTGGCCGGAGCCGCTGCGGGCGATGGTCCCCAGGTTGGACTCCAGGTCCTCCCGGCTCATGCCCACCCCGTTGTCCGACACGGTGAGCAGGCGGGTCTCCTTGTCGGGGACGATGGTGATTTTCAGGTCGGCCCGAGTCACCGTCACGCTGTCATCGGTGAGGGACTTGTAAGCCAGCTTGTCCTCCGCGTCGCTGGCGTTGGAGATGAGCTCGCGGAGAAAGATCTCCTTGTGGGTGTAGATGGAGTTGACCATCAGGTCCAGCAGCCGCTTGGATTCCGCCTTAAACTGTTTCTTTGCCATAGCTTTTATTCCTCCGTGTATATCAATTTACAAAAATAACAATACGGTTAGCACTCTGAATAAATGAGTGCTAACCGTATTGTAGCGCACCTTTTGGCAAAAAGCAATAGGGTTCATAATTTGTTTACAGATTAGTCCCCCAGTCCCAGGTTCCGGTAGAAGATGTACCGCTCTGCGTCCAGGTCGTAGCAGCCAAAGCAGTCAGCGTACTGGAAGGAGAGCAGGCTCCCTCTGAGGGAGAACTCCACCCACTCCTCCTCCGAGACATAGGGGAGGGAGAAAAGGGGTTCCAGGTCCCCGCTGTACACCGTCCACACCCCATCCACCTGGGCGGCGGGGAGGATGCGGCCGGAGTCGTACCGGTCCTGGACGAGCAGGAACATCTGGGCCTCCATGAGCATCTCCCCGGTGGACAGGCGGTAGAGGGAGAAGAATCGGTTTCCGGCCTGCTGTTCGTCCAGTACGGCGAAGTCCCCCCAGCGCATATACAGATAGCAGTCCCGGGCGGTTCTGGGGAGGAAATAGGTCTGCCCGTCTATGGTAAGCTCCAGACCTCCGTCCCGGTGGACCACATTCTCCGGCTCCCCCCAGCCCAGGCCGGCGTGTTCCCCGCTCCACTGGAGCCACTGGTCATTTTTGACCCAAAAGGTCTCCCCGGTCTCCGGGTCCAGGACGCGCAGGTCTATGTCGTCCATTTGGTCCCACTCCCCGGCGGGACAGCAGCCCACGCAGACCCCGTGGTCCGTCCAGCTCAGCCCGATGGTCCACTGGACAAGGTTCAGGGAGTCCTCCACCGCCTCAATGCCCAGCTCGGCCCAGCTCCAGTCCCGCCGCGCCCCGGTCTTGCTGTCCAGAAGGGTCCCTCCCTCGGGGCGGAGGAGGAAGAGCTGGTCCCCCCGGTTGGTATACTGCAAAAATTCAAAGTCCGTCACCCAGCTGCCGTCCTCCGCCGCCGCCGCGTACCGCCGGCCGCCGGAATCCCTCCACTGGGGATCAGCCAGGGAGAGGATGAGCACCGGCAGCGAAATATCCTCCCCCCTCCACTGGTAGCTGTAGGGGTAGACATACTGGTACACCGGGTCCACAACGATCTTGCCCTCCCGGGTCATCAGGCCGTAGAAGCTGGAGGCCCAGTCGTTCCAATACTCTTGGGTCTCCCCGCCGGCCTCCCACCGCTGGAAGGAGTAGGCCAGCCCGCCCAGGTAGGGGAGCAGCGGACCGTAATCCTCCCCGGGGCGGAGCCGGTCCGTGTATTCTGGGAACCACTGGCCGCCGTCCACATCGGGCTGGATGGGGCGCTGGGAGCTCTCCCGCCTGGACCAGTCCACCCGGACCTGGGGGGAGGCGGGCGCGGCGGAAGAGCTGGAGGGAGCGGGGCTGGAGGCGGCGGGGGAGCCTGCGCCGGAGGAGGAGGCGGACGGGACCTCTCCGCTGGCACAGCCGGCCAGCAGGAGGGCGGACAGGGCGAACACAAGGCACTTCCTCATCGCTCACTCCACCTCTCCGGCGGCGGAGTCTGTCACGGGGACATAGCCCTCCAGCGCCGCCAGCTTCTGCCCGTCGGGGCCCAGCACCCAGTCGTAGAGGATGCGGGCGGGGTCGTCCTGGGGCAGATCCTTGGGAATGACCACAAAGTAGGGGTTGAGGAAGGGGTACTCCTGGTCCCGGATGGCCTGGGCGGAGGGGGAGACCCCGTCAATGGCCAGCACCTTCAGCCCCCGGGCCATCTCCATGTCGTTGGCGTAGTAGTACACCGTATACCCCAGGGCGGCGGCGGAGTTGTCGTACTCCCGCACCGCGTCCAGCAGGCCGCTCATGGAGTCCGCGGTCCAGGTGGAGGGGGGGTCCATCGGCGTCCGGCCGTCCATGACCAGCTTTTCAAACATGTTCTGGCTGCCCGCCCCCTTGTTGCGCTGGAAGGGGACGATGTCCAGGTCCTCGCCCCCCACCTGGCTCCAGTTGGTGATCTCCCCGGTGTAGATTTTTTGGACCTCCTCCACCGTCAGGCTGTCCACCGGGTTGTTCTGGTTGACCACGAAGACCAGGGCGTCGATGGCGAAGGGGGTCATGTACCAGCTGTTCCGCTGGTCCAGCTCCTCCATCACCTCGGGGGTGGGCTCGGCGGCCAGGAGCAGGTCGGCGTTTCCGTTCATCAGGTTGTAGTAGGACTGGGTGGTGCGGGAGAAGTGGATGAGCTGGGCGGTCTGCTCCTGGTCCTCCCCCAGCAGGACGGCGCACATGGCCTGGGCCAGCGGAACGGTGGAGGTGGAGCCGTCCAGCCGGGGCAGATTCGCCCGGGTGAAGACGAATTCCTCCACCGGGACCGCGCTGACGGAGCCGGAGGAGCTGGAGGAGGAGCTGGAGGAGGAGCTGGACGGACGGCTCTGGGCGGGGGATGTCTGTCCGCAGGCGGTGAGGAGAAGGGACAGTGTCAGGGCGGCGGTCAAGGTACGAAAGCGGCGCATAGAAAAACCTCCTTAACCCCAATGGGGGCGGTTTCTTTCACTGATATAGACGCAGGGGCGGGGGAAAAGTTCCATCGCCGCAGAGACCTTGACAACAGAAGGAGAAAATTATAGCCGCAGGGACGGGGAAAAGTTCCCGAGACTTGAGTTAGCTCATACATGATGACAGCCCGCGCAGGAGCCGCAATCAGGGAAATCCTTTGGGTCATAGCCGATCCCATGGCGGTCATAGTAATCCTTCACCGCCGCTCGAATGGCTTCCTCCGCCAGAACCGAACAGTGCAGCTTATGGGCAGGCAGACCGCCCAGCGCCTCGGTGACTGCCTGGTTGGTGAGCTTCAATGCCTCTGAAAGGGGCTTGTTCTTGATCAGCTCAGTGGCCATAGAGCTGGACGCAATAGCAGAGCCGCAGCCAAAGGTTTCAAATTTCACGTCTGACACAATGCCGTCCTTGATTTTGAGGTAGATCTTCATAATATCCCCGCAGACAGCGTTGCCCACCTCGCCAACTCCGTCCGCATCCTCAATCACGCCTACATTCCGGGGATTGCGGAAGTGGTCCATTACCGTTTCACTATAAAGCGCCATACAAAAACCTCCTACAGAACAAACTCTCTTTTTCCGCTGACCTTATCCTTCCACAGCGGTGACATATTGCGCAGACAGCTTACAATCTCCGGGACAGCCTTCAAAATTGCTTCCACATCCGCCTCAGTGTTCTCCTCGCAAAGAGACAGTCTCAAAGAACCGTGGGCCACCTCATGAGGCCGGCCAATCGCCAAAAGGACGTGGCTGGGGTCCAGGGAGCCGGAGGTACAGGCCGAGCCGGACGAGGCACAGATGCCCCGGTCATCCAGCAGAAGGAGCAGGCTTTCCCCTTCGATGCCCTCAAAACAGAAGCTGACATTGCCAGGGAGCCGCCTCACCGGGTCGCCGTTGAGAGCGGAATGAGGAATTTGGGACAGCCCCGCAATCAGCTTGTCCCGCAGGGCGGAGACCTTGACGGCATTTTCTGATAAATGGGCACAGGCGGCTTCCAGAGCCGCAGCCATTCCCAAAATGGCTGGAAGGTTTTCGGTTCCAGCCCGTTTGCCCCGCTCTTGGGCGCCGCCCTCGATTAGGCTGGTCAGAGGGAGCCCTTGCCGGGCATAGAGCAGGCCGATCCCTTTGGGGCCATGGAATTTGTGCGCGGAGAGGGACAGCAGATCAATATTCTGCCTCCTCACATGGATGGGAAGGTGGCCTGCCGCCTGCACCGCGTCGGTATGAAAGACAATGCCCCGTTCATGACATACCGCGCCGATCTCGGAAATGGGCAGTACAGAGCCAATTTCGTTGTTGGCATACATGGTGGTAACAAGAGCGGTATCCTCCCGGATGGCCGCTGCAACTTGGTCCGCCGAGATGTTCCCCGCTGAGCCCACAGGGAGCAATTCGACCTCAAAGCCCTCCTTCTCCAGCCGTTTCAGCGTGTGGAGAACAGCGTGGTGCTCAAAGGCAGTGGAAATAATGTGGCGTTTTCCTTTGTGAGCCCCCAGCAGGGCGGCAGAACGGATCGCCTGATTATCCGCCTCGCTGCCCCCGGAGGTGAAGGTGATCTCCCTGGGGGATGCCCCAATACAGGCGGCGAGCCGCTCTCTGGCGCGTTCCAATGCTTCTTTTGCCTGCTGGCCCAGCCCATACAGACTGGAGGGATTTCCCCAGGTTTCTTCCATACAGTCTAACATGGCGCTGATGGCAGCTCCGCTCAGTTTGGTGGTGGCTGCGTTGTCTGCATAAATCATAGTAAACGATCCTTTCCGGCTGGGAACATATCAGATGCCGCGTGTAGGAAAATTACCGCGCTCTGACTTGATGTCAGTATATACCTATTAACCCGATTTGTCAATAGGTATAATGCTCTGGAGAAAAACCAGGGCGCTTTCACCGCTGCCCCGGCTCCTTTGTATATCAAGGGTTCGGGGGTTTGATATGCGGCCGCCGGAGGGGCGGGGGTCAGCCGATGGCGATATAGTAGTAGACCCTGCCGCTGGAGTTGGAGTGGGCGTAGCTGAGCCAGTTGCTGCCGCCGCTTTGGTAATAGACGGTGAAGCCATTGTGTTCCACGGACAGGACAGTGAGGCCGTCCCGTGTCTTCGAGGGCCCGCCTGTGATGGCCAGGCCGCCGTAGTGGTAGGCGTGGCCCTCATTGTAGTGGGTCGAGCCGTCCTGCCCCACCACCAGGACGGCCTTGGGGGTGAAGCCGAGGGAGATGAAGCGGCTCTCTGACCCGTTGCCGGTGTAGCTCCCGCAGAGGATTTTGGGCACGCTGGCGGCCACAGCCTCCACCCGGCTGGACTCCGCCTTCTGGCTCACGGTCTGGCTCAGGGAGGACACGGTCTGACTCAGAGAGGTCACGCTGGAGCTGTCCGCTTTCAGGTTGAGCTTTTGCAGGACGGCGGTCAGGGTCTCCATATCCGCTTTTTTGTTGACCCGGGTGGACAGGACGTTCAGGGCTGAGGTCTCCGCCTTGGTGCTCACCTGTTCCGCAAGCAGGGCCAGGGCGCTGTCCAAAAGGGTGTTGTCCCGGTTAAAGTCCTCCCGCAGGACCTGGTCGCTGGCCTCCCACTGGTTGAGCTGATAGTTTTCGGTTTTCCTGGCTGACATAATGCTTCCTCCTGATACATTGAGTATTCAGATCCCAAAGGAATCTGTTAACCGGGGGAATTTTTGGGGATTTGTTGTATGCCGGCGTACAACAAAGAAAAATTTCTCATGGACGGCGGTCTGTATCCTGTGGTATACTGTGGGCAGTTCAGTTGAGGAGGGGCCAAAGATGGACCGCCGTATCCTGTTCACAGCCTCCACATGCTCCCATATCTACCACTTTCACCGCCCCTATCTCCGGGCCTTCACCGGCCTGGGGTGGGAGGTGGATGTGGCCTGCGGCGGTGCGGACTACCCCCTCCCGGAGGCCGGCGAGTTCGTACATATCCCCTTTGAGAAGCGCATGACCTCGCTCCAAAATGTCCAGGCGGTCAGGGCGCTGCGGAGTCTGATTCAGGCGCGCAGCTACGCCCTGGTCAGCTGTCACACCTCTCTGGCGGCCTTCTTCACCCGGGCGGCGGTGATGGGGATGAGGGACCGCCCGCTGGTCGCCTGCACCGCCCACGGCTACCTCTTTGATGGGGAGACCCCGCCCGCCCGCCGCCTGCTCCTGTCCGGCGCGGAGCGGCTCACCGCCCCTGTTACCGATCTGCTGATGACCATGAACCGCTGGGACACCCGGTACGCCCTCCGGCAGAGGCTGGGGAAGCGTGTGGTGGAGATCCCGGGGGTGGGAGTGGAGCTTGCCCGCCCGCCGGAGGAGGGGGAACGGGAGGTTTTGCGGCGGGTTTTAGGGTTTGCGGACACGGATTTTCTGATGATATATGCCGCGGAGTTTTCAAAGCGCAAGAGCCAGGAGGTGCTGATCCAAGCCCTGGCCCGTCTGCCTGAGCGGGCCGTTCTGCTGCTGCCCGGGGAGGGGGCGGAGAAGGACCGGTGCAGGGCGCTGGCGGAGTCCCTGGGTCTGGGGGGGCGGGTGGTGTTTCCCGGACAGGTCCCCCGGGAGGCGGGGCCGGGGCGGGATATGACGGCCTGGTACGCCGCGTCGGATGCCGCCGTCTCCTCCAGCCGGAGCGAGGGCCTGCCCTTCAATGTCATGGAGGCCATGGGAAGGGGACTGCCTGTGGCGGCCTCTGATGTGAAGGGGAACCAGGACCTGATTCGCCACGGGGAGAACGGCCTGCTCTACCCCTACGGGGATGTGGAGGGGTGCGCGGCGCAGATGAAGAGACTGCTGAACGCCCCGGAGGAGGCCCGCCGCATGGGGGAGCGTAGCCGCGCAGACAGTCTGGCGTATGGGCTGGAGGCGGTGCTGCCCCAGGTGATGGAGGTCTACCAACAGAGCTTCCCGGCGCTGTTCCCTGTGTCCGCAGCTGGTTTGCCGAAATAGAGGCCAAAAATATTCTCCCCGCCCGAAGCAGGCGGGGAGCTGTTGAGCGTCAACGCTCTGTGCTCCTGATCCGGAACGATGATAGGAAGCGCCTCTTTTTGTTCAAATGGCAAGAGCCGGGGACTGTTTTCCGCCGCCATCCGTGATATATTGCCAACAAACAGTTTAATCATGAAGGAGAGAACCATTATGAGCCTCAATCTGTCCCCCAGGGAGATCGCCCTCCAGTACGCCGAGGCCGGGGCGGTCAAGGCCAGACGGCCCGCGTCCCAACTGATCGCGCTGGGGGTCCTGGCCGGACTGCTCATCGCGTTGGGGGGCGCGTCCACCAGCACCGCCGTCTTCGGGATGTCCCAGCCCTGGACCGCCAAAACCGTCTGCGCCCTCATTTTCCCCTTCGGCCTGGGGATGGTGGTCATTATGGGGGCGGAGCTTTTTACCGGGAACTGCCTGATTGTGATCTCCGTGCTGGACGGGCGGTGCCGCTGGAGAGAGATGCTCCGCAGCTGGACCATCGTCTACCTGGCCAACTTCGCCGGAGCCCTTCTGGCCGCCGCCGGGTGCGCCTTCTTTGGACAGATGGACTTGTCCGGAGGACAGCTGGCCCTCTATGTGATGCGCACCGCCGCCTCCAAGTGCGCCATCCCCTTCGCCAACGGGGTGGTGCTGGGCTTCCTGTGCAATGTGCTGGTGTGCCTGGGGGTGCTGATGGCGATGTCCGCCCGGGACAGCGGGGGGAAGCTGCTGTGCGCCTATCTGCCGGTGTCCTTCTTCGTTCTGTGCGGCTTTGAACACAGCGTGGCTAATATGTACTATATCTCCGCCGGTCTGATGGCCAGAGCGGTCCCCGCCTACGCCCAACTGGCCGCGGAGACCGGGCTGGACCTGTCCGGACTGTCCGTGGGGGGCTTTTTGCTCAATCTCCTGCCCGTCACCCTGGGCAATATCCTGGGCGGCGTCTCCCTGGGTTGGCTGGTGTGGTTCTGCCATTTGAAAAAATAGCCGCAGCAATGTCCTCACCGGTAAACTGATCGCCCGCTTTTGCCGCTGTTTTTACTGTAATGTGCTGACCAGACACACCGGCCTGAGCATGATTGCCCAACTGATACCTGACCTCTGTCCAGCGTCTTTTGCGCGTCATTTTACCCCTCCTGTCCGAGCATTCACAAAGTATAGAATTTGAGCGCGGCTGAGGCGAAAAAAATACGGGAAGAAAATTTTGGAAACAGGAGA
The DNA here is from genome assembly GCA_022801435.1 of Lawsonibacter sp. GTDB lineage: Bacteria > Bacillota > Clostridia > Oscillospirales > Oscillospiraceae > Lawsonibacter. The sequence continues at coordinate 41,613 of JAAWSG010000002.1, forward strand.
GAGCTTTCAAAATTCTGGTTGAATGAGTAAGTATGCAACTCGAAAACACTGCGCGCAGATGCCGTGAAATTTGGGTAAATTTGACATAGAAAAGCATATAAAAGCAGCCTGCTGAAGTAAAAAATCAACAGGCTGCCTTTACTTTTTTTTGTAAAACGATGTACTGTCCGCGATTTTTTTGGTAAAATTGTCTGGTATTTTGTCGAAACTGAGGAGGTAACTTTGGAATGCCAGGGAAAACATACGGCTACGTCCGCGTATCGACCAAGGGGCAGAAGGAGGACCGCCAGCTGGACGCCATGCAGGAATTCGGCGTTCCGGCGGAGTACATCGTTATTGAGAAGCAGTCCGGAAAAGATTTTGCCCGCCCCGCCTACCTCCAGCTGGTGGAGGAACTGGAGTCCGGTGACGTACTGGTCATCAAGAGCATCGACCGCCTGGGAAGGAATTATACGGAGATCCTGGAGCAGTGGGCCAGTCTGACCCGGGAGAAGAAGGTCTCCATCGTGGTGCTGGACATGCCTCTGCTGGACACCCGGGAGCGCCGGGACCTGACCGGGACTCTGATTGCGGACATTGTGCTCCAGCTGCTCAGCTACGTGGCCCAGACCGAGCGGGAGTTCATCCGCCAGCGCCAGGCGGAGGGGATTGCCGCCGCCAAGGCCCGGGGGGTGAGCTTCGGCCCCAAGCGCATCCCCATGCCTGACACCTTTGAGGAGCTGGCGGAGGACTGGTGGTTTGGCCGGACCACCGCCATCCACGCGGGCCAGCGGCTGGGTATCTCCCGCTCCACCTTCACCCGGCGCGCCGAGGAGTGGAGACTCAGCCGGGGTCTCCCGGTCCGGCCGGCGCCGCGGTCCGACCCCCCGCTTCCGGAGGCCGAAGCCCAGCCAACGCCGCGGCCCCCGCCCCTCCCCGGCCCGGCGCGAAAAAATCCGGTCTCCGCCCACATAAAATCCTCCTGCCCCGCCAAACTAGCCTTGAAGTGTTTTCCTGCGCTCCGGTCCCGGGGCGTGTCAGACGGGAGGGTTAACAGTTGCGGACAAAGTGGAAATACGCCCTGGCTGGAGCGCTGGCCGGGCTGGCAAACGGCTTTTTTGGCGGCGGAGGCGGCTCCGTTCTGGTCCCGGTGCTCACCCGGTACTGCAAGCTGGACCAGCGGCGGGCCTTTGCGACCTCGGTGGCCGTGATTCTGCCCCTGTGCATCCTGTCTGCCGCCGTCTACTTCCTTCGGGGCGGCCTGGATGTGACGCAGGCCCTGCCCTACCTCATCGGCGGCGCTGTCGGAGGCTGGGCGGGGGGGAAGTGGTTCAAGGGTGTGCGGATGGACTGGCTGCGCCGGGGCTTCGGCCTGCTGCTGATCTATGGAGGGGTGAAAAATCTGCTGTGAATCATTGGCTGCTTCCTCTGGCGGTGGGCGGGGCAACCGGCGTCCTGTCCGGCTTCGGCGTGGGCGGCGGCACGCTGCTGCTCGTCTATATGACCGCCTTCGCCGGCCTGGACCAGCACCTGGCCCAGGGGATCAATCTGCTCTATTTCCTCCCCGCCGGGCTGCTGGCTCTGCCCGCCCATATCAAAAACGGGTATCTTGAAAAGCCTGCCCTCCTGCCCGCCATCTCCGCCGGCCTGGCCTGCGCCGCCCTCGCCGCCTGGGCCGCGACCGGACTGAATGTGGAGCTGCTCCGGAAGCTGTTCGGCGGCTTCCTCATTTTGGCCGGCTTGGCGGAGCTCTTCGCACCGAGATGAGAGGGAGACCCCCTCCGCTCCCCGCCAGCGAAAAATGAAAAAAATTGAAATAGTGCTTGACATCTGCCCGTAAATCGGTTATACTACGCTTCGGCAAGTGCGGTTGAACTCCATAGCCGCACCAGGCCCGATGTGGGGGTATAGCTCAGCTGGGAGAGCGCTTGAATGGCATTCAAGAGGTCAGCGGTTCGATCCCGCTTATCTCCACCACTTTACAACTGAATATCAACGTGGGGGTATAGCTCAGCTGGGAGAGCGCTTGAATGGCATTCAAGAGGTCAGCGGTTCGATCCCGCTTATCTCCACCACGAATAAGGACTCATATAGCCAACCGCTATATGAGTCCTTGTTTTTGCAGGGAGTGTACAAAATGAGGTGGACAAAAGAATATTTCGTTCCGATTTGCCGCTAACGTGGTCCGCGCTGGAGTGGGTATGATAGGCGGAGAAAAAATTTCAAAATGCCCTTGACAAACGGGGAAGGATGTATTATTGTATTAGTTGCTTAATACAACAATACAGAGGAGGACGCCATGGAGTGGAAGCTGGAGGACAGCAGGCCCATCTGGATACAGCTGTGGGAGCAGCTGGCCCGAAGAATTGCCACCGGAGCCTATCCCCCCGGCAGCCGTCTGCCCTCGGTGCGGGAGCTGGCGGCGGAGGCGGGGGTGAACCCCAACACCATGCAGCGCGCCCTGGCTCAGCTGGAGCAGGAGGGGCTGTGCCGGGCGGACCGGACTGCGGGGCGGCTGGTTACGGGGGACACCCAGGTCATTGAGGCGGTCCGGCGGCGGGAGGCGGAGGGGGTCATCCGTCAGTATCTGGAGGGCATGGCCGGCCTGGGCTACACCCGGGAGCAGGCGGCGGAGCTATTGAAGGAGGAGTGTTTATGAGCGAGCTTTTGATTCAGTGCCAGGGACTGTACAAGACCTATGGCCTGCGCCCCGCCCTGTCCGGGGTGGAGCTGGCGGTGGAGCCGGGGCGCATTGTGGGTCTGCTGGGCCCCAACGGCAGCGGGAAGACCACCCTGATCAAGATTTTATGCGGCCTGCTCCAGCCCACCCTGGGGGAGGTGCGGGTGGACGGACAGAGCGTGGGTCCGGCCACCAAGGCGGAGGTGAGCTATCTGCCCGACCGGATGTACTTTGCCAGCTGGATGCGGGCGGCGGACCTGTTCGACCTGTTCCGGGATTTTTACGCGGACTTCGACTATGGGAAGGCGGTGGCCATGTGCCGCAGTCTGGGGGTGGAACCCAGAGACGGGCTCAAGTCCATGTCCAAGGGGACCAAGGAGAAGGTGCAGCTGGTGCTGGCTATGGCCCGGAACGCGAAGCTCTACCTGCTGGACGAGCCCATCGCGGGGGTGGACCCGGCAGCCCGGGATTTTATTCTGCGCACCATTTTGAGCAATTACAACGAGGAGGGGACCGTTCTCATCTCCACCCACCTGATCTCGGACATTGAGAAGGTGCTGGACGAGGCCGTCTTTCTGAAGCAGGGGAAGGTCATGCTCCACAGGACGGTGGACAGCATCCGGGAGCAGGAGGGCAAGAGCATCGACACCCTGTTCCGGGAGCTGTTCCGGGCGGAGCCCATGTTTGGAGGGGAATTTGAAGGAGAATCTGAAGAGAAAGGAGGGGAGCTGTAATGCTGCTCAAGCTGTTGAAGTACGATTTCCGGGCTATGTGGAAGAGCTTTTCCCTCATCTGGGGGGCGGCGCTGGCCCTGGCGGTGGTCAACCGTTTCACCATCACCGGCCGGTGGAGCACCAGCCTGGTGGGGGAGAACACCTCCTACGCCGCCCTGTTTGCCCTGTTCCTGGTCTTTGCGGCCATGTTTGTCATCGCCTCCATCTTTGTAATCCAGCGGTTCTCCCGGGGGCTGCTGGGGGACGAGGGGTATCTGATGCACACCCTGCCCGTCCAGCCCTGGCAGCTGGTGGTTTCAAAGCTGATCTGCGCCCTGGCGGTGTGGATTGCCAGCGGGGTGGTGGCGGTGCTGTCGATGCTGGTCATGGCCCCGGTGAATTTTTTGGAGATGCTCCAGTACCCCATCTGGCAGGCGCTGTTCCGGGGAATTATGTCCCATCCGGACGTGCTGGCCTATCTGGCGGAGATTTGTCTGGTGATAGTGTCGCTGATGGTGCTGGGCTTCTCCACCCTCTACCTGGCTATGTCTCTGGGACACCTGTCCCCCCGGTGGAAGGGACTGGCCAGCGTGGCCGCCTTCATTGTCCTCGATATCGCCGTCAACCTCTACGGGGGAGAGGTGAGCGACCGGTTCTCCTTCTGCCTGGAGCGTCACACCGGTCTCTGGATGGCGATCCTGGCGGTGTCCCTCCCCGCGGCGCTGTGCCTGGCCGGGACCTGCTGGATTTTGACCCACAAGCTGAACCTGGAGTGAAAACCGCCCCGAATACGGGAGGGCAGCAGAAAACGGCACAGCTTCTTGGAGCTGTGCCGTTTTTGCTGCTTAAAGTCCGTTGTCGTGAAAGCTGCACACAAATGATAATGGCAGTGAAGATGTGATGCCGCGCACGCAATTCAGCGAGGTCATTCCCGCACGCTCTCTCTATGCGAGCCGCCAGATAGCCAGGCGCTGCTGGTAGCGCTCCCGGTCGGCGGCGGTGTTGGAGTAGGTCCCCTCCCGGCTCCACACCCCCATCCGTTTGGTGGGGCTGAGGACGCCGTCCTTTTGCTCCAGCCGGGCCAGCAGATAGGACACCTCCCGGGGGATGGCCTCCGGGAAGGGTTCCTCAAAAACCACATACTGCTGGATATCCTGGCCATGGAAGAGGGTATGCGCCAAATCCTTGCTGTCCGTCTCCATGTAGGCGTTCCGGTCCGCAATCAGACGGTACATACCGGCGTCCTGTCCGTCCAGAAACAGGCACACACACCGGCCCTTCTCCCGGATGAGCTCCAGGGTAACGGCGTAGGTGGAGGACACCGTCTGATTCAGCCGCCGGACGCGGGTCTCCTCCCCCCGGAGGGCGAAGTTCAGCTCAAGACGGTCCAGCTCCCCCTGGCAGAACCGGGAGAGAATAGCCTCCACCTCCTGGCCGGTCCAGCCCGCAAAGGGGATATCCTCTGGGCGGGGGCGTTTTTTGGGGAAGAGGATGTACAGCAGGGATTTTGGAAAACTCCAGCTCTGGCGCAGGGCCCGGACCCCGGTGAGGAGGGGCAGGCAGTTTTGGATGGAGAGCCTGGGCGCGGGCGGTCTCTCGAAGCAGTCCGGGGCGTTGCTGGAGAGGGGCTGGAAGGGGGCGAGGCGGTCCGGGTCGAGAAGGGGCTCCGCCCAGGGGGCCGCTATGTTCAAAAAGGCCGTCAGAATGGCGTCGGACCCCTCCGGCGGGTCTTGGGTCAGGCAGGATAGCAGCGCCTCCCGGTCCAGCTTGGGGAAGCGCCGGGCCAGCCGGGCGGTGTGCTGCTCCGGGGTGGCGGAGCTGGCCTCCTCGGGCCGGAGGGCAAAGGCGTCCTCCACCGTACCCTTCCAGCACAGCCGGTAGCCCCAGTTCCCATCCTCCCGGACATAGACCAGCAGGGCGGTACACTCCAGCTTGGCGGAGGGGATGCGGACCAGCATTTCGGGGGAGGCTCCGCCTGGCAGACGGGCCAGCACCCCCTCCCGGCACTCCGCCCAGCGCAGCCCGGACAGGTCCAGACTGTACAGCTTCATCACCGCGTCGGACAGATTGGCCACCTCCAGCTGGACCCGCTTGAGCCTCTGGCGGGGAAAGATCAAAAGATTCAAAGCCATGTGGATATTCCCTCCTTGGATGCAGGGGCTGCCCCTATGAGATATTTTAGCACACCTAGAAGGTAAAAGCAACCTGTTTTCAAAAATCCAACATATTTTGTTTAAATAAAATAATGATATAAAAACTGTTTTATTTTCTAAAAATTTTTCTTGCATTTTAATTTGAACTGTGCTATAATTATTTTACAAAGACATAAAGAGGGCGATTCCGATGGGCCAGATACATTGTATAGAAATGCGATCAAATTTTGAAAGCAAAGCCGTTAGGAGGGTTTGCTGTGGACAAAAGGAAACTATACAAAATAAATGCAGGAGCAAGTTTGTTTTGTGCAGTTGGGAATCTCTGCATTACTATAATGAAATATTTTACATCAGGTGAACAAATGATTTTGGTCATAACCCACGGCGGTCTCTCACTTGCCTTTCTGCTGGCAGCTGCGATATGGTATCGAAAGAGCAAAAAGGCATAGGCGCTTAGCAAGAGAAGACGCAAAATCAAGTGATCCAAAGCCCATATTACAAAAGTGGAGAACTGCCCACCGGCAGCTCTCCACTTTTTTATGAAACGCTGGGATATCACTTGTTGTAGGACTCGAACTGGCGGATGACCTCCTCCTCGGGGGGCGGGGTGAGGAGGGAGACGATGACGATTGCCGCGCAGGCGACCAGGAAGGCGGGGAGCAGCTCATAGATATCCCACACGCCGCCCAGGGGCCGGACCCAGAACTTCCAGAGGAAGATCATCACGCCTCCGGCCACCAGACCGGCCATGATGCCCTGGCGGTTGCTGCGCTTCCAGAACAGGGCGCACAGGATGGCGGGCCCGAAGGCGGCGCCGAACCCGGCCCAGGCGAAGGAGACGATCTGGAACACGTTGCTGTCGGGGTCGGAGGCCAGGAAGATGGCGATGACGGCGATGACCACCACGGTGAGTCGGGCCACCAGCATATTTTGTTTCTGGGTCAGCTTGATGCCCATGACATTCTGGACCAGATTCTCCGAAAAGGCGGAGGAGGCGGCCAGGAGCTGGCTGTCGGCGGTGGACATGGTGGCGGCCAGGATGCCGGCCAGGATGCAGCCTGCCACAATGGCGGGGAGAATGCCGTAGGTGGACAGCAGGTCGGACAGGCGGACGATGACGGTCTCGGTGGCGCTGCCCTCCAGGAAGGGGATACGCCCGGCGTTGGAGACGGCGTGGCCCACGATGCCGATGAACACCGCCACCCCCATAGAGATAACCACCCAGACCGAGGCGATGCGGCGGGAGAGTTTCAGCTCATTCTCGTCCCGGATGGCCATAAAGCGCACCAGGATGTGGGGCATTCCGAAGTAGCCCAGCCCCCAGGCCATCATGGACACGATGCGGATGAGGCCGTAGGGGGAGGCGGTGTTGGAGACGGGGTCATAGGTCTCCCCAAAGCGGAAGAACCCGGGCAGGGAGCGGGCGTGGTCCAGCACCGCGTCCAGCCCTCCGGCCTGCACCACGCCGAAGATTACGATAACGGCTAGGGCGGCGGTCATGATGACCGACTGGATGAGGTCCATGGTGGCCACCGCGGAGAAGCCGCCGATGGAGGTGTAGCTGATGATGACGATGGCGCCCACCAGCACGGCGGCCATGTAGTCCCACCCGAACAGGCTGTGGAAGAGCTTCCCGATGGCGGCCAGCCCAGAGGCCACGTAGGGCACAAAGAAGATGAGGATAATCAGGGCGGAGATGCACATGATAACCGGTTTTTTCTCGTGGTAGCGTTTGGAGATAAAGCTGGGGATGGTGATGGCGTCCAGCTGCACGCTGAACCGGCGCAGCCGCTTGGCTACCAGCAGGAAGTTCAGATAGGTCCCGAAGGCCAGGCCGATGGCGGTCCAGCTGGCGTCCGCCACACCGGACAGATAGGCCAGGCCGGGGATGCCCATCAGCAGATAGCTGCTCATGTCGGAGGCCTCGGCGCTCATGGCGGTGACCAGGGGGCCCATCCCCCGGCCGCCCAGGTAGAAGCCCTCGGCGCTCTTTTTGGACCTGCGGCCAATCATCACGCCGGTAAAGATGACCAGGCAGAGGTAGAGGATGATGGTCCCCATAATACAGTACTGTGACGAAGTCATAACATTCCTCCCAAAGCTCCCCCGCCGGAACACACAGGCCGCCGGAGGCAGATTATTGGTATCATAACAGGAAAATCACAAGAACGCAAGCCAGAATAAATTCCGGACAAACACCTGAAAGAAACCGAATTTTCCTGTTATATCAGGAGAAATAGACTGTACAGTTCACAAAATGATTCTTTGTACGTTTCCACAAAGTTTTTCCGGCGGAGAGGGGGCGTTATGCACAGAGAGGCCAGGAGGCGGGACTACTCCTCCCCCTCCAGGAAGTAGGAGGCCTCCATATCCGCCGTGGCCAGGGCGAAGGCCAGGGGGTACTTCTGAAAAGCCTGGCCCACGGTGCGCCCGTCCTCCGGCCCGGAGAAGCCCATATGCCAGCGGATGGCCATGGCCTCCTCCCGGCTGAGGCGGAGGTAGCCGTTGACGATGTAGACACTCTTCTCCCCGTGTCCGTAGGGCAGGGGGTCGTCGAAGGTGTAGGTGGGGACCTTCTCCCACTGGCCGGTGGTCTCGTTTTTCACATTGCGGGTCCCCCGCTTGTAGCAGCCGATCTTGCACAGGTCATGGAGCAGGGCCACAATGGCGATGGACTCGTCGGAGTACTCCAGGCCGTACAGCTCCTGCACCCGTTCCCGCTGGAGGTAGTCCACCAGGCAGTGGTACACGTTCAGACTGTGCTCGCACAGCCCCCCCTCATAGGCCCCGTGGTAGCGGGCGGAGGCGGGGGCGGTAAAAAAGTCGCTCTTGTGCTCCAGAAAGTCCAGCAGCTTGTCCGCGCCCTCCCGGACGATGCGGGTCTTGAAAATTTCGATGAATTCCTCTTTACAGGACATATGCTTCCTCCTTTTTCATCACAGCGTATCGCGTCCTGTGCCGGAGCGGGACCGGCACGCTCAGGACCGCATTATACCATACTTGTCCTGGGATTGCCAGTGCGGAAATTGACTTTTGACCTATGCGGCCAGCATATTGACAGGGGAGAAAAAAGAGAGTATACTGAGACAAATTGCTGTGCATTTTTGCCAGAAAGAGGGCGCGCAGCACATTTTTTTAGGAGGGATTACACTTGACAAAAAAGACCGCGAAGCCCCTGCTGTCCTGTCTGCTGGCGGCGGCGCTGATGGCCGGACTGTGCCTGAACGCCTCCGCCATCACCTATCCCAACAGCTACTGGCCGTTACAGGACCAATGGATCTCGGCCAGTGAGGCCAAGGACCCCGACCAGATCATCTCGGTCACTCAGCGGATCTACGACCTGCTGATCCCCTACGGGCTGGACCAGGACGTGTGCTACAATCTGGAGCCCAAGTGCGGGATGACCTCCTGGGCCTATGAGATCAAGGGAGATCTGGACAACGCCGTCCTCTGGCTCAACCGTCAGGTGGAGCTGGAGCGCTGGCTGGCCGACAATGTGGGCGGCTATCTGGACGCCATCCAGAACAACGAGGCCCGCCTGCGCTATCTGGAGGCGGCCCGGAACCCGGCCATCTACGCCCAGACCGGCACAGGGACCTCCCCCTACGCGGCGGGCCCCCGCACTGGGACCTGGTACGGCTCCCCGGCGGACGGCTCCCGGACGGACGGCTCCGCGGCGCTGATCTACATGGAGTTCGGGGCCAGCTACAACGCCGGCCACTGGATCGAATACTACACCGAGACCTCTGAGCTGTTCCGCCGCGCCGCCAACGGAGGTGTGGTAGAGGTGGCCTGGAACTTCGCCGCCTCCACCGCGGGCTGCCAGCAGGTCCTCAGCGCCGACAGCTACATCGCCGAAAACCTGCGGGCCCTGGGCGGGATGAACGCTACCATCCTGCTGCGCCTGGGAGCGGAGATGAACAACTGGGAGGAGTGCGACCCCGCCGTCTTCATCCAGGCGTTTCAGAAGATTGCCTCCGCCGCCCGGCAGTACTCCAACATCCAGACCGTCTTCTCCCCCGACATGATCAACAACCGGGCGGTCACGGTGGAGCAGTACTACCCCGGGGACCAGTATGTGGACTGGGTAGGCATGTCGGTCTACCACCGCAGCAACTACGCCGGCTATAACGGGAGCAATTCCTCCTACACCATGGAGGACACCAGCTACGGGGAGAACGCCTACTACGGCCAGGGCATCTATGACACCGACCCCCTGGTGGGCATCCAGCACATTGTGGAGGTGGCCGCCGCCCACAACAAGCCGGTCATGATCAGCGAGTGCGGCTTCCCCTACTACAACGGCAGCGAGGACACCACCGCCTATGCCGTGGACCAGCTGACCAAGTTCTACTCCTACGTAAACATGATCTACCCCCAGGTAAAGGCGGTATTCTATTTCGACATCCCCCGGGAGATTGAGGTCTACCACTACGGCCTGTCGGGGAGCTCCACCCTGAACAGCGCCTACACCAGCGCCATCCGGAACAACGGGGCCTACCTGTCTGAGGTGAACGGCTCCGCGGTGAACTGGGAGCGGCTGGACCAGAGCCAGGGCCTGCCCGGCAAGGTGAAGCTGGCGGTCTACGCCCCCCTGCCCGGTGTGGTGAACGCCTCCGTGCAGTACTTTGTGGACGGAAATCCGGTGGGGACGGTGAACCAGGCCCCCTACTATCTGGAGCTGGACACCGCCTCCTGGACCTCCGGCCAGCACACGGTCCACGCGGTGGTCACAGGCAACCAGTTCAGCCGCACCACCCCCACCTATACGGTGAACCTCTCCGGCGGAGGCTCCGCGCCTGTCCAGCCGGACCAGCCCCAGCAGCCCGCTTCTCAGGAACCCTCCGGATGGGCCAAGGTGCTGATTGAGGAGGCGTCTGAGAAGGGCCTGCTTACCGAGCGCACCGAGGGCCTGTACAAGGAGCAGATCACCCGCCTCCAGTTCTCGGAGCTGGCGGTGAACCTCATTGAGAAGGCCACAGGCAAGGAGATCGAGCCCGCGGAGAACACCTTTGACGACACGGATGACGTGATGGCCCTGAAGGCGGTAGCCGCCGGGGTGGCCTTTGGCAAGGGGGAGGGCAAATTCGCCCCGGACGCCAAGATTACCCGTCAGGAGATCTGCGTGATGCTCAGCAAGGTCATCGAGTACGTGGACGCGGCCAACGGCTCCACCACCCTGGAGGACACCAGCACCGAGCTGAACAGCGAGAAGTTCCATGACACCTCTGACGTAGCCTCCTGGGCGAAGACCGCGGTGGCGCTGCTGACCAACAACGAGCTGATGAGCGGTTCCAACGGCGGTATCGCCCCCAAGGCCAACACCACCGTGGAGCAGGCCATCATCCTGGCCTTGGCCCACTTCAACAGATTCTGATTTTTCCCCAAACTGTCCATCCCCTCCCCTGACCGGGGAGGGGATGCTTTTGATGCTGTGGGGAGACGGGCCCTCCCCTGACCGGGGGAGGCTTTTGCTATCCTGGGCGGGAGACCCGGACCGTTCCCCCTCTGTTCTGGGGCCCTCTTCCGGCGGGGACGCTCCGTTTCACCCCCAGCTGCTCCAGGTGGGGGGCGGCCTCCTGCCAGGGGAGGAGGAAGGTGTGGATGCCCAGGCTCCGGGCCACCTCCAGCTTCCGGCGCAGGGTGTCCCCGTCGTCAAAGAGGACGAAGTGGGCCCCGCTCTCCCGGCTCATATAGGTGAAGTACCGGGCGCACAGCTCCCCGGAGAAAAAGACCGAGGGCCTGAGCTGCTCCATCCGGGCGGAGAGCTCCTCCTGGCTCAAAGGCTGGCCGCTGCCGGTGGGGGAGGGAAGGAAAAAGTCCTCCGCCACCCGCTCCAGGGCCAGCGCCAGCCGCCCCCCGCCGAACCGCTCCAGGGCCTCCTCCAGCCGCTGGCGGAGGGACCCCCCGGACAGCGCCGAGGAGACCAGCACCCGGGCCCCCGGCGCGCAGGAGGCGTACCGTTCGGGCACATACAGCGGCCAGCCCCGGCGGGAAAACTCCCCGTCCAGACGGGCGGCCAGCTGCTCCAGAGGCGGCAGCAGGCAGTCGAAGTCCAGCACCGCCCCCGCCAGCCCCCGGCTCTGACACTCGCGCAAAATGTCCTGGCTCAGGGCGGCGGCGGTCCCCAGCCCGTCATACCCCTGATCCCCCAGCATCATCAGCCCGCCCCGGGGAGGCGCGGTCCCCTCCGCCCGGAGCAGTCTGGCCCCCAGCCGGTAGCCCTGATAGGCCGGCGTTACCCTCCAGCCCTGGATCTCCCCCAGCCGGTGGGGCGGCAGGACGGCAATAAATGTATCCTCTGGCATGTTCGGCTCCCCCTTGTCCAAAGCTTCATCCTGTGATATACTACGCACTACAGCCTATGAGACCGGCGGAACGAATAGAACGGGAACCCGCCGCCGGACCAATAAACCCAGACACGTCCCATGGGCGCGTGCAGGGATACGACAGGCCGTGTCCCTGCATCCGTATCACCGCGTTTGGGCTCAGGGCCGCAAATTTTGGGAAAAGGAGCGCACGCTGTGTCCATCTCACTCATACCCCGGGGGGTGTACCCCTCCATCACGGCGATTCCGCCCGCGGCGCTGAGGGAGCGGGGAATCCGTCTGGTCCTGGCCGACCTGGACAACACCCTGGTCCCCTACAGGGAGCTGGAGCCGCCGGCCAAACTCATAGCCTGGAAGGAGGAGCTGGAGACGGTGGGAATCGCCCTCTTTCTCCTGTCCAACAGCCGCAAGCCGGACCGCCCCCGGCTCTTTGCCCAAAAACTGGGGATTCCCTTTCTGGGCCGGGCGGGCAAACCCAGGCGGGCGGGCTATTTCCAGGCCATGGAGCGCATGGGGGCAGGTCCGGAGCAGACCGTCATGGTGGGGGACCAGATTTTTACCGATATCCTGGGGGCCAGCCGGGCCGGTGTCGTTCCGCTCCTGGTGGAGCCCATCCGGCTGGCGGGCAATCCGGGCCGGTATCTGCGCTACTGGGGGGAGACTCCCATGCGGCTGCTGGGAAGAAGGAGGCCCTTTGTATGAGCGCGAAATTCGGACCCGCGGGCAACTGCGGCAGCTTTTCCCAAACCCACAAGTCCTCCCTGGACGCGCCGGCTTGGATTGCGGAATTTGGGCTGGACTGCTACGAATACCAGTGCGGCAAGGGGGTGCGGGTGGGGGAGGATACCGCCCGGAAGCTGGGGGAGAACGCCCGGGCGGCGGGGATCACCCTCTCTCTCCACGCCCCCTACTTCATCAACCTGGCCAACCCGGAGCGGATTTTGCAAAATAACGGCTACGTGCTGGTCTCCTGCGCGCTGGCGGAGTGGATGGGAGCGGGGCGGGTGGTGGTCCACACCGGGGCGCTCATGGGCCGCTCCCGCCGGGAGGCGCTGGACATCGCCAAACAGGGGCTGCGGGCGCTGCTGACCGTGGTTGACAACGCTGGCCTGGGCCATATCGCCCTGTGTCCCGAGACCATGGGCAAGCTCAACCAGCTGGGGGACCTGGAGGAGGTGCTGGAGCTGTGTACCCTGGATGCCCGCCTGGTCCCCTGCATCGACTTCGGCCATTTGTACGCCCGCTCTCTGGGGGCGGACGACGGCCAGGAGGCGTTTTGCAGAATGCTGGACCGGGTGGAGGAAGTCCTGGGCCGGGAGCGGGCCTCGGTCTTTCACAGCCACTTCTCCCACATTGAGTTCACCCCCAAGGGCGGGGAGAAGTGCCACCGCACCTTTGAGGAGGACGGCGGCTACGGTCCGGACTGGACGCCCCTGGCCCGGGAGGTGGCCCGCCGGGGCTGGTCACCCACCTTCATCTGCGAGTCCGCCGGGACCCAGGCGGAGGACGCGCTGGTCATGAAACAAATCTATCAGGAGTGTTTGCTATGAATCATATGGACAAAATTGCGGCCCAGCTGCCTGAGTACGGCCTGGACGCCATGCTCATCACCAGCGATTCCGGGGAGCGGTACGCCCTGGACTTCCACGGGGAGGGTGTGCTTCTCATCGCCCGGGAGGGGGCCCGCTACATCACCGACGGCCGGTACATTGAGGCCGCCCGGGAGCGGGTGACCGGCGCGGAGGTCTGCCTGGCCACCGCGGAGAAGGGGCATATGGAGCTGGCCAAGGAGTACATCCAGGGGCGGGCGCTGCACAACGTGGGCTTTGAGAGCGGCGCCATGACGGTGGACGGGGAGAAAAAGTACGCCCAGGAGCTGCCCTGCATCCTCACCCCCGCCCAGAAGCTGCTGGACGGTCTGCGGGCCTCCAAGGACCCCTGGGAGCAGGACCGGATACGCCAGGCCCAGGCCATCACCGACGAGAGCTTCCGGGCCATCCTGAACTTCATCCGCCCCGGCATGACCGAGCAGGAGATCGCCGCCCGCCTGGTCTATGAGATGCTCAGCCGGGGTGCGGAGCGCACCTCCTTCGACCCCATTGTGGCCGCCGGCGCCAACGGCTCCCGGCCCCACGCCGTCCCCGGTGCGCGGGTGGTGGAGGAGGGTATGTTCATCACCATGGACTTCGGCTGCAAGGTGGGGGGGTATTGCTCGGACATGACCCGCACCGTGGCCCTGGGCCACCCCACCCAGGAGATGGAGGAGGTTTATGCTGCCGTCCTGGCCGCCCAGAAGGCGGGGATTCAGGCGGCCCGGGCGGGGGTCCCCGGCAGCGAGATTGACGCCGCCGCCCGCCGCTCCCTCCAGGACGCGGGGTACGGGGCGTACTTTACCCACGGCTTTGGCCACTCTCTGGGGCTGGACATCCACGAAAAGCCCAACGCCAGCACCACAGAGAAGGGGGAGATGCCCGTGGGCGCGGTCATCTCCGCCGAGCCCGGGGTCTACCTCCCGGGGCGGTTCGGGGTACGGATTGAGGACGTGCTGATTCTGAACGAGACGGGCTGTGAGGACATCACCCGCTCCCCCAAGGATCTGATTGTACTGTAGCGGCCCGGGCGGAAGAAAAGGGAGGGACTTCTGATGCAAAAAAAGGATACCTGCTGCTTCACCGGACACCGGCCGGATAAGCTGCCCTGGGGGACGGACGAGGGGGACCCCCGGTGCGGGCGGCTGAAGGCGGGCATCCTGCGGGCGGCGGAGGAGGTCTACCGCCAGGGGACCCGGCATTTTATCAGCGGCATGGCCCGGGGGTGCGACCTGTACTTTGCCGAGGCGGTGCTGGACCTGCGGGAGCGCCTGCCGGGAATCACCTTGGAGTGCGCCCGCCCCTGTGAGAGCCAGGCGGACCGCTGGCCCCGGGAGGAGCGGGGGCGCTACCAGGCCATTCTGGAGCGCTGCAACTATGAGACCCTGGTCCAGCGGCACTATGACCGCTTCTGCATGATGCGGCGCAACCGGTATATGGCGGACCGCTCCAGCCGGCTGCTGGCGGTGTACAACGGGGTCCCCAAGGGCGGGACCTACCAGACCCTGCTGTACGCCATGAGCCACGGACTGGACATCCATATTTTAGAGCTGGAGGAGTTTTGCGGATGAACACCCTGATGCACATCTGCTGCGCGCCCTGCGCCAACCAGCCCGTGGCCCAGCTGCGGGAGGAGGGAGTGCAGGTCGCCGGTTTCTGGTTCAACCCCAACATCCACCCCTATACCGAGTACCAGGCCAGGAAGCACGCTTTGGAGGAGTACGCCAAACAGGCCGGCCTGAAGCTGATTGTGGGGGGGACCTACGACCTGCGCCCCTTTATCACCGCGGTGGCGGGGGACATTGACGGCCGGTGCGCCTACTGCTACCGGGTGCGGCTGGAGCAGACCGCCCGCTTCGCCAAGGAAAACGGGTACGACAGCTTCACCACCTCCCTGCTCATCTCCCCCTACCAGAACCATGAGGCCATCGTCCAGACGGGCCGGGAGCTGGGGGATGCCTATGGGGTCCCCTTTCTCTGCCGGGATTTCCGGCCCCTGTTCCAGGCGGGGCAGGAGTACGCCCGGGCCCACGGCTTCTATATGCAGAAGTACTGCGGCTGTATTTTCAGCGAGGAGGACCGGTACATGGCCCGAAAGCGGCGGAAGAAGGAACAGCAGACCCCTCCCGCACAGGGGTAACGGACGGACAGAAAACCTCTCCCGCGCGGGGTTACATAGATGAACAAAAAACCTCTCCCCGGCGTGCCGGGGAGAGGTTTTCATCTAGTTTAAGGGAAGGGGAGATATTTAACGGTAGCCCTGGGCCTTAGCGATGTTCATGTCGTCCAGGGACATCTCCCGGGTGTAGGGGTTGAGCAGGCGGTTGACCGTCTCCACGGTTTTTTCCGGGTCCAGCTCGTAGCAGTAGGTATACTTGCGGTAGACCGCGTCCCCCCGACCCTCCAGGGTGGCGGTCTCCACGCCGGAGGACAGGTCCACATTCACCGCCTGGGAGGCGAAGTAGAGCATATCGTTCAGGGCCAGGTCGGTGGAGACGTTTTTGTTAAAGGTCTCCACGAAGCTGTTGATCTTGGTCAGGCTGCTCCAGGACAGGACCTTTTTGGCCAGGGCGATGAGGAGCTTCTGCTGGGTCTGGGTGCGGCCCACATCGGTATAGCCGGAGCCGTCGTTATTTTTCCGGAAGCGGGCCACCTCCATCGCCTGCTGGCCCGAGAGGTGGTACTGGCCCTGGGTGTAGTGGATGGACAGGTTCTGGGCGGGGTCGTCGTAGTTCATATTGCAGGGGACGTAGAAGTCGATGCCCCCCAGATTGTCCACCAGCCGGATAAAGCCCTTGATGTTCACTTTGATGTAGTAGTCGATGGGGATGCCCAGCATTTGGGAGATATCCTCCACCCGCTGCTCCACCCCGCCCTTGCCGTAGACCAGCTTGGGGTTTTCCGAGCTGCGGGCGATGAGGGTATCCCGGGGGATCGAGACCACCCCCACCTTCTGGTTGGGTACGTCATAGGTCATAACCATCATGGTGTCGGTGCGGTAGCCCTCCACGTCGGTGGCGGCCAGGAGGACGGTGTAGACCTGCTCCCGCCTGACCAGGGGTTCGGGCTTGTTGGGGTCCTCCACAGGCACGCTCCCATCCCCGGTCCCCGCGGGGGTATCGGAGGGCAGCACGGTATTCTGGCTGGGCGGGGGTACGGGGGCCTGGGCGGGCAGGCGGATAAGGAACCGCGCCCCCAGGTAGACCGCCACGATGACCGCGGACACCACGGCCAGGCAGGAGTACAGCCCCCAGAACAGCCTCCGGCCCGCCGAGCGGCGTCTGGGGGGATGGGGCGCTCTGCGCGGGGCCTGCCGCCGCGGGGGAGCGGCTCTTCGCCCTCCGGAGCGGCGGCGCTGCATGTCAATATATCTCTCTTCCAAAAGGGGTCCCTCCCTGCGCAGGTATCCAGTATTCCAAAGTATTATAATCTCTTCGACGCTGTTCGGCAAGAGCAAAGGAGGAAGTTCACGAAAAATTAAGATTTAGGCCCCATCCCGCCGGAGGGTATATCCCGGAGAAAATAGGAAATACTGGGAACAGTTAAAATTTGGGGCGTCCGCCCCGGAAGGGATGTGATGTATATGGTGAAGGGGATCACCCGGCAGGTTATTCTGGTCAAATCCCCCGACCCCCGCCTGTTTGAGGAGGCCATTTTTATTGTCAAGGAGGAGGCGCTGGCCCGGGAGGGCGCCAGTGCGGACCAGGTGCTCCGGGAGGCGCGGCAGGCGGCGGACGGCTATCTGAAGCAGGGCAGGGCCTGGAACCGCCGGCTGGACCGGATTCCCGCCCCCGCCTGGAGCGCTCTGGGGGCGGCGCTGGCCTCAGCGGGCTGGGCGGCCTGGCTGCTGTTGGTGTGACCGTTTTTCCCTCCGGCGCATAGAATGGTGCGTCTGGAGGAGAACACCCCTTCGGACCTGCAAAGGATAAAGACTTTCTTCCTCCTTCTTTCTTGAAAAGGCCGCTCCGGTATTTGCCGGGGCGGCCTGATTTCTATAAAAAGGAATTCCAGGATGATCCAAAAAGTTGTTTGACATCACATCCTAAAGCACTTGCTAAGCGAGCGGCATCGCTGATAGAAAAACATTCGGGTAGGGTGTTATGCTCTATCTGTTCCAACACCTCGAACGGAATAGAAGCACTTGCCGAAAGATCCTGAATAGAACAGCCACAATGTTGCCGTAGCTTCCGAAATGTGCTACAGAATTCCGATTCTAGCTCTTTATAGGTCAAATATATCACCTCACGAATATTATGCCAGTATTGATGCCAAAACACAATGGCATAAATACTGGCTTTTATAATGAATAAAGAGGTGATTTTCGTTGATATACTATAATATTCGCAATTTAAGGGAGGACAACGACTGGACCCAGGAGTTTGTGGCCAACTATCTGAACATAAACCGCCGCACCTACTCCGCCTATGAGACGGGGGACATTACCATGTCTCCGGAGACGCTGATACAACTGTCGGAGCTGCACCGCACCAGCGTGGACTACCTGCTGGGGCTGACCAGAGTGCGGACCCCCTACCCCAGGTAGGGGGTCCGCGCATTTGCTGACGGGTTCAGGTGTGTGTCCCTGCATGGGTGCGAGCGCATAAATTGGGAACCCTCACGCGTTTTTTGCCATACGGCGGCAGGCCAGAGCGGTAGCCAGGAAGTAGCCGCCATAGACAACCAGGAGGACCCCGGTGGTAATGATGGTGTTGCCGGTGCTGTCCACCTTTCCCACGGCGGAGATGATATCGTTGGCGGCCTTCATCCCCACAGCGGAGTGTACCAGAGCCAGTGCCAGGGGCAGGAGGAAGGCCAGAGCCACCTGCTGGGAAGCGGAGCGGGTGATCTGTGTTTCCTCGGCCCCCAGGCGGCGGAGGATAGCGTACCGGCCGGTATTGTCCGCCCCCTGGCTCAGCTGCTGGAGGGCCAGCACCGCCGCCGCGGCCAGCAGGAAGGTGAAGCCCAGGTACAGCCCCAAAAACAGGGCCAGGATTTTATTGCCCACCATGTCCCCGTAGATGGACAGCCTGCTCTCCGCCCGGACGGCCAGCTGGGCGCGCAGGGAGGTGATGAGCTGGAGCAGCTGGCGTTCGGTCTCCTCCTTGGTGTCTCCGGCGTAGTCGGCGGACCACACCTGCCGGCGGGGCTCCAGCTGCTGGACCAAACTGTCGGGGACCACTACGCACCGCAGGCTGAGGTTTCCGGTGGTGAGCCAATCCTCCCGCTCCTCCAGCAGGGCGGGCAGGGGTCCGGAGTAGGCGGGCTTCCCGTGGCGGGTCACTAAGGCGTTGTAGTCGGACACCCGGATGACCCCGCTGGCGTCCTCGATGCCGGTGATCTGGGAATCGTTGTAGTAAAACACCGTGTCGTGGCTCCAGGCCAGACTCTGCTCCGGGATGATCCCCCCCTCCCGGAGGAGGGCGTCAAAGTCGATAAGCTCGGTGTCCCCAGACTGGTTTTGTACCGTGATGTCGAAGGGGGCCTCCTGGTCGGTCATGGCGGACAGGGTGGAGTTGAGCCCCAGAGAGCTGGCGGTGATGCCGATGGCCAGCAGGAGGAGGATGCACACCACGGTCTGGGCCAGGTAGGTGGTGTGGACCCGGCTGATCCACTGGCGGAGGGTGAACATATTCAGGTTTTTAAAGTACAGTCCCGGGCGGCTCTGGATGAATTTGAGCACAAAGCCGGACAGGGAGCGGAAGATGAGCAGGGTCCCCAAGGTTCCCAGGCCCAGCATGGGGAAGCAGAGGAAGGGGAGGGCGATGGACAGCGCCATGCCGAAGGTGAGCAGAATGGCGTAGGCGGCCAGGAGGCAGGCCACGCCCAGCAGGCACTGGAGCACCGACACGCCCAGGGGCCGGGGCTTGAGCACCTCGTTTTTCCGCTCCCCGTGGATCAGGTCGATGAGCCGGGCCCGGGACACCTGCACCCCGCTGAGGGCCATGACCAGCAGGAAGATGACCCCGAAGTAGAGGGCGGTCTTCCCTGCGGCCCGCGGGGAGAAGTTCAGGGCCAGCAGGGCGGACGCGTCCAGCTCAAACAGGGACAGGGTGAGGGCGGACATCCCGAAGCTGGCCAGCACCCCCAGGGCCAGTCCGGCGGCCAGGGAGACCAGGCCGATGACGCCGGTCTCCAGCACCAGCAGCCGGGAGACCTGCCCCTGGCTCAGGCCCAGCAGGAGGTAGGTCCCCAGCTCCCGCTTCCGCCGGCGGAGGAGGAAGCGGTTGGCGTAGAGGATGAGGCAGGCCAGCACCACCGCCACGAAGACGGAGAAAACGTCCATCAGCATGAGGATGGATTCCACAATGGGGTTTGCGCTTTTGGACAGCAGGATCATGGCCCCCTGGCCGTCCAGGGAGTTGAAGGTGTAGAACAGACACACGCCGAAGGTGAGGGTGAGCAGATACACCCCGTAGTCCCGGAAGGAGCGCCGGACGTTGCGCAGAGCCAGCTTAGAGAACATCCGCCATCCCTCCCCCCATCCCGGTGACCGCCTGGATGATTTTTTGGAAAAAGGCTTTTCTGCTGTCCCCGCCCCGGCGGAGCTCCAGATAGAGCTGGCCGTCCCGGAGGAAGACCACCCGCTGGCAGCAGCTGGCGGTGAAGGCGTCGTGAGTGACCATCAGGATGGTGGCCCCCAGCTCCTGGTTCAGCTCCTCCAGCCGGTCCAGCAGCAGCCGGGCGGACTGGGAGTCCAGGGCCCCGGTGGGCTCGTCCGCCAGCACCAGGGCGGGCCGGGTGACCATGGCCCGGGCGGCGGCGCACCGCTGCTGCTGTCCTCCCGACATCTGATAGGGATACTTGCCCAGACACCCGGCGATGTCCAGCAGCTCCGCCATCTCCCGCACCCGCTGGTCAATCTTCTGGGCGGGGAAGCGGAGGATGGACAGGGACAGGGCGATGTTCTCATAGGCGGTGAGGGTGTCCAGCAGGTTGCAGTTCTGGAAGATGAACCCCAATCTCTCCCGGCGGAATTTCGCCAGCTCCCGACCCTTCAGCCGGGTGAGCTCCTGCCCATCAATGACAATGGAGCCCGAGGTGGGCCGGTCGATGGTGGATACGCAGTTGAGCAGGGTGGTCTTGCCCGAGCCGGAGGGCCCCATCACCCCCACAAATTCCCCCGCCTCCAGGGAGAGGGATACGCCGTCCAGAGCCCGGGCCGCGGCCCCGCCCTTGCCATAGACCCGGCGCAGGTCTGTTACCGTTAAAATTTCTGCCATTATTGGCGCCTCCTTTCAAACTGTACCAAACTATATCATACAGTTCTGAGAAAACCCGAAAGGAAAGATTAGGATTTTATGAAGAAATGCTTAAATTTAGGAGGGACGCAGGAGTTTGAACGATATTGCGAAATGTCGTGCGATTTTTTCTTGTAAAAGGGGGCAAAGGATGGTACAATCAGAACAAGGTCTGTCGGGGACCGAGGAAGTAATTTGTGAAAACTGGATAAAGCGCTCCCGTCCAATGGGGGCGCTCCACAGGAGGCGGAACGAATATGAAGATCACAGGCGCGATGGTATTTGACCCCAAGGAGGGATTTGTACAGCGGGATCTGTGCATTGCGGGGGACAGGATCGCTCCCCAGGGGGAGGGTGAGGTGTCCGCCCGGGGGTGCTGTCTGATCCCGGGGCTGACCGACCTGCACTTCCACGGCTGCCGGGGGGCGGACTTCTCGGACGGAGACAGCGAGGGTCTGGCGGAGATGGCCCGGTACGAGCTGTCCCGGGGAGTGACGCAGATCTGCCCCGCCGGGATGACCCTGGAGGAGGCGCAGCTGGTCAAGATCTGCGAGACCGCCGCCGCCCACCGGAGGGCCGGGCTGCCCGGGGCGGAGCTGGTGGGGGTCAATCTGGAGGGCCCCTTCCTGTCTATGGCGAAGAAGGGGGCGCAGAATGGGGCCTGGCTCCAGCCGCCCAGCGTCCCGCTGCTGGAGAAGCTGATGGAGGCCTCCGAGGGACTGGTGAAGCTGGTGTCGGTGGCCCCGGAGCTGGAGGGGGCGCTGGACTTCATCCGTCAGGTGAAGGACAGGGTCACAGTTAGCGTAGCCCACACCGCCGCCGGCTACGACACGGCGCTGGCGGCATTCCAGGCGGGGGCGCGGCAGTGTACCCACCTCTATAACGGGATGGCCCCCTTTGCCCACCGGGAGCCGGGGGTGGTAGGCGCGGCCTTTGACTGCGGGCATGTGATGTGTGAGCTGATCTGCGACGGGGTCCACATCCACCCGGCGATGGTGCGGGCGACCTTCCGGCTGATGGGAAAGGACCGGATGATTCTCATCAGCGACACCATGCGGGCGGCCGGTATGTCGGACGGCAGCTACACCCTGGGCGGGCAGGACGTCACGGTCCGGGGCAACCGGGCGGAGCTGGCGGATGGGACCATTGCGGGCTCGGTCACTGATCTGATGGCCTGTTTGAAGGTGGCGGTGTCAGTGGTTGGGATTCCTCTGGCGGACGCGGTCACGGCGGCGGCGGTGAATCCGGCTAAGGTGATGGGGATTTATGACCGTCTGGGCAGCTTGGATGTGGGCAAGCAGGCCAACGTGGCGGTGCTGGATGAGCATTTGGATTTGAAGGCAGTCATTTTCCGGGGCGAGGTAGTTTCAGGCTCGCTGTAATATATAGTTTCGTCCCCTCCGCATTTCTGCGGAGGGGACGCTTTTTGCCTGTAGGGACAGGACTTGTCGTGAGGATGCTAGTGTTTCTTATCCTTCTTTTTCAGGAGCAGGACTGCCGCAAGGATACCTCCGGACAGCAGAGCCGCGCCGGCCCAGACCAGGCCGTTGTCTCCAGTAGCGGGCACGCCCTCCTTCCAGGTTGTGGGGACGTCCTCCTCGGGGACATAGACCCACTCCTCCTCCTCCGGGTCCCAGACCTTTTTGTAGGTGGTAGGCACATCGCCGTCCCAGATGGTTACCTCATCGGGGGAATCCGGGTCGTTGGGGTCAGGGAGCTGGGTGGGATGCTCGGGGGTCTCGGGCTGCTCTGGCGTCTCAGGATTTTCGGGGGTTTCGGGCTGCTCGGGAGTCTCCGGCTGTTCGGGGGTCTCGGGCTGCTCCGGCGGCGTCTCAGGCTGTTCCGGCTCCTCCGGCTTCTTGGGGTCTTCGGGGTCCTTGGGGTCGTTGCCTCCGCCGCTGGGAGGAGTGGTGTTCTTGCTGTTGGAGAATGCGGCGGTCTGGGTTTCATCCTTGACAATGATGCCGCTCTCTCCGGTGGAGGAGGCCGTCCAGCCGCTGACCTTCTCCTCGCTTACGGAGTACCGGGTCCCCTCGGGCAGGTCGGTGATGGTGACGGACTCACCTCCGGCCAAGGTAACTTTACCGCCGCTGGAGATGGTCCCCGTCTTCGAGCCGGTGTAGGGGAAACTTTCGGTCAAATCCTTGCCGTCCGTGTCGGTGAGCTTCACGGTGAAGGTAAACACCGCGCCGCCCGGGTTGTCTCCCTTAACCGTCTTGCTGATTTTCAGGCTTCCCGTTTTCGCTCCGGGGGTGGGAGGGGGATTTTCGGGGTCTGTGGGCTTCTTGTTGTTGGAGAACGCGGCACTTTGGGTCTCATCCTTTTCGACCGTCCCCTCCATCGGATTGTCAGATGTGGCCTCCCAGCCCTCGGGGACGGTTTCGGTCACGGTATATTGGGTTCCCAGAGGTAGGTCCCGGATAACGATTTTCTCCCCGCCGGCCAAAGTGATGGTTTCTCCGTTGGAGATGGTCCCCTCCTTCGAGTTTGAACCGGAGTAGGGGAAACTTCCGCTTAGGGCATTGCCGTCCTTGTCCTGGAGGGTCACAGTAAAGGTAAACTGTGTCTTCCGATCCGCATCGGTCACAGCGCCGGCAATCTCCTTGCTGATCTCCAGACTGCCGGTACCAGGCTCGGGTTTCGTGTTGGTGAAGGTGGCGATGTAGTTTTCATCCTTGACAATCACGCCGTAATGGTCTTCGGGGTTGACGAACCAGCCGTCATGGTCAAGCTCAATGACCTCAATGACTTTGAACTTGGTTCCCGCGGGCAGGCCCAGGATGGTGACCGCTTCGTTGTGGCGGAGCATCAGGATATTGCCGTCCTTACGTCCATCAAGGTCACCGATATCGCCGGTCCAGCTGTCGCCATAGAAATAGTACTGGTAATCGGTCACGGGATTTCCATTCGAGTCTGTCAGCTCCACCTTAAACTTGAAGAACTTTTCGTAGTCCGCGTCAGTCAGGCCATCTCCAGCGATCTGTTTTTTGATGGTGAGCTGTCCGGTGGCGGGCTTGTTGGGCTGATCGTTCCTGTCCGTGACCACCACAACATTCAGCAGGCTGAACAGGTTGGTCAGGTCGGTGTCCCCCAGATTATCCCGGTTGGCGATGGTATTCTGACCGTCTCCTACATAGCGATCGAGATCAGCTTGTGATATCTGCTTTACCCTGGCGCGGGCGAAGCCGGTATCGGTGACGAAGAAGGGCTTATAGACCCCACCGTTATCAACGTCATGGAGCCCGTAGTCCACCACGGCGTTTTTCTTGAAGTGGAGGTTCATGCTGTCCAGGGTTTTGGAACCCTCGATGTACGCGTCATTCCAGCCATTGAAGGAGAAATTATCGCTTTTCTGAGTCTGCTTGATGGCGGTGATATCCTGGAGGGTCACGTCGATCAGATTATCCCGGGCGTACTGGCGCATGGTCTGAGTCAAACGGCCCACTCCGGCCAGAACGGTCACGCCATCGTCTTCAGTACCTGCGTCTGCGTAGATGGAGTATGTACCCACCACGATGGGGATGACGGTGTCGTTCAGCGTATAGCCGTCAGGCGCTTGAGTCTCTTTCAGGTAGTACCGGCCATCTTCTTGGCTCTTGGACCAAGTTGCCTTTGCCCAGCCGTAGCCCTTCTCCTCATACTCGCTGTTCTTCTCCGCGGAGAAAATCAGGTAGCCGTCCTTGCCGGTTTCCCCTGTGATGACCTCATTTGTGCACGCCTCATCACGGTACAGGGTAAACTTTGCGCCCTCCAGAGGAACTCCGTCCTGGTCAATTTTCTGGACCCACAGCTCCCGGCGCTCGTTGGGGATGTAAATCATGGAGCGGAAATTCCGGTTAAACTGCTTGGTATTCAGAGCCTGGAAGCCGCCGTTCACGCCCAAAATCGTCTCAAGCGCATCCTCAGGATACTTCCCCAGTGCCTGATAGCGCTCAGCTTCGGTTTCTGCGGTGATCTTCAGCTCATCCAGCAGCTCATCCAGCGCCTTCTGGGAGATGATTCCATAGACCATGTGCATATCCCCGTCTGGGTTGTTGAGCTTATAGCTGGTAGCCAGTCCGGGCAGGTCGTACAGGGTCCCAATGAGCTGCCGGTTGTCCGCGTTCCACTTCAAATGCCAGGGGGCGTTATTGGAGTGGCTGGTTTCCGAGTTGGTCTTGCCGCTGGCGTGGTTCAGGGCGGCCTCCAGCACGGCTCTCCTCCAGGCGTCCTCATCAGTACCATTCAGCGCTACAGAGCCGAACCCGCCCAGGTTGCTGCCGTAGAGGGCGTACCGTGTGCCATCCTTGGCGGTCTTGATGGGCACAGCCACCACAAGGCCGCCGCTCAGCTCATCTGCACTGATTGACGCAGCATTCTGTCCGACCGCGCCGTTTTGGACGTGGTCGCTGCCCACAAACTGGCTGTAGTTGAGCTTCCCCCCGCTGGCGATGTGGGACATGGAGCAGGCATAGGCTCCGGTGGTCCAGCGGTTGGCGACTGAGAGCACAGAGGTTTTGGTATCGTAATACAGCACGATATCAATAGGCTGTTTCCGGTAGCCCTCGGTAGCCTTTGTTTCACGCAGGATATAATACTGGTCTCCCCGGTCAGCGAAGTTGAAGTAGTTCTTTTCGTCCTTGGCCTCATCCGCTTGGAAGCCCGCATTTTTGTCTTCGTCCTTATTCACCCGGAAGACCGCGTTGCCGTCTTTGTCCGTTGTCAGGCTCACCAAGGGGGCTCCCTCGTTTTCCGTCACATTCTGCCTGACATAGAAGACTTTTTTGTTGAGATCAGGGGTCCCATCGGTATAGAGACACTGGATATCGCCTGGTTTTAGTTCTGCTTCATCTTCCAGCCTGTCAGCGGGATAAAGTTCAAACGCTACTCCCCCCAGCGGCTGCCCATTCTGGTCCACCTTGACAATCTGCTGGTGGAGCAGGGGCTGGAGGTTGAACCGCAGAGCCAGGCTGGAATCGTAGTTGCCGCGCTCCAGGTAGAACATTTTCAGGGTGTGGGAGGTGTTGCTGGCGAAAGTGTAGGCAGGATTTCCGTCCATGTCGAAAACAGGATTGCCCTCATCGTCCTTTACCTCGACCCATTGAATATCGGACTCTTTCCCGGCGGCCTGGAACAGATCCTTCAAATTGAAGGTGTCTGTACGAATACTTCCAGTTATCCCAGTTACTTGTCCGGTAAGCATCGCATCAATATCCACCTTACCGTCTTTCTTGGGGAAGCCGTTGGTTTTCCAGCTCTGGCCCACAGCAATACTGCCGGTAGAGAAGTCAATCACACCGTAGATTTCGCTGTGAATGCCGCCCAAATCCAGCACCAGCACGTCATCCACAAATACCCACACATCATCGTCACCGGAGAACGCAAAAGTCATAGGCTGTTGGCCGCTTCCAGTGTTGACCATACCGTTATTGGGTTGGCGGAAATCTACTTCCACAGTCATGCCTAGGTGGTGGTTCATGTAGTTGCCGGTTTTATTTGTGAGGTTGCTGCTCTGAATATTTTCACTGTTGGCAAGCTTGCCGTCCTTAATTGTATCGAACACTTGGGAGGCCGTATTGAAGGGGAAAAAGTTGCCGATACTGCGTTCACCTTTGAAGTCACCCTCTACAAAGGTTTTGTCAGTGCGGTCAACAGCGGGACCGTCATAAAGGATGAATTTATTTTCGTCCTCATTGTACTCGGCAAAATTTTCCCGCATATTGTAGTAGTAGTATCCCTCATCGTCAATTTGGAACAAACCAGGTACATTCTCAAAGGCGCGTTTGGCTGTTCCATCCTCCTTCAAGTTGAACAGATAGTCAAGAGACGGGTTTTGGTCCCAATCCTTAATTACAGTTTCGCTAATGTTTTGCTTGGGATCTTTAGAGTCAAGCGGTGCGGCGGTATCATTAGAAGCTCCTCCAGGGTCGACTGAATCAAGCATATCACCACACAGCATCCAGTTAGCAATCAACTGATAACCAGTGATTTGGTTAGTCATATCGTCTGTATTGATAACAGGATAACCATTTTTAAGAAGAGGCTCTACAATTCCTGCCATACCAGCGTACTTTTGGCCATATGTTTCGGTACCCGGTTTGCCAGCACCTGCTCCCTTATTCCAGAACCCAGCATGGATTAAACCGTCACCAAAAATCAGCAGATGACCTTTATTAATCCCACCATCTTTGCTCCAATCATTTACACCCGTTTGCTCTTTGGCTTCGTTGTTCGAATTTTTGTGATAGTCAGTTTTCTCCAAAAGGTCATTTTTATTTTTTGCCCCATCCCGGTCAGGGTCCGCACAGTAGTCAAACAGATTGACCTTTACATTTTCAGGACTGGCGGCGGAGACAACGTGACTTGAAAGATTGATCTCTTCCAGAGTAACTGTATAGGTAAGAATCTCGGGCTTTGTTTTGGTATCTTTCTTGCAGGGATTACCATCACTATCCTTTTCTACAAAATCCTTTGGGTCATTAGAATTGACATAGACTTGATAAGTAACTCCATTTTTTGTAATTGGTTTAACAGTAGCAATTAACGGATATGTTTCTCCAATTTTAAGCTCATTTGGAAATTGGGTCCATTCAATTTCAACAAAGCCCCATTTATAACCAGAAGAAGGATAAGGAACTAAACCGTTTTCTGTAGTTTCATACTTATCTTCATCTGGATTATTTGAATCTAACTCTAAGTGATTATATGTTGAACCATTCCACGTATCAGGGCCACTCCATCCTCTAACTTTAGTCGGTAGAATAGAGTCTTTCAACCACTGGATAATTTCGTCACGGCTTAGTTGAGCTAAGTTTATTCTGGTTGCAATAATGCTGTTTTCTTCTACTTTAGCTCCGTTTTTGAGGATAAAACTCCACTGATTCAAATATTTTGGTATTGGATCACTCAACACCTCCCCTTCTCCAACCTCCACCAGGACAGAGAGCACGGGGGCGGAGTCAGTCAGGGCGAAGGGTTCAGGGAGGGAGGCGGAGACAGAGAATCTACCCTGAGCGGCTCCGGTCTCCGGGACAGCGGACAGGTCCCAGGCAAGGGCTTGCTCCGACTTCTTGCCGTCCAGGGTGGAGACGGTGGCCGACTGGGGCAAGAGCTCCGCCAGCATCTCCCGGGTGACGGGCATAAACTCAGAGGCTCCGGGGAGTCCCAAGCCCCACAGCTTTGCGTCCTCGTTCCAGGCGAGCATTTCCTCCGGGTTGTTCCACTCCCAGCCGGAGACGCAATAGGGGCACAAATAGGTACAGGGGTGTCCCTCCTGAGCGGGGGCGTAGCCGCAGGTCTCATCGTGGACGTGCTCAGGCAGGGCATCGGAACCGGGGGTATAGACCTGGTCCTCCGGCAGGCCGGTGTCGGGGCTGAGGCTGCACGGAGACCCAAGGCTGGCCTCCACAAAGCCGCAGTCCAGGGTATGCGCCGGATGGTGTACGCACAGGCCGCCCTCCGGGGTTTCCGCGGCGTATACGCGGGCCCAGTTGAGCATTGGGATCAGAAGGGCCGCGACCAGCGCCCATGCCGCCGCCCGGGTTCCCCAGCGCGTTGTTTTCAGACGCTTCGGGGAATAGGGTGTTCCTCCTTCATTCATGGGTGTGACCTCCTCTAATACAGTGTCGGAAGGGAGCGCGCTCACTGCCCTCCCGCCGCCCGCAGACGCAGGCTGTTAAGATCCATTATAGCAATCGCTTCCCGGTCTGTAAATAGAAAAAACGGAGAAAATTCCCTCTGGGAGGAAAGCTGCCCGTCCTCATTTTTTCCCCGGCGGCCCTTGTGACATGAGCCGGGATTCCCTGCGCCGCGTGGCTGGAATTTGTGCAGAATGCCGTGTTGACTTTTGCGGACTATTACACTACTATATTAAAGTAAACCGCCCCCGCAAAAACACAAGCACAACAGAAGGAAAGGGAACGTACATGGGACAACTGTACAGCGAGCAAACGGCGCAGCGTCTGGAGGAGCTGTACCGGAGCTACGGATATATACAATACAAGATGAGCAAATTTGAGCCCTACGATTTATATCTGCGCAACAAGAATTTTCTGGTCAGCAAGGACATTCTGACCTTCACCGACGGGGACGGCCGGTTAATGGCCCTCAAGCCGGACGTCACGCTGTCCATTGTAAAGAACGCCCGGGGCGGAGAGGGATTACAGAAGGTATATTACCGGGAAAACGTCTACCGCACCTCGCCCATGGGCAGGGGGTTCCGGGAGATTATGCAGACCGGTCTGGAGTGCGTGGGGGAGATCGACCTGACCGCTATGGGGGAGGTGCTCCGTCTGGCGGCGGAGAGCCTGGCGGCCATCGGGGAGGACTATCTGCTGGACCTGAGCCATCTGGGCTTTGCGGCGGGCCTGCTGGACAGCGGCGGGGTGGAGGAGGGCCGGGAGGAGCTGCTCCGCCTCATGGGGGAGAAGAACGTCCCCGCGCTGCTGGCCCGGTGCAGGGAGCTGAGGGTGGCGGCGGGGACAGCGGACTGCCTGAGCCGTCTGGCCGGGCTGTACGGTCCCCCTGGGGAGCTGCTGCCCCAGCTGTCGGAGATGGTCCGAAACCAGCGGATGGACCAGGCCCTGGAGGAGCTGCGCCAGCTGTGCGCTCTGCTGGAGCCTGAGCGCCTGCGGCTGGACTTCTCCATTGTCAACGATATGAGCTACTACAACGGGATTATTTTCCGGGGCTACCTGCCAAAGCTGCCCAGCGGGGTGCTGGCAGGAGGGAGATACGACAACTTGCTGCGCCAGCTGGGCCGGGAGGGCGGCGCGGTAGGCTTTGCGGTGTACATGGACCTGCTGGAGCGGCTGGAGGGCCCAGAGGAGGAATTTGATGGGGACGTGCTGCTGCTCTACGGACCGGAGACCCCGGCGCCGGCAGTGCTCCAGCGGGCGGAGGAGCTCCGGCGGGACGGGCAGCGGGTCCGGACCGAGCGCCGCGCCCCCGAGGGCCTGCGGTTCCGGCGGACAGAGAGAATGGAGGGGGCGCTATGATCAACATTGCCCTGCCCAAGGGGAGACTGGGGGAGCAAGTGTACACCCTGCTGGAGAAGGCGGGCTGCCCCTGTCCCTCCATCCGGGAGGAGAACCGGAGGCTGGTGTTTGAGAACGAGGAGGCGGGGGTGCGCTACTTCTGGGTAAAGCCCAGCGACGTGGGCATCTATGTGGAGCGGGCCGCCGCCGATATCGGGGTGGCGGGCCGGGACATTTTGCTGGAGTACCAGCCCGAGGTCTATGAGCTGGCCGACCTGGGAGTGGGCAGGTGCCGGATGTGTGTGGCGGGCCGGAAGGGGGTCCGGGAGCGCCCCCGGCAGACCCTGCGGGTGGCCACCAAGTTCCCTAACATCGCCAGCCGCTACTACAGCGCCCTCAGCCGGGACATTGAGATCATCAAGCTCCACGGCTCCATCGAGCTGGCCCCTCTGCTGGGCCTGAGCGACGTGATCGTGGACATTGTGGAGACAGGCAAAACGCTGCTGGAGAACGGCCTGGAGCTCCGGGAGACGGTGGTCCCCATCAGCGCCCGCCTGATTGCCAACAAGGTGAGCTATAAATTCAAGCACGAGGAGATCTCCCGCCTGTGCCGGGAGGTCAGCGCCCTTTGCCGGGGGGAGGAGGAAGCATGATACCCATTATCCAATATGAGGAGATACCCCGGGAGCGGATTTTGAGCCGGACCGGGGAGCGGACCGATGTGGCGGACGCGGTGGCGGAGATCATCCAAGCGGTGCGGGAGGAGGGAGACGAGGCGCTGTTCCGGTACGCCAAGCAGTTTGACGGGGCGGAGCCGGAGGAGCTGGAGGTCCCCCAAGCTCTGCTGGACCGGGCGGAGGCGGAGCTGGACCCGGAGCTCCGGTGCATTTTGGAGGAGTCGGCGGAGCGCATCCGGGCCTTCCACAGCCGGCAGGTGCGCAGCAGCTTTCTCATCACCCAGGAGGACGGGGTGATTTTAGGCCAGAAGATCACCCCGCTGGACCGGGTGGGGCTGTACATCCCCGGGGGGACGGCGGCCTACCCCTCCACGGTGCTGATGAACGCCATCCCCGCCAAGCTGGCCGGCTGTCCGGAGGTGGTTATGGTCTCCCCGCCCACCTGCGAAGGGGATGTGAACCCCGTTATTCTGGCCGCCGCGAAGATTGCCGGGGTGGACCGGGTCTTCCGGACGGGGGGAGCTCAGGGGGTAGCGGCTCTGGCCTATGGGACCGGGAGCGTCCCCCGGGTGGACAAGATCGTGGGTCCGGGGAACGCCTACGTGGCCGAGGCCAAGCGGCAGGTCTTTGGGCAGGTGGCCATTGACATGATTGCCGGCCCCAGTGAGATCCTGGTGGTGGCGGACGGGAAAAGCGACCCCGTCCAAGTGGCGGCCGACCTGCTCAGCCAGGCGGAGCACGACAAAAACGCCAGCGCGGTACTCATCACGGACAGCGCCGAGCTGGCCGGCCGGGTGCGGGAGGAGGTAGAGCGCCAGCTGGAGACCCTGCCCCGCCGGGAGATTGCCCAAGCCTCCATGGAGCGAAACGGCAAAATTCTCCTGGTCCGGGACATCCGCCAGGCCATCCAGGCGGCCAACGACCTGGCCCCGGAGCACCTGGAGCTGTGTGTGGACGAGCCCTTTGCCTGCCTGGACGAGGTGCGCCACGCCGGGTCCATTTTCCTGGGCCGCAGCTGTCCGGAGGCGCTGGGGGATTACTTTGCCGGCCCCAACCACACCCTGCCCACCAGCGGGACCGCCCGGTTCTCCAGCCCGCTGTCGGTGGACGATTTTGTAAAAAAATCCCAGTTTACCTACTACACCCCCGCCGCCCTGGAGAAGGCCGCGGGGAAGATTGCCCGTTTTGCCCGGGAGGAGGGGCTGGAGGGCCACGCCCGCAGCGCCCTGTCCCGGCTGAGAGAGGAGGAGAGACCATGAGCCGCTATCTCAGCGCCCGCCTGGAGCATCTGGAGGCTTACGTCCCCGGGGAGCAGCCCCAGGACCGGAGGTACGTCAAGCTGAACACCAACGAGTCCCCCTTTCCCCCCGCGCCGGCGGTGCTGGAGGCGGTGAACGCCGGGGAGACCGCCCTGCTGAACCGCTACCCCGACCCGGAGGGCAGACGGCTGAAGGAGAAACTGGCTGGGATGTACGGGGTGGGGCCGGAACATATCTTTCTGGCCAACGGCTCGGACGAGCTGCTGAGCTTCGCCTTTCTGGCCTTCTGCGACCAGGAGCGTCCGGTGGCCTTCCCCAGCATCAGCTACGGGTTTTATCCGGTGTACGCCAACCTCTACCAGGTCCCCTGCCAGGAGATCCCCCTGCGGGAGGGGTTTTTGCTGGATTTTCGCGACTACTGCGGCTTGGGGAAAAATATTGTCATTGCCAACCCCAACGCGCCCACGGGGCGGGCCATCCCGGTGGACCAGATTGAGGAGATCGTCCGCACCAACCCGGACCATGTGGTGCTCGTTGACGAGGCGTACATCGACTTCGGCGCGGAGAGCTGTCTGCCCCTCATCAAGCGGTACGACAACCTGCTGGTGTGCCAGACCTTTTCCAAGTACCGCTCCCTGGCGGGGGGGAGGCTGGGCTTTGGCGTGGCCAGCCCGGGGCTGATTGGCGGCCTGGAGACCATCCGGTACTCCACCAACTCCTACAACGTGAACCGCCTCACCGCCGCCGCCGCCCTGGCCACCTTGGACAGCGAGGACTACTACCGGGCCAACAGCCAGGTCATCCAGGCTAACCGGGCCTGTACCGCGTCGGCGCTGGGGGAGCTGGGCTTTGAGACCATCCCCAGCGTGACCAACTTCCTGTTCACCCGCTGTCCCCGGGTGGCGGGCGGGGAGCTGTACAGGCGGCTGAAATCCAAAGGGGTGCTGGTGCGCCACTGGGACAGGCCGGAGATTGCGGACTGGTGCCGGGTGACGGTGGGGACCCGGGAGCAGATGGACGTTTTTTTGGAAAAAGTCCGGGAAATTTTGAAGGAGGCGGGCTGAGATGCGAGACGCGCAGATATCCCGCAGGACGGCGGAGACGGATATCGCCCTGCGCCTGGAGCTGGACGGCACAGGGAGAAGCGAGGTCAGCACGGGCTGCGGCTTTTTGGACCACATGCTCACCCTCTTCACCCGCCATGGCCGGTTTGATCTGACCGTGACCTGCCAAGGGGACACCTGGGTGGACGACCACCACACAGTGGAGGACGTGGGCATCTGCCTGGGGGACGCCTTTGCCCAGGCCTTGGGGGACAGGCGGGGCATTGTGCGCTACGGCTCCTGCACCCTGCCCATGGACGAGGCGCTGATCCTCACCGCCGTGGACATCAGCGGACGGGGGATGCTGTGCTGCGCGCTGGATATCCCCACGGAGAAGGTGGGCAGCTTTGACACCCAGCTGGTCCAGGAATTTTTCATCGCCTTCGCCCGCCGGTCGGACATCACCGTCCACATCCGCCGGCTGGCCGGAGAGAACAGCCACCACATCATTGAGGGGGCCTTCAAGAGCCTGGCCCGCTCCCTGGGGGCGGCGGCGGCCATCGATCCCCGGTTCTCCCAGGAGATCCCCTCCACCAAGGGGGTGCTGTGATGCTGGCGGTGGTGGACTACGGGGTGGGCAACCTGTTCTCCCTGACCTGCTCCCTCCGGGCCATCGGGGTGGAGGTCACGGTCACAGGGGAGGAGGAGGTCCTGGCCCGGGCGGAGCGGATCATCCTCCCCGGTGTGGGGGCCTTTGGGGACGCGGCCCGGGCCCTGAGGCGGAGCGGCCTGGAGGGGGCGGTCCTCCAGGCGGCGGAGGGCGGAAAACCTCTGCTGGGCATCTGCCTGGGGATGCAGCTCCTCTTTGACTACAGCGCGGAGTACGGGCGGCACAGGGGGCTGGGGCTGATTCCCGGCTCGGTCCAGCCCATCCGCCCTCTGGTCCCGGAGGGGTACAAGGTCCCGCACATGGGCTGGAACGGGCTGAATTTCCCCGCGGACCGGGAAAAAAGCCCTCTGTTTCGGTATGTCCGGGAGGGGGAGCACGTCTACTTTGTCCACTCCTACGCCGGGACGGACTGCGGGGAGAGCACCATTGCCCGGTCGGAGTACGGGGTCCCGCTGACGGCGGCGGTGGCCCGGGGCAGCGTGTACGGGGTCCAGTTCCACCCGGAGAAGAGCGGAGAGACGGGCCTGAATATTTTACGGGCCTTTTGTGAGCTGTGAGCGGCAAGGGGAGGGAGCGCTGTGCTGATATTTCCTGCGATTGACTTAAAGGACGGGCAGGTGGTCCGCCTGGTGAAGGGGGACTTCTCCTCCGTCCATCAGGTGGCCCGAGACCCGGTGTCCACGGCGGAGCAGTTCTATGCCGCCGGGGCCCGGCAGCTCCACATGGTGGACCTGGACGGGGCCCGGGACGGGGTCCGGAGGAACGGAGAACTGGTCCGGGCGGTGACCGGGTGCGGCCTGCGGGTGGAGCTGGGGGGAGGACTGCGCACCATGGAGGACCTGGAGGAGGTGTTTGCGCTGGGCATCTGGCGGGCGGTCATCGGCTCGGCGGCGGTCAGCGACCCCGATTTCGTCCGGGACGCGGTGGAGGAATACGGCCCGGAGCGGATCGCCGTGGGGGTGGACGCCCGGGACGGCCTGGTGCGCACCGCCGGCTGGGAGGAGGAGACCGGGCTGGACTGCCTGACCTTCGCCCGGCGGATGGAGGAGCTGGGCGCGGAGTATTTAATCTTTACCGACATTGACACGGACGGGACCCTGTCCGGCCCGCCCTTTGGCCGGCTGGAGGCGCTGCAAAGGGCGGTGGGGTGCAGCATCACCGCATCGGGCGGGGTGTCCTCCAACGCCGACCTGCGGGCCCTGCGGGACATGGGGCTGTATGGAGCCATCGTGGGCAAGGCCTGGTACACCGGGGCGGTGGACCTGAAGCTGGCCGTGGAGGAGGGAGGACCCCAGTGATTACCAAGCGGATTATCCCCTGCCTGGACGTGCGGGACGGCCGGGTGGTGAAGGGGGTCAAGTTCCAGGGACTGTCGGATGTGAGCTCCCCGGTGGAGCTGGCCCGGTACTACACCGGCTGCGGCGCGGACGAGCTGGTTTTTTATGACATCACCGCCTCCGCCGAGGGCCGCGCCCTGTTCACCGGCATCCTGCGGGAGACCGCCTCCCAGGTGTTTATCCCCCTGACGGTGGGGGGCGGCATCAACAGCCTGGAGGATTTTGACCGGGTGCTCAAGTGCGGGGCGGACAAGGTGAGCGTCAACTCGGGGGCCATCCGGGACCCCTCCCTCATTGGACAGGCGGCCCGGCGCTACGGGGACCAGTGCGTGGTGCTCAGCGTGGACGCCAAGCGGGTGGACGGCCGGTTCCGGGTCTTCGCCAAGGGGGGGCGGGAGGACACCGGCCTGGACGCCCTGGAGTGGGTCCGGGCGGGCGTGCAGAGCGGCGCGGGGGAGGTCGTCCTGAACAGCATCGACACGGACGGCGTGAAGGGCGGCTTTGACCTGGAGCTGCTCCAAGCGGTGTGCGAGGTGGTGGACGTACCGGTCATCGCGTCAGGGGGCGCGGGGGGCGCGGAGGATTTTGTCACGCTGTTCCGCGCCCTGCCCAAGGTGGACGCGGGTCTGGCGGCCTCCATTTTCCACTTCGGCCAGGTGTCCATCCCGGAGCTGAAGCGCACCCTGGCGGCGGAGGGCATTCCGGTCCGAATCTAAAAAACAAGAAAGTGTGATACCATGTTACGCGTAGACGAGCTGAAATTTGACGGGAAAGGGCTGATTCCGGCCATTGTGGTGGATGCGGGCAGCGGGAAGGTGCTGACCCTGGCCTACATGAACCGGGAGAGCCTGGAGATATCCATGCGGGAGAGGCGCACCTGTTTCTGGTCCCGATCCCGACAGGAGCTGTGGCGGAAGGGGGAGACCAGCGGGAACGTCCAGCACATCGTGGACATCACCGCCGACTGTGACCGGGACGCCCTGGTGGTCCGGGTGAACAAGGAGGGCCCGGCCTGCCATCTGGGGACGGACTCCTGCTTCAACAGCCGGGTCTTTGACGGGGCGGCGGCGGAGCCCTTCACGGTGGAGGGGCTGTACGGGCTGCTGGAGGGGCGGAAGGAGGACCTGCCCGAGGGCTCGTACACCACCTATCTGTTCCAGAAGGGCATTGACAAGATTTTGAAGAAGGTGGGGGAGGAGAGCACCGAGGTCATCATCGCGGGCAAGGCGGGGGACAGGCGGGAGACGGTCTATGAGATTGCCGACCTGATGTACCACGTGCTGGTGCTCATGGTGGAGCTGGGCATTCCAGTGGAGGAGGTCCGGGCTGAGCTGGCCTCCCGCCACGTCATCGACCAAAAGGTGAAGCAGGAGAAGATGGTATGAGGCAGAATCTTCATACCCACTGCACCTTCTGCGACGGAAAAAATACCCCGGAGGAGCTGGTCCGCGAGGCCATCCGGATGGAGATGGATTCCCTGGGCTTCTCCAGCCACTCCCCCCTGGCCGGACAGGAGGACTGGACCATGTCCCCGGAGGAGGTCCCCCGCTTCCGGGCGGAGATTTTACGCCTGCGGGAGAAATATGCCGGGCGGCTGGAGATCTATCTCGGCCTGGAGCAGGACTATTACTCCCCGCCCTCCGGGGAGGGGTGGGACTACCTCATCGGCTCGGTCCACTGTGTGGAGAAGGAGGGCAGGCTGCTCCCGGTGGACTACCTCCCCGAGGACTTGGCTCGGAGCGTGCGGCAATATTACGGCGGGGACTGGTATGCCCTGGCGGAGGACTATTTTGCTCTGGCGGGAGGGGTGGCGGAGCGCACCGGCTGTCAGATTGTGGGCCACTTCGACCTGATCGCCAAATTCAATGAAGGGGACAGACTCTTCGACACCAGCCACCCCCGGTACGCCAACGCCGCCCTGGAGGCCCTGGACCGGCTGGCGGAGAGAGAGGTCATCCTGGAGATCAACACCGGAGCCATGGCCCGGGGCTATCGGAGCGCCCCCTACCCCGCCCCCTGGCTGCTCCGGGCCATGGCGGAACGGAAGCTTCCCATCTGCATCACCAGCGACTGCCACGAGCGCTCCAATCTGCTCTTCGCCTTCCCCCAGGCGGCGGAGCTGGCCCGCTCCTGCGGCTACCGGGAGAGCATGGTGCTGACCCGGGCGGGTTTTGTTCCGGAACCACTGTAGGGGTCATCTGTCCCCGTCAGCCTGGGTCCGCCCCGCCCGCCGCTGGGGGCGGGGGTGTTCAAATATCGTAAAAAACCTCTGCGCTCAGGGGCACATGCCCTTGACAATGCTCCGGTAATTGCTATAATGTGGGAGGAATTCATCCTTCCCCCGCCCGCCCGGCCCTCTCCCGGAGGGAGGCGGAGCGGGGACGGAGGAGCAAAAAGAAGGGATGTCAAATGAAGCAGCATAAAAGAGCCCTGGCGGTGTGGATTGGGGTAACCCTGGTCCTGCTGGCTGGGGCTCTTCTGGCCGGTACACAGGAACGGCCGGAGAGCGTGCAGGCGGCTATGCGGGACGCCGTACTGCATGATATCAACCAGATCGGCTTTTTTGGGGGGAAGGCGGTCAACCCCGGACTGATCTCCGCCTTCCTGGTGACGGGGCTGCTGCTGCTGGCGGCGGCCTGTATCCGGATCTTTGCCATTCCCCGGTTCCGGTACGCCCCTGGAAAACTCCAGCTGCTGGTGGAGGAGGCGGTGGGGCTCTTCGACCGCATGGCCAGGGGCAGCAGTCCCCACCGGTGCGGCTTTTTGGGGGCCTACATCTTCGCCTGCGGGTGCTATGTCTTTGTGGGGACCCTCTTTGAGCTGCTGGGCGTGCAGGCTGTCACCCTCCGCGGCCAGGCGGTGACCCTGCCCGCGCCCCTGTCCGATGTCAACGCGGCCATCGCCCTGGGGACCCTGTCCTACCTGGTCATCCTCTCCGGCGGGGTGGCGGGGAACGGGGTGCGGGGAGTGGGCAGGACCCTGAAGGAGTTTTCACTGCCCATCTCCATGAGCTTCCGGCTCTTCGGAGCGCTGCTCAGCGGACTGCTGGTCACCGAGCTGGTGTACTACTACGTCAGCCTGA
Source organism: Lawsonibacter sp. (assembly GCA_022801435.1). Lineage (GTDB taxonomy): Bacteria > Bacillota > Clostridia > Oscillospirales > Oscillospiraceae > Lawsonibacter. The sequence continues at coordinate 79,316 of JAAWSG010000002.1, forward strand.
GCTTTGTCCTGCCCATTGTGGTGGGGGTGCTGTTCACCCTGCTCCACGCGCTGATCCAGACCTACGTGCTCACCATGCTCACCTCCCTGTACTACGGCGAGGTGTCCGAGCCGCCGGAGGCGCATAAGTCCAAAGAAATTCAAGAGACGGTATAGGGGGTTTTTACCATGAAGCAGATGTTGAAGCGTGTATGTATCCTGGCCGGAGTCCTGGCTCTGGCCCTGACCCTGGCCCTGCCCGCCCTGGCGGCGGAGGGGGCCGCGCCCATGGAGGAGACCGCCGTGTCGGAGAGCCAGTCCCCGGACCTGACCCCCGGCCTGAAGGCGGTGGCGGTGGCCCTGGCCATCGGCATCGCGGCGGGGGGGGGCGGCATCGGCATGGGGCTGGCCACCGCCCGGTCGGCGGAGGGCATCTCCCGCCAGCCGGAGGCGGAGGGCAAGATCCGCACCATTATGATGCTGGGTCTGGTCTTTATTGAGACCGCCATTATCTATGCCCTGCTGGCGGTCATCCTGATTATCTTCGTCATGTAAGGCAGGTGGACAAAATGCCGCTGAACATTGATTGGCAGCAGATTCTGCTGCACTGGATGAATCTGGCCATTCTCACCGGGGGGCTGTATGTGCTGCTCTACAAGCCGGTGAAGGAGTTTATCGCCAAGCGGGAGGAGCACTACCGCCAGATGGAGGGGGAGGCCGCGGACAAGCTGGCCCAGGCGGAGCAGGTCCGGGCGGAGTACCAGGCCAAGCTGGACGGGGCGGGGGAGGAGATCCGCCAGGCCCGCGCCAAGGCCCAGCAGGCCCTCCAGCAGTCCACCGAGGAGCAGCTGGCCCAGGCCCAGGAGCAGGCCCGGCAGATCGTGGCCCACGCCCGGGCGGAGGCGGAGCACAGCCGGGAGCGGATTATGAGCGAGTCCCGGCGGGAGCTGAAGGAGCTGACCGCCCGGGCCGCCAAGAAGCTGGCCGCCCACCCGGAGGCGGACCCCTTTGACCAGTTCCTGGACCTGGCGGAGGGAGGGCGCGCCCATGAGGAACAATAGAGGCCACCTGACGGCGGTGCTGCGCAGCGCCCGCCAGCCCAGCAAGGAGCAGGTCCAGCGTTTTCAGGACTTCCTGGCCCGGACCTACCAGCGCAAGATCCCCCTGAACTGGGAGCAGGACGACGCCCTCCACGGCGGCTTCCGGCTCCAGGTGGGGTCGGATGTGTACGACTGGACCCTCAACGGCAAGGCCCGGCAGTTCCGGGACTACCTGCGCCAGCTGGACGCGGGACAAAACGACATCCTCCCCCTGATGCGCCAGGCGGTGGAGGAGTGGACCCCCTCCATCGGCCCCGAGGAGTTCGGCCAGGTGCTGACGGTGGACGGGGAGGTGGCCGTGGTGGGCGGGCTGGAGCACGCCCAGTACGGGGAGATTTTGATGTTCTCCGGCGGGGTGAAGGGGCTGGTCCAGGACCTGCGCCGGGGGGAGCTGAGCTGCATCCTCTTTGACGGCGGGGAGGAGGTCACCGCCGGGAGCATGGTCCGCCGCACCCTGAAGACCGCCGGGATGCCGGTGGGGGAGGACTACCTGGGCCGGGTGGTGGACGCCCTGGGGATGCCCATGGACGGCAAGGGTCGCATTCAGCCCGAGGGCTACCGGCCCATCGAGTCCCCCGCCCCCGGTATTCTGGACCGCCAGCCCGTGAACACCCCTATGGAGACCGGCCTGCTGGCCATCGACTCCATGTTCCCCATCGGCCGGGGCCAGCGGGAGCTGATTATCGGCAACCGGCAGACAGGAAAGACCGCCATCGCCCTGGACACCATCCTCAACCAGAAGGGGAAGGACGTGGTGTGCATCTATGTGGCCATCGGGCAGAAGACCAGCTCGGTGGCCCAGCTGGTGGAGAACCTGTCCCGCCGGGGGGCCATGGAGTACACCACGGTGGTGAACGCCTCCGCGGGGGCCTCCGCCGCCCTGCAATATATCGCCCCCTACGCCGGCTGCGCCCTGGGGGAGCACTTTATGCGCCAGGGCCGGGACGTGCTCATTGTCTATGACGACCTGAGCAAGCACGCGGTGGCCTACCGGACCCTGTCCCTGCTGCTGGAGCGCTCCCCGGGGCGGGAGGCCTACCCCGGCGACGTGTTCTACCTCCACTCCCGCCTGCTGGAGCGCTCCGCCCATCTGAGCGACGAGCTGGGCGGGGGGAGCATGACCGCCCTGCCCATTGTGGAGACCCAGGCGGGGGACGTGTCCGCCTATATCCCCACCAACATCATCTCCATCACCGACGGGCAGATCTTTTTGGAGGAGGGCCTGTTCTTTGTCGGCCAGCGGCCCGCGGTGAACGTGGGGCTTTCGGTCTCCCGGGTGGGCGGAGACGCCCAGACCAAGGCCATGAAGTCCGCCGCCGGGGCCATCCGGCTGGAGCTGGCCCAGTACCGGGAGATGGAGGTCTTTACCCAGTTCTCCAGCGACCTGGACGAGGCCACCAAGCGCCAGCTGGCCTATGGGCAGGGGCTGATGCGCCTGCTGCGGCAGCCCCAGAACGCCCCCCTGGCCCTCTGCCAGCAGGTCATTTTGCTCACCGCCGCCATGGCCCGCGTGATGCAGGAGGTCCCCCTGGAGCGGATGGACGCCTTCCGGGACGGCCTGCTGGCCTTCGCGGAGGAGGAGGGGGCGGACCTGTGCCGGCGGATCGACATGACCGGCCTGCTCCCCCCGGAGGACCGGGAGGAGATTGTTGGCCTGGCCCGGCGGTATCTGGAAACCTTCCTGGGAAAGAGCGGTGGCTGAGATGGCGGGGACCAAGGAGATCAAAAGCCACATCGACAGCGTCCGGGAGACCCGGAAGATCACCAACGCCATGTACCTCATCGCCTCCACCAAGCTGCGCCGGGCCCGGCTGGAGCTGGAGCACACCCGCCCCTACTTCCAGGCCCTGCGCCAGGAGATCAAGCGCATCTTCCGCACCGCCAAGGACGTGAACAGCCGGTACTTCTACCCCGTCTCGGGGGAGCACCCCCTGGACGGGACCTGGGGCTGTCTGCTCATCACGGCGGACAAGGGGCTGGCGGGGGCGTACAACCTCAACGCCATCAAGGAGGCCATGAAGCTGCTGGACCAGCACCCGGACACCAGGCTCTTTGTGGTGGGGGAGTACGGCAGAAGGTTTTTTGCCCAGCGGGGCATCCCCATCCAGCGCAGCTTTCTCTACACCGCCCAGAACCCCACCATGGCCCGGGCCCGGGAGATCAGCGCCCTGCTGCTGGAGGGCTTTGACCGGGGGGAGCTGCAAAAGATTTTTATTGTCTACACGGATATGGCCAGCGCCATGTCCATGCAGGCCAGGTCCACCCGTCTGCTGCCCTTCCACCGGACCTATTTTGCCGGCACGGAGGAGCAGCCGGTGACCGAACCCTTTGAGTTTCTGCCCAGCGTGGGCTCGGTGCTGGACAACATGATCCCCAGCTATGTGTCCGGCTTTATCTACAGCGCCCTGATTGACAGCTTCTGCTGTGAACAGAACGCCCGCATGTCCGCCATGGACAGCGCCAACCAGAACGCGGAGAAGCTGCTGGGGGAGCTGTCCCTGGCATATAACCAGGTGCGCCAGTCGGCCATCACCCAGGAGATCACCGAGATCTCCGCCGGCGCCAAGGCCCAGCGCCAGAAGAAGAGGTAGGGATATGGAAAGAGGAATCATAGTTCAGGTCTCCGGCCCGGTGGTGGATGTGGAGATCATCAGCGGAGAGCTGCCCCGCCTGCGGGAGGAGCTGACCGTGGAGAAGGACGGGACGGTGCGGGTGATGGAGGTCGCTCAGCACGTGGGACGGGACACGGTGCGGTGCATCATGCTCTCCCCCAGCGAGGGACTGGCCCGGGGGCTGGCGGTGGACGTGCCGGGGCACACCATCCAGGTCCCGGTGGGGCGGGCCACGCTGGGGCGGATGTTCAACGTCCTGGGCCAGCCCATTGACGGCGGCCCGGCCCTCCCCGAAGATACCCCGGTCTCCCCCATCTACCGCCGCCCCCCCTCCTTTGAGGAGCAGAGCCCGTCGGTGGAGATTCTGGAGACGGGCATCAAGGTCATCGACCTGCTGGAGCCCTACCCCCGGGGAGGAAAAATCGGCCTGTTCGGAGGGGCCGGAGTGGGCAAGACGGTGCTCATCCAGGAGCTCATCCACAACGTGGCCATGGAACACGGCGGCTACTCCATCTTCACCGGGGTGGGGGAGCGCAGCCGGGAGGGCAACGACCTGTGGCGGGAGATGCGGGAGAGCGGAGTCTCGGATAAGACCGCCCTGGTCTTCGGCCAGATGAACGAGTCCCCCGGAGTGCGGATGCGGGTGGCGCTGTCCGGGCTGACCATGGCGGAGCATTTTCGGGACAAGGAGCACAAAAACGTGCTGCTGTTCATCGACAACATCTTCCGCTTTGTCCAGGCGGGCAGCGAGGTGTCCACCCTTCTGGGGCGGATGCCCTCCGCCGTGGGGTATCAGCCCACCCTGGCCAACGAGATGGGGGAGCTCCAGGAGCGGATCACCTCCACCAAGCGGGGCTCGGTCACCTCGGTGCAGGCGGTGTACGTCCCCGCCGATGACCTGACCGATCCGGCCACCGCCACCACCTTCGCCCATCTGGACGCCACCACGGTGCTCAGCCGGAAGATCTCGGAGCAGGGCATCTATCCGGCGGTGGACCCGCTGGCCTCCTCCTCCCGCATTCTGGAGGCGGACGTGGTGGGACAGGAGCACTACCGGGTGGCCCGGAAGGTGCAGGAAATTTTGCAGAAGTACCGGGAGCTGCAGGACATTATCGCCATCCTGGGCATGGACGAGCTGAGCGACGAGGACCAGCGGACGGTGGCCCGCGCCCGGAGGCTGCAGCGCTTCCTGGCCCAGCCCACCCACGTGGCGGAGAAATTCACCGGCATCCCCGGGGTGTACGTGCCCCTGAAGGAGACCCTGGAGAGCTTCGCCGCCATTGTGGACGGGGAGCTGGACCAGTACCCGGAGGCGGCCTTCTACAACGTGGGGGGCTGGCGGGACGTGGTGGAGAAGGCCAGAAAGCTGGAGGCGGGTGAGCTTTAATGGACAGCTTTCAGATGCACATTCTGGCGGCGGACCACACCTTCTATGAGGGGCCGTGCCTCAGCCTGACCATCCCCACCAGCGGCGGGGAGCAGGGGATTTTGGCCCACCACAGCAATATGATCGCGGCGGTCCAGCCGGGGATTCTGCGCTACCGGCTGCCGGGCCAGGAGGTACAGCAGGCGGCGGTGTCCCAGGGGATGGTGAAGGTGGAGCGCAACGACGTGCTGGTGCTGGTGGACTCGGTGGAGCGCCCGGAGGAGATTGACGCCGCCCGGGCCCGCCGGGAGGCGGATGAGGCCAGGGAGGCCATGCTGCAGCGGAAGAGCCGCCAGGAGTACCAGCTGGCCCAGGCGACTCTGGCCCGGGCGCTGAACCGGCTGAAGGTGAAGGGCCTGGAGCGCTGAACCTCCCGTTAGCGCATGTAGGGACACGGCTTGTCGTGCCCCTGCACCACCCATGGGGCGTGTCTGGGTTCACCTGTAAAGTGACACCGAAAAATTTGTCTGCCCCCTTGCATTCCGCAGACGGCTGTGCTATAATAAGCCTTGCCAATCACAAAAAATGTCCAAGGGTTTTCACAAGGCGACCCCCGGAGAGGTGCTAGCTCTCCGGGGGCCATTTTACGCCTACCGCCTTCCGGTGGTGTGTCTGTCAATCCACTTGCTCACGCAAGTGCCTATCACATTGGACAGGACGGACACGATCAGATTCAGCACTATGTCCAAGGGAAATCACCTCCTTCCCTTTGAACAAGGACAGGAGCGGAAGGCGGTGGGGTCATTATACCAAGAATCGACAGGATTCGCAAGCCGGTCCGAAAAAATTTTGGAAAAACGGATAAAAAATGAGGAACCCCCCTTGCATTTTGGGAGGAACTGTGTTACAATCACCTTGACATTGCTCAACTGGTATCCCGCACTTCCCTGAACTGCCCCCCGGAGATTATCCTTCTCCGGGGGGTCTTTAACACCTGCGGTCTGCTGCGTACCTGGAAGGAGGTGGAAGCCATGCCCCCAAGGCTCTTAGTCATCAGCGGCCCCACCGCCTCCGGAAAGACCCGTCTGGCGGTGGAGCTGGCCCTGCGCTGGGGTGGGGAGGTGGTGTCCGCCGACTCCATGCAGGTGTACCAGCACATGGACATCGGCACCGCCAAGCCCACCCGGGAGGAGATGCGGGGGGTCCCCCACCATATGCTGGACGTGGCCAGGCCAGAGGAGGACTTCTCAGTGGCCCGGTATGTGGAGCTGGCCGCCCAATGTGTGGACGGTATCCTGGCCCGGGGGAGGCTGCCCATCCTGGCGGGGGGGACGGGTCTGTATATCGACTCCCTGCTGTCCGGACGGACCTTTGCCGCCTTCGACCAGCACAGCCCGCTCCGGGGGGAGCTGGAGGAGCGGTACGCCCGGGAGGGGGGAGACGCCCTGCTGGCCGAGCTGGCGGGGCTGGACCCGGAGACCGCCGCCCGCCTCCACCCCAATGATGGCCGGCGCATTGTCCGGGCCCTGGAGGTATACCGCACCACCGGGAAGACCATCGCCCAGCACAACGCGGAGACCCGGCGCCTGCCCCCCCGGTACGAGGCGCTGACCCTCACCCTGGCCTTTCGGGAGCGGGCGGATATGTGGGCGCGTATCGACCGCCGGGTGGACCAGATGATGGCGGACGGCCTGGTGGAGGAGGTGCGGGCCCTGCTGGACCGGGGGGTCCCGGAGGGCTGTACCGCCATGCAGGCCATCGGCTATAAGGAGCTGGCCGCCGCCCTCCGGGAGGGGGGAGACGTGTCCGCCGCCGGGGAGGAGATCAAGCTGCGCTCCCGGCAGTACGCCAAGCGCCAGCTCACCTGGTTCCGGCGGACCGCCGGAGCGAACTGGATATATTTGGAAAAAAATCCGGATTTTGAAGCGGTGTGCCAGACTTCGACAGCATATATGGAAAAATATGGTATATCATAGAGGCACTCAGGGCTGAGGGGGCGGGACAAGCCGTCCCCCGGCACTATAGAAAAAGGAGTGCTACATATGCCAAAGACAAACAATCTGCAAGACATTTTCCTCTCTCAGGCCCGGCGGGAGCGCCGGAGCGTCACCATGTTTCTGATGAACGGCTTCCAGATGCGGGGGTTCATCACCGGTTTCGACTCCTTCGTCGTGGTGCTGACCAGCGACGGAAAGCAGCAGGTCATCTACAAGCACGCCATCTCCACCATTGTTCCGGAGCGGCCCGTTCCCCTGTGCGGGCCGGAGGGGGAGGAATAGGCGTCCCACTCCGGAACGGAAAGAGAGAACGACTCCATGAAGCAAGGAAAACCTCTGATTACCTTTATGATGCTGGCTCTGGCGGCGGGGCTGGCGGTCTACTTCGGGGTGTACGCCCTGAACACCATGGAGGACCCCTACAGCACCACCCTGGTCTACCCCTACACGGTGCGGGACAGTGTGGCGGCGGAGGGTCTGGTGGTTCGGGACGCCCTGGTCCTCCCCGCCCAGCAGGGGATTGTGGAGGTTACCCGGTCGGAGGGGGAGAAGGTGGGCCTGGGTCAGGAGATCGCCCTGGTCTACCGGGACGCCCAGGCCCAGGCCGACCAGATCCAGCTGGAGCAGCTGCAAATGGAGATCGAGCTCTTGGAGTACGCCACCTCCCAGGAGAACAGCGTGGAGTCCGCGGCCCGGCTGGATGAGGACATCCTCCAGTCCATCGTGAGCCTGCGGGCCTCCTACGCCCAGGGGGACGGCACACAGCTCCAGGAGCGGGTGATGGAGGTCAAGAGCGCCGTGCTCAAGCGGGGCTACACCTACGGGGAGGGGATGACCGCCGCCGGTATGTCCACCCGCCTGCGGGAGCTGCATAGCGAGCTGAGCGTGCTCAGCCGGCAGTCCGCCCGGGCCACCACCCGAGTCAACGCCCCTGTGCCGGGGGTGTTCTCCAGCCTGGTGGACGGGTATGAGTCCCTGCTCACCCCGGAGAGCGTGATGCAGCTCACCCCCACCTCTCTGCAGTCCCTTATCGACCGGCCCGCCGGAGAGGACAGCGGCTCCATGGGGAAGCTGATTACCTCCGACAAGTGGTACTTCGCCGCCAACCTGCCCCAGCCGGCGGCGGAGCGGCTGGAGGAGGGGGAGCAGGCCCGCCTGCAATTCTCCGGAAAGCTGGACCGGGAGGTGGAGATGAAGGTGGAGCGGCTCGGCCCCACCGAGGCGGGACGGACGCTGGTGGTGTTCTCCTCCAATCGCTACCTCACCCTTACCACCCTGCTGCGCCACCAGACCGCCGAGCTGATCTTTGACAGCTGGTCCGGGCTGCGCATCCCCAAAAGCGCCCTGCGGCTGGTGGAGAGCACCCAGCAGGACGAGGAGACAGGGGCCTCCACCCAGATCACCCGCCTGGGGGTCTACGCCATGGTGGCGGGGCGGACCGAGTTCCGGGAGGTGTCCATTGTGGCGGAGGGGGATGACTACTATGTGGTGGACCCGGTGGGGACCGGCCCGAAGGTGCTGCACGCGGGGGACGAGGTGATCTCCCAGGCCACCGGGCTCCAGGACGGAATGCTGCTGGAGTTCTGACCCCAGACAGCGCCCCAATAAAAATACGACCATCAGACAGAGAGAGGGTTTTTTATGGAACTGACCCAATTGTCCCAGAACATCGCGGCGGTACAGGAGAGGATCGCGTCCGCCGCCCGCGCCGCGGGGAGGGGGCCGGAGGAGATCACCCTGTGCGCCGCCACCAAGGTGCAGGAGGATGAGACCATCCGGGCCGCCATCGCCGCGGGCATCCGGGTGTGCGGGGAGAACCGTGTGCAGGAGCTGGCGCAGCACCAGCGGGGGGACGCCTATGCCGGCGCCCGGGTCCACTTCATCGGCCACCTCCAGACCAACAAGGTCAGACAGGTGGTGGGTCAGGTGGAGCTGATCCAGTCGGTGGACTCCCTCCGGCTGCTCCAGGCCATCCAGGGCCAGGCGGAAAAGCTGGACCTGGTCCAGGATATCCTGCTGGAGGTCAACATCGCCCGGGAGGAGAGCAAGGGGGGCTGCCTGCCGGAGCAGCTGGAGGAGCTCCTGGATTTTTCCAGTGGTTTGAGCCATGTCCGGCTGCGGGGGCTGATGGCGATACCGCCGGTCTCCGCCGCTCCGGGAGACAATCGAAGATATTTTGCCCAATTACGACAGCTTTTTATTGACATAAGGAGCAAAATGTCGGATAATCAAAAGCATATGAACTGCCTGTCCATGGGCATGAGTGCCGATTATGAGGACGCTGTCGCGGAAGGGGCCACCCTGGTACGGGTGGGATCGGCGATATTTGGCCCCCGGCCCCCCATGGTGCGCAGGTGAGTGCTCCCCACAGGTCAAGCGAGGTCCTTGCGGGGTCAGCGGCACATAGGAAGCGCGGTTTCCCATGCCCCTGCCGGGACGGGCGGGCGGAGAGCGGAGACGGCAGAAAGAAATGAGGAGCTTTATGGGAATCTTTGACGAATTTAAACGACTGGCCCACCCCTATGAGGATGAGATCGAGGACGACTATGACGATTTCGACGTCTCTCCCCGCCCCATCCGGGAGAGAGAGCGGGACCGGGACCGGGATCGGGACAGGGACCGCGCCCCCAGGGGGGAGAGCAGCTACAGCTCCCCGCCCTCCGCGGTCTATGACGATGAGCGGAGGAGCAACAAGGTGGTCAATATCCGGGCGGCCACCCAGCTCCAGGTGGTGCTGGTCAAGCCGGAGCGGTTTGAGGACGCCTCCTCCATCGCCGACCACCTGCGGGAGAAGCGCACCGTGGTGCTGAATCTGGAGTCCACCAACAAGGAGATTGCCCGCCGCCTGCTGGATTTTTTGGCGGGTGTGTCCTATGCTCAGGAGGGAAAGATCAAAAAGGTAGCCGTCTCCACCTATATCATTACCCCCTATAATGTGGATATTCTGGGGGACCTGATCGACGAGTTGGAAAATAACGGGCTGTACTTCTAAGCGGCCCGCCGGATTTTGAGCCAGAGCGCGGCGCGGGAAAGACGGGAGCCTGCACCGGTATAGATGGAGGGAAAACTATGCTCACACCCCAGGAAGTATCCGAACGCGCCTTCTCCAAGGCGTCCTTCGGTGGGTATAATATGTCCCAGGTGGATGAATTTTTGGATATCCTGACCGGGGACTATACCGCCCTGTACAACGAGAACGCGGTGCTGAAAAGCAAGATGAAGGTGCTGGTGGAGAAGGTGGAGGAATACCGCTCCACAGAGGAGGCCATGCGCAAGGCGCTGATGACCGCCCAGCGGATGGCGGACGAGCTGATCCGGGAGGCGGAGGAGAAAAAGGCGGACATCCTGCGCCGGGCGGAGAGCGATGTGCGGACCCGGATGGATGCCCTGTCCAGTGAGGTCCGGGCGGAGGAGTACCGGCTGGAGCAGGCGAAGCAGGCCACCTGCGGCTTTGTGGAGAAGGTGCGCGCGCTGATGGCCGGACAGGAGGATTATCTGAGCAAGCTTCAGCAGCTGGTCCCCGCCGCGCCCCCGCCGCCGGACCAGGTGGAGCAGACGGTCAGTGAGATTGACGACAACGTGCAGCGCCTCCTGGCCCAGGCGATGAAGGAGGCGGCCGAGGAAACCCTCCGTGCCCGGCAGGAGGAAGAGGAAGAGGAGGAGCCGGATGATTTGAGTGATACCGCTGAGTTCCAGCTGACGGGTGAAGAGGAAGAAGAATTTCCAGAGGAGGAGCCGGAGGATCCCCCCCAGGGCCGGAAGATCGACTTCGGAGCGCTGCAATTCGGACGGGACTACGAGATCAAATAACAAAACTCCGGCGGACAGCAGCACTGTCCACCGGAGTTTTTTGCTGTGAGATGATCCGATTTGTCCCTGGGGGCTTCAAGGCGGCGTCAGCGGGGGCGGAGAAAATATGTATCCCTGCGGACCGCACAAAACTCTGCCGGAGTGGTTGCGTCCATGGAAAATATCCGGTATAATAAGCAGGAGGCAAAACGCAGACAAGGAGGGCATTGTGATGCTGCTGAACATTCTTGCGGTAGGGGATGTCGTGGGGGAGGGCGGGCAGGACATTCTGCACCGGCGGCTCCCGAAGCTCCGGGAGGAGACCGGTGCCCATTTTGCCGTGGTCAACGGGGAGAACGCCTCCGGGGTTGGGATCACGCCCGCCCAGGCCCGGCGCATACTGGACTCCGGAGCGGATGTCATCACCCTGGGCAACCACACCTGGAACCGCATCCAGATTGGAGATTTTCTGGACAAGGAGACCCGCATCCTCCGCCCTGCCAACTACGCGGGGCGGGTCCCGGGCCGGGGAATGGGGGTCTATGCCTGCCAGGGGGTGAGGCTGGCCGTGCTGAACCTGATGGGCCGGGTGGAGCTGAATCCCAACCTGGACAGCCCCTTCAAAACCGCCAGCCGCCTGCTGGGACAGGGGGGATATGACCTGGCCCTGGTGGACTTCCACGCCGAGGCCACCAGCGAGAAGGGGGGCATGGCCTGGTATCTGGACGGCCGGGCGGCGGCGGTCTGGGGGACCCATACCCACGTGCCCACGGCGGACTGCCAGATCCTGCCCCAGGGGACGGGCTTTGTCAGCGACCTGGGGATGACCGGACCCCGGCTGTCCGTGCTGGGCATCAAGCCGGAGAACTCCATCAACCTCTTTCTGGGGGGACTGCCCCGGCGGTACGCGGAGGCGGAGGGTCCCTGCAAGCTCAACGCCTGTCTGTTCACCCTGGACACCGAGAAAAAGAGCTGTACCGCGGTCCGACGGGCAGATATCGAGGAGTGATACCATGCTGAAAATCATTCATGGAGCGGACTTTCACCTGGACAGCCCCTTTGCCGGCCTGGCCCCGGAGCGGGCCGCCCAGCGGAGAGAGGAGCAGCGGGCGCTGCTGGACCGGTTGTCCGCCCTGGCCCGGGAGCGTCAGGCGGACCTGGTGCTGCTGGCCGGGGACCTGCTGGACTCCCGCCGGCTGTTCCGGGAGACCGTCCAGGCCCTGTCCCGGAGCTTGGGGGAGATCCCCTGTCCGGTGTTTATCGCCCCAGGCAACCACGATTTTTACTCCCCGGGCTCGCCCTGGACCGGGACGGAGTGGCCCGCCAATGTACACATTTTCACCTCCGGGCCGGAGCGGGTGGACCTGCCCAAGCTGGGCTGCACCCTCTACGGCTGGGCCTTTACTGACAGCCACCGGGAGAGCGGACCCCTGGCCGGCTTCCGGGCGGAGGAGGAGCCGGAGCGCCTCAAGCTGGCCGTCCTCCACGGCGAGGTGGAGGGGGGCGGCCACTACGGCCCCATCCGGCGGGAGGAGATTGCCGCCAGCGGCCTGGACTATCTGGCCCTGGGGCATATCCACCGGGGCAGCGGCCTCCAGCGGGAGGGGGACACCTTCTGGGCCTACCCCGGCTGTCCCGAGGGGCGGGGGTTCGACGAGCTGGGGGACAAGGGGGTGCTTTATGTGGAGGCGGAGCCCGGCCATGTCACGGTCCAGCCGGTCCCCCTGTGCCGACGGCGGTATCATGTCATTCCGGTGGAGCTGGGCGGGGAAGCGGAGCCCCTGGAGGCCGCCCGGTCTGCCCTGCCCTCCAGCGCCGGGGAGGACGTGGTGCGGCTGGTGTTCCAGGGGGAGGCTCCCGCCCCCGACCTGGCCCGGCTGGAGAGGGAGCTGTCCCACCTGTGCTACGGGCTGAGCCTGGTGGACCAGACCCGCCTGCCCCGGGAGCTGTGGACGCGGCGGGGGGAGGACAGTCTGACGGGGCTGTTTTTGCAGGCCATGTGGGAGCGGTGCCAGGCGGAGCCGGACAGCCAGCTGTGCCAGCTGGCGGCGCGGTACGGCCTGGCCGCTCTGGAGAACGGGGAGGAGGTCCGGTGTGAAGATTAAATCCATGACCGCGGTTTTTGGGGGGCTGGAGGGGGAACGGCTGGAGCCGGGACCGGGTCTGACCCTCATCACCGCCCCCAACGAGCGGGGAAAATCCACCTGGGCCGCCTTCTGGAGGTCCATGCTCTACGGCATCGATACCCGGAGCCGGGACAGAAGGACCCGGCTTGCGGATAAGCGCCGGTTCCAGCCCTGGTCGGGACGCCCCATGGAGGGGGAGCTGGAGCTGGAGTGGCAGGGCCGGGACATCACCCTCCGCCGGGGCCCCCGGGGGAACGTGCCCTTTGGGTCGTTCTCGGCGGTGTACACCGGGACCCGGGAGCCGGTCCCGGAGCTCACCCCCACCGCCTGCGGGGAGCTGCTCACCGGGGTGGGAGCGGAGGTGTTTACCCGGTCCGCCTTTCTGGGGGCGGGGGACCTGGCGGTGACTGCCGCGCCCGAGCTGGAGCGCCGCATCGCCGCCCTGGTCTCCTCCGGGGAGGAGGATGTGTCCTTCTCCCAGGCCCAGGAGCGGCTGAAGGAGTGGCGCAACCGCCGGCGGGTCAACCGCAGCGTGGGGGAGATCCCCCGGCTGGAGGGGGAGCTGGCCCAGGCGGAGGCCCGGCTGAACCAGATGGACGAGGTCACCCGGCAGCTGGCCAGGCTGGCGGAGGAGCGGGCCGAGCTGGAGTGCCGCCAGGAGTTTTTGCTCCAGCGCCAGCAGGCCCACCGCCGGTACGCCGCGTGGGAGCTGTCCAGCCGGTACGCCCAGGCCCGGGAGGAGTATGAGGAGGCCCGGGACCAGCTGGCCGCCCTGGAGGGGGAGCAGGCCCGCTTCGGCGTGCTCCCCGACCGGGAGGCGCTGAAGGAGGCCCAGGGGGAGCTGCAATACCTCAAGGTGCTGGGGGAGGAGATCAGACAGGGGGAGGAGGCCCTGAAGCAGGCGGAGGAGCGCTCCGTCCAGGCCCAGGCCGCCGCCCAGGACGACCTGTTTTCCCAGCTGTCCGGGGAGGAGGCGGTGGCCAGGATCGGGGAGGAGTGTGAGACCTTCCGGCAGGAGCTCCAGCGGGCGGAGCGGCTGAAAAAGCGGTTTCTGCCCCTTCAGCTGGCGGGGCTTGCGGCCCTGGCGGCGCTGGCCGGGTTTGCGTTTGGCCTGGAGCGGAACATCCCGCTGCTGCTGGCGGCGGGAGCCGGAATTTATTTGGTATGCGCGGCGGCCTCTCTGCTGTCCCTCTCCCAGGGGAAAAGAGCGCGGGAGCAGGCGAAGGAGCTCCTGGTCCGGTACGGCGTGGACACACCAGAGGAGCTCGCCGCCCTGGCTCAGGACTACCAGGAGCGCTGCCGGCAGGCGGAGCGGACGGAACACGAGGTCCAGGTCATCCGGGACGCCGTCGCTCAGCGGAGGGACAGGCAGGAGGCGACCCGGACGGGACTGCTGGACTTTGTTCACCGGTTCGCCCCGGAGGTGCGGGATATGTTTGGCTGCTCCGCCGCCCTGTCCCGGAGCTTGGGCCTGGAGCATGAGCTGACCGTGGCCCGGGAGCGGGCGGAGGGCCGGAAGCAGCGTCTGGAGGACCTGACCGCCCAGGGCGCGGGGGAGGGAGAGCTTCCTCTGGAAAAGCCCGGCCCGCCCGAGGGGAGCCTGGAGGAGACCAACCGGGCCCTGGCGCTGGTCCGCCGGGAGCTGGAGCGGGTGAACACCCAGCACAGCCAGGGGATGGGCCTTCAGCAGGCCATCGGGGACCCCGCCGCTCTGGCCGCCCGGTGCGAGGAGCTGGAGCGCCGCCTGGCCCGCTGCCAGCTGGAGCACGCAGCGCTGGAGCTGGCCTCCGAGGTGCTGACCCAGGCCAATGTCCGGCTGGGGGAGCGGTTTTCCCCAAAGCTGAACCAGATCACCAGCCATTACATGTCCCGGCTTACCGGAGGCAGGTACATCGGAGTCAGCCTGTCCAGAGAGCTGGAGGGGGAGGTGCAGTCCAGCAGCGACGCCCTCTCCCGCAGCGCCCGCTACCTGTCCAGAGGGGCGGCGGACCAGCTGTACTTTGCCCTGCGCCTGTCGGTGTGCCAGCTGTGCCTGCCCCAGAAGCCCCCCGTCTTTTTGGACGACGCCCTGGCCTCCTTTGACGATGAGCGGCTGGCCCGGGCCCTGGAGCTGCTTTTGGAGCTGGCCCGGGAGCAGCAGATCCTCCTCTTCACCTGCCAGGGGCGGGAGTCCCGGCTGCTGAAGGGAGTCCCCGGGGTGACTCAGATTACCCTGTGAAGGGGAGAAAGCCCGCGCCCATGTCTGGAGCGGAAAAAAGAGCCGGGGATGTTACTCCCCGGCTCTGTGCGCTGGCTTGTATGACGCTCCTGTTAGCCGTGCCTGTCCTATTTACACATTGGGCCATGTGTGGTATGATGTAATCACAGCAAGGGACAAGCCCCTTGTGAGTCACCAGGTAGGAGGTAGAAAGGATGGACGAAAGCATGACAGTGAAGGAAGTGGCTCGTCTGATTGATTGGCTTAGAGCTCATGGGTACAGCGCAGAGGATGCTATAGATTGCATTAAGTACATCGCAGTCACCCAGGAAACCATCAACAAATAAAAAGTAGGTCCCCGGCCTAGCAAACCAGAAGGGACCTACAAACCACGGAAAAGGCGATTATAGCCTACCCTGTAGCCGCCTCCATCATACCAAACTATTAAACAAAAGTCAAGGCCACAGGCCAGGAGAGAAAGAAATTAAAAGACCTTTGAGGAATGCACAGAACTGATTGCTGGATTGCTGGAAGATATACAAGCCACCCTGGAAGACTAACGGAGGCGGGGGCCGGGAAACCGGCCCAACCTCCCAAAAGGAGGGAAGCGCCATAGAAGCCACAGCGAAGCGCAAGACCCACACCAGCAGCGAGGTAAAAGCCAGGTATAATAAAAGCATACCGGCAATTTGCCGCAAGGTTAAAACCTGATTTATCCCAGCGTATAGAGGACTACACCGCCAGAGAGGGCATCAGCAAACCCGAGTTTCTGCAACGGGCAATAGAGGCCCTGGACCAATAAAAACCCCGCCTCCGTCATAGGGCGGAGGCGGTTCCATTTTCGTATATTTCATCGGCGGACAGGTCTATTTCATCATTTTGCCGGCTTATTCCAGCGGGGAGTCGCAGAAGCCGCAGCAGTCCTTTCCGCCGACGCGCCGGACCAGGGGGGGCAGGTAGGGCTGGCTCTGGGTGATGCACCGGGGGTTGCGGCACAGGGGGCGGGTTCCAATCTCCACCTGGGGGGTGAGCTCCTCCCGCTCCTGGAGGGCCAGGTGCTCCAGCAGGGCCATCCGGGCGAACATGCCGTACCGGGCCTGCTGGAAGTACACCGCCCGGGGGTCGTCGTCCACGTCCACCGCAATCTCGTCCACCCGGGGCAGGGGGTGCATCACCAGCATATGCTCCTTGGCCCGGTCCAGCTTCCGGCGGGTAAGGATATAGACCCCCTTGCACCGCTCGTACTCCAGGGGGTCCACAAACCGCTCCCGCTGGATTCGGGTCATGTAGAGCACGTCCAGCTGGGGGATGACCGCCTCCAGGCCGGTGACCTCGGTGAAGCTCATGTGGTTCTCCAGGAGAAAATCCCGCATATAGCCGGGGACCGTCAGCTCCCGCGGGGAGATGAGGAAGAAGCGCACCCCGTCAAATTTCGCCATGGCCTTGATGAGGGAGTGGACCGTCCGGCCGTTTTTCAGGTCCCCGCACAGCCCGATGGACAG
The DNA here is from genome assembly GCA_022801435.1 of Lawsonibacter sp. GTDB lineage: Bacteria > Bacillota > Clostridia > Oscillospirales > Oscillospiraceae > Lawsonibacter. The sequence goes on from JAAWSG010000002.1 coordinate 95,983, forward strand.
CCCGTCCGCCTTCCCCAGCAGGCGGGTCATGGTGGTCAGGTCGGCCATGGTCTGGGTGGGGTGCATATGGCCGCCGTCCCCCGCGTTGACCACCGGCACGTGGGAGTACAGAGACGCCGCCTTGGCCGCCCCCTCCCACGGGGTGCGCATGACCACCACGTCGGCGTAGCCTGAGACCATTTTGATGGTGTCCTTCAAGGTCTCCCCCTTGGCCACTGAGGAGGAGTTGGGGTCCGCGAAGCCGAACACCGTCCCTCCCAGCCGGAGCATGGCGGTCTGGAAAGAGAAATTGGTCCGGGTGGAGGGCTCGTAGAACAGGCTGGCCGCCACCTTCCCCTCACACACGTGAATGAAGCGCTCCGGATGGTCCATGATCTGACTGGCCCGGTCATAGAGGGCGTCCCATTCCTGCCGGGACAGGTCGCCAAAGTCGATCAAATGCCGCATAATTTGTACTCCCCCTCGCTGTCTCTGGTCACTTTCTCCCGATATCCTACCATAAAGCGGGGCACTCTGCAAGCAGAAATTTCCCCGTATGAAACCCCTCCGTTTTCCCAACCCTAGGAGGGAAACGGAGGGGTTTGCGTATGAGATGGTTCTGGTATTTTGGGGTGTACAGCTTTTTGGGGTTTTTGCTGGAGGCGGCCTTTGCCCGGCTGACCGGGGGCCGCCCGGAGCGGAAATGCCTGCTGGTAATCCCTCTGTGTCCGGTGTACGGCCTGGGCGCGTGCGCCGTCCTGCTGCTGCCCCGGTGGGTCCGGGAGCTGTGGCCTGCCCTGTTCCTCCTGGGCGGAGGAGCGGCCACCGCAGTGGAGTACGCTGCGGCGGTGTTCTATGAGCGGGGGCTGGGGGTGTCCTTCTGGGACTACCGGGGCCTGCCCGGGAGCGTGCAGGGCCGGGTGTGCCTGCCCTTCTCCGCCGCCTGGGGGGTGCTGTCCCTGGTCCTGGTCCGCTGGGTCCACCCCCTGCTCCAGCTCCGGCTGGCCGCCATCCCCTGGCCGGTTACCCTGGCGGCGATGGCGGCGGTGGGGGCGGATATGCTGGTGTCCTCCGTTCTGCTGCGTACCCAGGGGGACGTGCGCTGTCTGCGCTGGGGCAGGGCTCAGAGCGCCTGACTGGGGGCCTGCTGGATGTTGTGCTTCTTGGCGTAGCCGGTGAGAATCAGGGTCAGCGCGCCGTCGCCGGTGACGTTGCAGGCGGTGCCGAAGCTGTCCTGAAGGGCGAAAATGGTCATCATCAGGGCCGTTCCGGTGTCGTCAAAGCCCAGCACGGTGCGGATAAGACCGAGGGAGGCCATGACCGTCCCCCCAGGCACGCCGGGAGCGCCTACCGCGAAGATCCCCAGCAGCACGCAGAAGAGCACCATGGTCCCGGGGGCGGGCAGCTTGTTGTAGAGCACCTTGGACACGGTCATGACGAAGAACACCTCCGTCAGCACCGAGCCGCACAGATGGATATTGGCAAAGAGGGGGACGCCGAAGTCCACCATATCCCTCCGCAGGACGGGGGAGCGGTGGGCGCAGCGCAGAGCTACAGCCAAGGTGGCGGCGGAGGACATGGTCCCCACGGCGGTGAGGTAGGCGGGGCCGTAGTACTTCACCACCTCAATGGCGTTTTCGCCGGAGTAGGCCCCGGCCAGGGCGTAGAGCACCGCCATCCAGATGAAGTGGCCCACCATGACGATGAGGATGACGATGAGGAAGACGGGCAGCTGCTTGGTGATGGAGCCCTCATAGGCCAGGCCGCAGAAGGTGGAGGCGATGAAGAAGGGCAGCACGGGGATGACTACCTTGGTGACCACCGCCAGGACGATCTGCTGGAACTCCTCCAAAATCTGGGTGACGGCCTTAGCCTTGGTCCAGGCGGCGGCCAGGCCCACCAGCACCGAGAAGACCAGGGCGGACATGACCGACATGATGGGGGCGATCTCCAGGTTGAAGAGCAGGGCGGGCAGGTCCCGCAGACCGTCCGCCGCCGACTGGATGGACAGGCCGGGGATAATCAGGTATCCCGCCGCCGAGGACATCAGCGCCGCGCACACCGAGGAGGTGTAGGCCAGGATCAGGGCCAGGACCAGCATCCGGGAGGCGTTGGCGCTCAGCCGGGTGATGGAGGGGGCGATGAAGCCGATGATAATCAGGGGCACGCAGAAGGAGATGAGGGAGCCCATCAGGCTCTTGAAGGTAAGTATGACCTGCATGACCGTGTCGCCGGCCGCCAGTCCGCTGCACAGCAGACCGACCCCGATGCCGGCCGCGACGCCGATGAGCAGCCGCGCCGGCAGACTGTCCAGAAGCTTTTTCATGATGCGATTCCTCCTTTTTTATTCACACACAGTTCCCTCCGCCGCCGGAGCCGCGTTGGGTTAACCCCCAGTATATCACATCCTATGTCCCTTGTAATCGGATTGTGCCATAAAAAAATTTTTTTGCGGCCCTAGCCCAAAAGAGTGTGCTCCAGCAGGAGCTTCAGCCCCATGAACATCAGGGTGGCTCCTCCGGCCAGCTCCGCGGCGGACCGGAAGCGGCCCCCAAAGAGCGCGCCCACCTTTACCCCTGCGCAGGACAGTACCAGAGTGGTGACGCCGATGAGGGAGGCGGACCGCAGGATATCCACCTGGAGACAGGCGAAGGTGATCCCCACAGCCAGGGCGTCGATGCTGGTGGCGACCGCCAGGGGGAGCATGGCCCGGGGGGAGAAGGAGGCGTCCAGGCAGGGCTCGCCGCCGCTCCGGGCCTCCCGCACCATGTTGAAGCCGATGAGCTCCAGCAGCAGAAAGGCGATCCAGTGGTCCGCGCTGGCGGCCGCCTGCTGGAACCGTACCCCCATCAGCCAGCCCAGCACTGGCATCAGCGCCTGAAAACCTCCGAAATACACGCCGCAGATCAGACAGTGCCTGGCCCCCGGGGCGGAGGAGGACAGGCCCTTGCATACAGAGACCGCGAAGGCGTCCATAGACAGGCTGACAGCGATGAGAAACAGCTCATAAGATCCCATGATGATGTACACTCCTTCCCGCCGGGACCGGCGCTCTCTGTCAGGGTATGGCGGAGCGGAGGAAAAGATTCCGGCGGAGCGGAAAATGGGGGAGGAAAATCGGGCAGAAAAATTATGGGGAAAAATTTTGAAAAAGGTGTTGACAGAACGGAGAAGGTGTGGTATTATAGGTCCTGCGCTGAGACAGTGCAAGGTACGCGCGAGTGGTGGAATTGGTAGACTCGCTGGCTTCAGGTGCCAGTGCTCGCAAGGGCGTGCGGGTTCGACTCCCGCCTCGCGCACCAGCTGACAAAGCGCTTTTGATGCCGCAGGCTTGAACGCCTGCGGCATCAGGCGTTTCCGGGCGTCTGCGGTTTCACAAGTCAAACGGGGGTAAACCGCGCAGCAGAACTCCCGGAGGGGAAGCGTTTGGCCCCCGCCCAAGGCTGTCAGGAGCCGTGGGCGGGGCCTGTTTTATGGGATGGACGCGGGTCAGCCGCCAAGACCGAAAAGCTTCATCAGCTTGGGCAGCTGGGTGGAGAGCGCAGATACCGTCATAATCAGCGCAAACACATAGCTGATGGTCATGCAGACACGCAGAGCGGCAGGTGTTTTGTAGCCCTCATTGACATCCCTGCGCCACAGGAGGAGCAGCGTGAACAGCCCGCCGAAGGGGGTGGCGATGGAGGTGGCGATGTTGGCCATCAGGATCAGCTGTGTCGGCGACCCGCCGTAGCTGTAGCACACCGCCGCGGCGAACACAAGGCAGGCCAGGCAGCCGAAACGGATGAACCGGCTCTCCAGGCTCACGTCCTGTTGAAAGCCCGCGCCCAGCAGCACCATGCCCCGCTGGGTGTTGGCCAGCAAGGAGGAGAAGCCTGCGCCCAGCAGAGCGAAGCCCATGATGTATCTGGCCGCGCCGCCCATGATGGGGACCAGCATCTCCGCCAGCTGGGCAGGGGCCTTGATGGACAGTCCCTGGGGGTGCAGCACGACCGCGCCGACCAGGATGATCGCGCCGGAGATCAGGATTACGCTGATCACATGGACAAGGGCGTCTGTAAACATGACGCCGTTGAACAGGTCCTCTTTGTTCCACTTCTTTTCCTTGCCCAGATAGGTCGCGTAAATCCCGGCGGTGATGGCGGCGTTGGTTGAGATGAACGCCAGAGCAGTGCCGAGACTGCCCTCCGGGACGCGGAAGCTCACCAGCCCCTTGGCGAAGAGCCCCCACTCCGGGCCGCCCACGCCGGTCAGGGTGGCGTAGAAGGAGATAATCATGACCAAAATACATAGAGTGATAATTTTTTCCACTTTGGAGTAGACGTTTTTCGCAAAGTAGCACCCGACCACGATGACCAGCATGATGGCGGAGCCGATCTTCCAGTCAATGCCGAAGATCAGGTTCATGCCCGCTCCGGTGCCGGAGATATTGCCCATAGTGAAGAACAGGCAGGAGAGAAACACCGCCACGCTGACAATGCCGGAGGCGACGGGGCCGTAATATTTGCGGATCGCGTGGATGGTGGGCATTCCGGTGGTGATGGCCAGCCGGTTGGTGGTCAGCATGAAGGTGATCCCCATGAAGATGATGGGGATGAACAGCCACACCAGATCATAGCCGTAATCCGCGCCCAGCATGGAGGCGGTGGTGACTGCGCCGGGGCCGATGACGATGCCCGTGGCGATCAGACCGGGACCAATGCGCTTGACCAGATCCTTCAGCGGGAGGCGCTTGACGTCCGCGCCAAAGACCGCGGGGCTCTCATTTTTCTCGCTCATAGCATTCTCCTTTTATACAAAAAGGGGCGCTGCGCCGTGGCAGCGCCCCAATGAGGCGGAAAGCAAAGGCCAGGGAAGCAGGAGGGGAATATGGAAGGATTACTTGTACTGCTCCATGTCCACCTTGGGCAGCTGGCTGCGCTTCAGGCCCAGAGCGACCCAATCCTTCTCCTCCTGGTTCAGGGGCAGGACAGGCTTGCGCATGAGGGCGCTGGAGAAGATGCCGCGCTGATAGAGGGCCTCCTTCAGACGGGCGTGGGCCTCGCCGGAGGGCTGGCCGCCGCCATAGATGGCCTGGGAGATGTGATAGATCCGGTCGGACCAGTCCTGGGCCTCCTTGAGGGTGTGCTTGTCAGGGTTGGCAAAGACCTCCCGGGCGGGGCAGATCAGCTCAGGCACACAGCCCGCAAAGCCGATGAGAGCGCCGTCCATGCCGGGGAACCAGCTGACACACAGGGTCTCGTCGTGGCAGGTGATGAGGGAGATGTCAGGGCACTCCTCCCGGAGCAGGCGGACGTCGTGCTCATAGATGGAGGTGACGCGTGTGCCCATCTTGATACATTTGACATGCTCGATCTCCTTGCACATCTTAATCAGGGTCTCCACGGGGTAGAACGCCTTGGAGGTGGCGGGGTAGAGGTGGATGATAATGTCAATGTCGGCGCCCTCGGCCACATCCTTCACGTACTGGAAGGGGGCGTCAGGGTTCATGCCGAAGCGCAGCCACATGTGGGGAGGCATGAGCAGGATGCCGTCAGCGCCGGCGGCCTTGGCCTCAGCGGCCATCTCGATGGATTCCTGGGTGTTCTCGCAGTTGACGCCGGAGATAATGGTCATCACATCGCCGCACTCCTCGGCGCAGATCTCCACAACGCGCTTGCGCTCGGCGCGGGTCAGGCCGGTGATCTCGCCGGTGTGGCCGTTGCAGACCAGGCCCTCGATGCCCTTGCCGTAGAAGCTCTTGATCCAGCGCAGGTAGACGCGGAACTCGGCCTCGTTGATGGAGAAGTCGTCATTGAGAGGAACGGAAACAGCGGGGAAGATCGTCTTGAAAGTCTTAACCTTAGCCATAATTATATTCTCCTAACATCATCTAATTTGAAATTTGAGGGAGGACTGCATCCAGCCTTCAGGCGTTCTGCGTCGCGCGCCGCAGAGTTCCGTCCGCCTTCTGCAATCGTTTGCTGTTGTGCTTTTGTTATACCTCAGGGAAAACCAAAAGTCAATGGATTTGGGCCTCCCTGCAATTTTTTGCAGACAGCCTACAATAAGTTGCATATTTTTATATTTTTGACAATAGATTGGGCTTGAAATTGTGCAGAACAACGAAGAATATCCGCTGGCCAAACCGTGGCTTGCGCCGCCTGGGGAAAGGGAGTATAATCAATACAAGCAGGTTTATACAAACGATTGCACAAAGGAGAACGCTATGGCAACCTTGAAAGATGTAGCAGAGCTGGCTTGTGTAGACGTGAGCACGGTGTCTCGCGCGCTGAATAATACGTCATACGTCCACCCGGACACCAAGGAGCGGATCTACGCCGCCGCAAAGGAGCTGGGATACCATCCCAACATGATGGCCCGGGCGCTGCGGCAGGGGAGACGGCACACCATCGGCGTAGTGGTCCCCCGGCTGCATCTGACCATTTTTTCGCAGATTCTACAGGGGATTGAGCAGGGGGCCAGCAAGCTGGGCTATGCGACCCTGATCTGCAACACGGAGGACGACCCCAAGACCGAGCGCGACTGCCTGACAAAGCTCCGAAACGGTTTTGTAGACGGGATCATTGTCGCGGGTACAGGCCGCAACGGACGGCTGATCCGGGACATCAAGGCCAGCGGAATCGCGGTGGTGCAGATCGTGCGCCAGCAGGAGGCCAGTATCAGCAGCGTCCTGGCGGATTATGAGGCGTGCGGGTTTGATGCCGTGAACTTTCTGTATAACCGGGGATGCCGGAAGATCGGGCTGATCAACGGCTCTCTCCAGCTCATTCCATATAAGGGCCGCCATGATGGATACCGTAAGGCGGTCAAGGCGCTGGGTCTGGAGGAACATTTCAGCCAGTCCGACTATCCGGTAAACAGCTTTGAATACGGCTATGAATGCACCAGCCAGCTGATCGATGAGATCCCCGGCCTGGACGGGCTTTTGACGGCGGTGGATATTCAGGGCCTGGGGGCGATCCGGGCGCTGACAGAGCTGGGCGTCCGAATCCCGGAGCAGGTTAAGGTCATCAGCTTGACCGGCCACGCGGTGGGCGGAATGCTGGAGACCTCCATGACCTCCATGGAAATGCCTGCCCACGAGATGGGGGAAAAGGCTGCGGAGATGGTCATTGGCGAGATTGAAGCGCCCTCCGACAAAAAACCGAGCCCGCAATATCTGACCTTTGCGACCACGCTGGTAGAGCGGGAGAGTACATAACGGCGCGCACAAAATACACCCTGCTGCTTGACGGCAGCAGGGTGTATCAATGGAGGTAGGATCTTTGGCTGGGTGCTGCGGGCGGTTTTGGGGGGGAATCGGGCCGCCGGTCCGCCTGTGCTACCCCCGCTTTGCCCGGTTGATGGCGGCCAGAATGGCGCGGAGGGGGGCCAGATTGATGTTATGGGACAGGCCGACCCCCCAATACTGCTGTCCGGTGCGCTGGTCCTGGAGGAGGATATAGGCCACGCCCTGGGAGTCCGACCCGTCCGTAATGGCGTGGGAGGCGTAGTCCAGGAAGGAGAAGCGGGCCATTTTCTCCCCCCGGATGGCGTTGAAGAAGGCGTCGATGGGTCCGTTGCCCTGTCCGGACACCTCAAAGACGGTGTCGGTGTGGCGCAGGGTGCCCTGGAAGACCACGTGGGAGTGCCCTTCGGCGTCGATACTCTCCTGGAAGGAGTGCTTGAGCAGCTTGTAGGGCTCCTTCACATCCACATACTCCTGGTGGAACAGCTCGTTGATCCGCTCCGGGGGGATCTCCTTGCCCACCCGGTCGGTCTCCACCTGGATGATGTGGCCGAACTCCGGGTGCATGGCCTTGGGCAGGTCGAAGCCGAAGCTGTGTTCCATAATATAGGCGGCCCCGCCCTTGCCCGACTGGGAGTTGATGCGGATGATGGGCTCGTACTCCCGGCCCACGTCGGCGGGGTCGATGGGCAGGTAGGGGACCTCCCAGAACTGGGTCCCGGAGGTTTTCATATACTGCACGCCCTTGTTGATGGCGTCCTGGTGGCTGCCCGAGAAGGCGGTGAAGACCAGCTTGCCCGCGTAGGGCTGGCGGTCCCCCACCGGCATCTTGGTGCAGCGCTCGTACATCTCCTTGATTTTGTTGATGTTGGAGAAGTCCAGCGCCGGGTCCACCCCCTGGGTGTACATGTTCATGGCCAGAGTGACCATGTCCACGTTGCCGGTGCGCTCCCCGTTGCCGAACAGGGTGGCCTCCACCCGCTCCGCCCCGGCCAGCAGCCCAAGCTCGGTGGTGGCCACGCCGGTCCCCCGGTCGTTGTGGGGGTGGAGGGAGATGATGGCGCTCTCCCGGGAGGGGAGGGTCCGGATAAAATACTCCAGCATGTCCGCGAACTGGTTGGGCAGACAGTTTTCCACCGTGGTGGGCAGGTTCAGGATGACCTTGCGCTCCGGCGTGGCATGGAGGTGCTCCAGCACGGCCTGGCAGATCTCCACGGCGTAGTCCATCTCGGTCCCCATAAAGGATTCCGGGGAGTATTCAAAGCGCAGGTTCATACCGGATTCAATCATGGGCTGGGACATCTCATAGATCAGGTCGGCGGCGTCGGTGGCGATTTTGGTGATGCCGTCACAGTCCATGCGGAAGACCACCTTGCGCTGGAGGGTGGAGGTGGAGTTATAGAAGTGGAGAATGACATTTTTCGCGCCCCGGATGGCCTCGAAGGTCTTTTTGATAAGGTGCTCCCGGGCCTGGACCAGCACCTGGATGGTCACGTCATCGGGGATATGGCCTCCCTCAATGAGCTCCCGGCAGATTTCGTACTCGGTCTCACTGGCGGAGGGGAAACCGATTTCAATCTCCTTCACCCCGATGTCCACCAGGGTGTGGAAATACTCCAGCTTTTCGGCCAGGTTCATGGGGTCCACCAGGGCCTGGTTGCCGTCCCGCAGGTCCACCGAGCACCAGACGGGGGCCTTTTGGATGGTCCGGTCGGGCCAGGTGCGCCCCTGGATGGGCTGGGGCTGGAAGGGGATATACTTCTCGAAACGGGGTTTCATATGCGTTTCCTCCTTGTGTCGGCCAGGGGCAAGAAAAAACACCCTTGACCTTGAAAATAAGGTCAGGGGCGTGTTGTCACGCGGTACCACCCTGGTTCAGCTGACAGTTGCCCGCCAGCCCTCACAGCCTCCAACAAGGCTCCGGCCGGTAACGGGGCCAAACGTCCTGCCCTACTCTCCGCGTTCAGGCAGGCTGCTCAGGGGCCAGTCATACACAGCGCTTCCCCCACCGGCTCGCACCGTCCGCCGGCTCTCTGAGAGGGAAAGGGCTGTCTTTTTCCCCTTCACCGCATTTTCTTGTTGGATATTTTAACGGATATCTCCCCCCTTGTCAAGAAAAATTTTTGCCTCCGCGGGAGAGCGCGGGTTGTAATATTAAATGCGAAAGAACACGAACCCACCCGAAAGGGTGCGGAACGGTTCAATCGCATTTATTTTTTTGTCTTTGTCTGGCCGGAA
>JAAWSG010000098.1 GCA_022801435.1 Lawsonibacter sp.
GGCCGAGCTGAACGCCCAAATTTTGAAGGGGTTGGGCCCCGCTCCCCTGCCGCTTTTGAAGGAGGGCTTCGACCCGGCGGGAAAAAAGGACATGGCCCGACGGGTGGAGGTCATCGCCGCCATTGAGGGGACAGCCGCCACCCCCTGGCTGCGGGAGGTCCTGCCCCAGTCCAAAAAGAGCGTGCGGGCCGCGGTCATCGAGGCCCTGGGGGAGGACCAGGAAAACGCCTCCCTCCTGCTGGAGCTGGCCCAGACCGAGCGGGGCGCACAGCGGGAGGCGGTGCTGAACGCCCTGGCGAAGCAGGACAGCGCGGCGGTCCGGGACTTTTGGCGCACCGAGACGGAGCAGTCCCCTGTCCGGCTGTGGTTTTTGAAGCACGCGACCTTCCCCTGGGTCTCCGACCTGGCCGCAGGGGCGTTCCGGGCGCAGCTGGAGCGGCTCCTGTCAGAGGCGAAGATCACCCAGGACAGCCTGATGGACCTGTACCTCTGCCGGCGGGGGGTGCTGGGCCGGAGCTCCCCCAAAATGCTGGACTGCTGGCGGTGGGCGGAGGAACAGCGCCCCGCCCTGAGCAGGGTCAGCCGGACCCCCGGGGTGCGCCACGTGGACCCGGGGACCGCCCTGCCCCACTGGCTGCTGGAGAGCTTACAGGCGGGCGGCGCGGGACCGCTGTGCCAGCTGAGTCTGGAGCTGTGGGAGAAAAAATCCCTCCCCTATCTGGCCTGCGCCCTCACCGCCGCCCTCCTCACCTGGCCGGCGGAGGAGGTGTACAACCGCTTCGCCCCCTGCTTCCAGGAGGACCGCCCCGAGACCGCCCGCGCCCTGCTGGACGCCTTCACTCCCCTGCGCTGGAACGGGAAAACGGCCCGCTATGAGCTGTCCAGCGAGGCGGGCGGCGTCTCCCACCCCCTGGCCCAGCCCCTGGACCTGCGGTGGTACGGCCCCCTCACCCGCGCCCGGACCAGCGGAGTTCTGGCGCACCAGGAGATGAGCGGCCCCCTGACCTGCGAGCAGACCATGGACCAGGTCATGCGGCAGCTGTTCCGGGAGGACCTGTCCCAGGTGCGGGAGCAGACCGGGGTGTACTTCTACCACCTCATCCACAACGTGGGGGGCGGCTACCATCTGGAGGATATTATTCTCCTGGGCCGGTGCGGCTGGAGCCGGTGGAAGGAGCTGCTCAGCGACCGGGTAACCACCGTCTTTGTGGCGCTTCAGGTTCTGGAGGCCACCCCCCTGAGCGGCCCGGAGAAGGCCGAGGTCCTGCGGATGCTGTACAAAACCGTCCCAGAGCAAAATCGGGCGCGGGACTGGCCGGAGCAAACGATGCGATGGAAGCTCGCCGTCTGGGAACAAGAGGTATTGCCATGAATCTACAACCACTTTACGAGGTAAAAACACGTCTTGAACAGGCCGCTATTTCCGGGACCGGCCTGCTCTCTGAGGACTTCCGTCTCCAGCGGGCCGGGGAGGAGCTGAAACCCCTGGCCGCCGTCAGCCCTGTTTTGGGAAAAATCCACCAGGGCCTCACCAGCCTCCTCGCCGCCCCCAGAGCGGAACAGGGCGGCCTGCTGCTGGACCTGCTGGCCCTGACGGACGCGGTGGTGTACACCCAGGGCGTCTCCAAGGTGAACGGGGCGCTGGAACCCCTCCCTCCAGGCCCCGGGACCTGCCTGCCCCTCTCCTATGGACAGCTGGCCCCTCTCCTCACCGCCCTCACCTCCACCGGCAGCGGGCGGATGGAGGTGGTCCAATCTGTCCAGGAGGCCCACCCCGAGTTCTGGGGGGACTTCCGGGTCCTGCCGGCGCTGGTCCGGGGACTGGGGGACAGCTACGGGGAGCTGGCGGAGCTGAACGCCCAGATTTTGAAGGGGGCAGGCCCCGCTCCCCTGCCGCTTTTGAGGGAGGACTTCGACCCCGCCGGCAGCAAGGCTATGGCCCGGCGGGTGGAGGTCATCTCCGCCATCGAGGGCGCAAGGGCCACCCCCTGGCTGCGGGAGATTCTGCCCCAGGCGAAAAAAGACGTGCGCACCGCCGTTCTGGCCACCCTGGGAGCGAACCGGGAAAACACCCCCCTCCTGCTGGAGCTGGTCCAGACCGAGAAGGGGGCCAACCGGGATGCCGTTCTCCAGGCCTTGGCCGGACAGGACGGCGAGACTATCCGTGCTTTCTGGAAGAAGGAGCTGGAGAAACACAGCGGCTCGGTGAAGTTCCTGGAACCGTCCAACGCGGACTGGGCCATCGAGCTGGTGACAGGCGGCCTGCGGGAGCGGCTGGAAAGGTTTCTGGACGGCGGGGAGCGCCCCACCTATGAGGAGGGTACAGAGATCACATCCTGGTGCTGGGTTTTGGGGAAAAAGGATTCCCCCGTGATGCTGGACTTCTGGCGCTGGGCGGACAGCCATATGGAGGAAATCGACCGGATTGTGGATGAGAAGAACCGTCCGCTTTTCTTTGGGGTGAAGCTCACCGACCGGCTGCTGGACATTCTGCGCCACACCGGCCCCGGCCCCCTGCGGGATTACTGTCTGGGCTTGTTCGACAGTCATCCTGCCATGACCCGGTATCTGTCCGTCAGCTTCCCGGCGGCCCTTCTCTCCCTGCCGGCGGCGGAGGTGTTTGAGAAATTCGCCCCCTATCTTCTGACGGAAGAGCCCGCCGGGGACGCGGAGCGCAAAAAGACCCTCAATACGGTTCTGCTCCGGGCCCTGGGTGACGTGTGGTGGTATCCCCAGGGGGAGCGGTACAACGTCTATGGGGGTCTGTCCACTGCCGAGCCCCTGGATATCCGGTGGATTGAGCGGCTCACTCGGGCGGTCTGCACCGACGTGCCCAGGAGGGCCGGCGCTTCCCCCTTTGCCTGCTACTGGGAGGACGTATCCGAGTTTGACCGGACCCTCATGAGACTGGTCAACCCGTCGGACGGGCGGTGTCGGGAGCTGATGATCCCCTATCTGCGGAGACGTCTGGAGGAGACCGGGCTGCCCTACCACTACAGCCGCTGGCTGCTCCAGCTGGGCGGCAGTCCCCGGGGGCTGTTCGGCAAGGCGATGGCCAAGAACCCCTCGG
>JAAWSG010000099.1 GCA_022801435.1 Lawsonibacter sp.
CTCTGGCTGGAGGTGCTGTTCTTCCTGGTGGCCCAGACGGTGGAGCTCTATATCCCCTCCTGGGCCATCTGGAACCTGTTTGGCCTGCCCTGGCTGCTGTCCATGGGGGTCTGCGGCTGGTTCCTCTGGCGGCAGCGGCGGCTGTGGAGCGACTTCGGGGCGGTGACAGACCAGCTCGTTGCCCTCCGGGCCGGGGACATGGAGAGGGAACTGTCCTTTCCCCAGGAGCACGACCTGTACCAGATGGCGGACGACCTGAACCACATCCGTCAGGGCCTGCACCACGCGGTGGAGGAGCGCACCCGCAGCGAACGGATGAAGGTGGAGCTGGTGACCAACGTGTCCCACGATCTGAAAACCCCTCTGACCTCCATCCTCAGCTACACCGAGCTGCTGGCCCAGGAGCCCCTGGAGCCTCCAGCCAGCGAGTACGTGCGGATCATGGGGGAGAAGGCCCAGCGCCTCAAGGCCATGGTCCAGGACGTGTTTGAGGTGAGCAAGGCGGCCTCGGGACAGCTCCCGGTGAAGCTGGAGCGGCTGGACTACGGGCGGCTGCTCCGTCAGACCCTGGCCGACATGGACCAGGCCATCCGGGAGAGCGGACTCGCCCTGCGCACCGATATCCCGGAGGAGGAGGTCCCCATCACCGCCGACAGCGACCGGATGTACCGGGTATTCCAGAACCTGATCGGAAACGCGCTGAAATACGCCCTGCCCGGCTCCCGGGTGTACCTCAGCCTGACGGTGGAGGGGGCACAGGCCGCCGCCCGGGTGCGGAACACCTCCGCCGATGAGCTGAGGCCAGGCACGGAGTACACCGCCCGCTTCGTCCGGGGGGATGAGAGCCGGTCGGACGGGGGCTCCGGGCTGGGGCTGTCCATTGCCGAGTCCTTCACCAAGGCCTGCGGCGGGACCTTGACTGTATCCACCGAGGCGGACCTGTTCACCGCTGAGGTGCGCTTCCCCCTGTTGTAACCGGCACTGCCCCCTCCCTCCCCGGCGGAGGGAGGGGGCCTGTTCCCGAAAATAGAAGAAAAAATTTCAAAAAGTACTTGACATTGGGAGCGGAATACGCTATACTAATCCTTGCCCTGTTCAAGAGGGCATGACACGGCGGCATAGCTCAGTTGGCTAGAGCACGCGGTTCATACCCGCGGTGTCACTGGTTCAAATCCAGTTGCCGCTACCACAAAAATTACGGATGGATGTCCGTTCGCATATAGATAAACGGCCCGGTGGTCAAGCGGTTAAGACTCCGCCCTTTCACGGCGGCAACACGGGTTCGAGTCCCGTCCGGGTCACCACCCCGTTTCTATATGGAGGCATAGCTCAGCCGGTAGAGCGCTCGCCTCACACGCGAGAGGTCACAGATTCGAGTTCTGTTGTCTCCACCAGAAAAAGTTCTGAAATCGAAAGGTTTCGGAACTTTTTCTTTTGCTTTGAGCCGAAAAAGGCTGTCCGGCGCATAGGGCAGGGCCGAGGCATCCTGGACGGAGAAATGCAGACGGCTGGAGCGGGGCTTTTTCCTGGCCTCCACAATCATATTTTCGGAGAAATCCGCGGCCTCCCACAGACGGACACGCCCCGCCAGCCGGAAGGAGAGCTGCCCGCTGCCACAGGCCAGCTCCAGCACATTCATCTCTCTGGTCAGGCCGGGACGTATCCTCTCGCAGATCGCCAGCAAATAGCGAAGATGGGCTTCCTGTAATTCTGCCATAGAATGGTTCCTCCCCAATGGGGGAAGGCATGAGCAGATTACACTGCCCATGCCTCCTCACCATGTTTTGCTGATTTGAAGTTTTTAGTGACAGCCGCGGCAATTCCCGCAGTCACCGTTGCAGCCTCCACCGGACTTGTGGGACTTCCAGAGGGATCGGACAGCCAGGACCACAACACCTGCCAGTACCAGCAGAACGACAATTTCTCCAAGCGTCATATTTCGCTGCACCTCACTGTGCGGCGGCAGCCACAGAGGTCAGCCGCCGGGTACTCTCCTCGCCCTGATAGCCCTTGCGGAACAACAGGTAGAGGATTCCCGCCAGCAGAACCAGAGCCACAACCGTTCCAAGACCAAACACCGCTTCTCCGGTGGCCAGTCCGCCCAGTTGGAACACAATCAGGCTCACCACATAGGCGAAGCCGCACATATACCCGATGGCGCCCAAGGTCCACTTGGCATTGTTCATCTCCCGCTTGATGGCGCCCATAGCGGCGAAGCAGGGGGCGCACAGCAGATTGAAAATCATAAAGCTGTACGCGGCCATGGCCCCGAAGTCCGCCCCGATGGCGGCGTAGATGCCGCTGGCGTCCTCCATCAGGTCCGCTTCACCGGCGTAGTGGTAGGCCACGCCGAAGAAGTTGACGACCTCCTCCTTGGCGATCAGGCCGGTGAAGGTGGCGGTGGTGGCCTTCCAGGCCATATCACCCACCCAGCCCAAGGGGGCAAAGATTACGGCGACACTGCTGCCGATGGCGGCCAGCAGGGAGCTGTTGTTGTCCTCCACGGCCTGGAGCGCCCCATCCACAACGCCGTAGCCCATGAGAAACCAGAGGACGATGGAGCTCAGGAGGATGATGGTCCCTGCCCGCTTGATGAAGGACCAGCCCCGCTCCCAGGTGGCCCGGAGTACATTGCCCATGGAGGGTGCGTGGTAGGCGGGCAGCTCCATGACAAAGGGGGCGGGCTCCCCGGCAAAGGCTTTGAACTTCTTCAGCATGATGCCGGAGATCACCACGGCGGCAATGCCGATAAAGAAAGCGGAGGTGGCCACCCAGGGGGAATCGCCGAACACAGCTCCGGCAAAGAGACCGATGATGGGCATTTTCGCCCCGCAGGGGATGAAGCCGGTGGTCATGATGGTCATCTTCCGGTCCCGGTCCTGCTCGATGGTCCGGGAGGCCATGATGCCGGGGACG
>JAAWSG010000025.1 GCA_022801435.1 Lawsonibacter sp.
GCTATACCCGTTTTGAATGATAAGGAACAATACATCGGAAGTGTGACCGAGGGCGATTTTCTCCGGCATCTTCTAGCTGTTCATACCACTGATTTGAAAATACAGGAACAATATAAGATTGGCGACATTGTACGCAGAGATTTTTGTCCCGCACTGCAAATTGACGCAGACCGCAGTCAAGCGGTAGAGACGGCTTTGAATCAGAACTTTGTTCCAATTGTGGATGACCGGGGTGTATTATGCGGAATCTTAACCAGAAAAAACCTGATTACATATCTTGCGCAGCAATAATTTAGGCGAGGGACGGCCCGGAGGCCGTCCCTCTGTTTGGTTTAATAGCCGGTCTTGGGAAGAGTGGGAACGTAAGTGGGGGTCAGCTTGCGCACAATAGTGAGCCAAGTAGCCTGGGCGGTCTGCCATGTCCCCTGATACTTGCCGCCTGCGTCGGCCCGGTTAATCAGCTGATAGCCGTTAGCCGCCGTCCCGCTGACAGTGACCGTCAGGGTGGGATTGGCAACCGACTGGAAGCCAACCGGAACCTTGCCGAAATCGCAATAAATATCAGTGACATACTCCCCGGCCTGCATGGGGATAGCGTTCAGGCTGAAGGAGTAGTTACTGCTGGTGATGAGATTGGACGCCAGCACCTGGTAGGCCCCAGAGTAGTTGGTTTTGTAGAGAATCCGGTAATTCAGCCGGGCGCTGTAGGTTCCAGTGGTGAAGATGGTTGCCCGGGCCACGTCGGTGGGAATGCGGATAGCGATAGGTAGTCCGCCGCTTTTACTGCTCTTGTGAGAGAACAGCAGTCAGAGCGGATTTTCCCCCGCTTCGCACCGTGCATGCGACTTTCATTGCACACGGCGCTCCATCAATGCAGATTAATTGTTGCGTGTAGGGATGTGCAAAAGGCCAACGGCAATTATCGCATTGTATGGGACAGACAGAAGGGGATATGTGCTTACTGTGGCGACCGCATATTAGCAGATCAGGAAGTGGAAATTATTGAACGGATTGTCTGGAAAGGCAGAAAGCTGGATAATCTCCTCTATGTTCATAAACGCTGCGCATATGACGCTTATCGAGTTTACGGAGGCTGTGAATCCAGTGGATCTATAGACTTAATTCAACTCTTGCAAGACTATATAGAAGATACTTCTGATGAGGATGATCTTTTGACAGAAGAATCCCCTTATATCAAACTAACAGATTTTTTTCATAAATGTGAACAGAGGTCTGTTACATTGACTTTTGCAAAGATAGAGGAAATTTTAGAGAAATCTCTTCCTGTAGAAGCATACCAGTTCCATGTTTTCTGGTATGAAACATCGTTTGATTTAGAGGTGGGGCAACGCAATAAGCTCTGGAAGCAAGATGGCTTTCCAATTCACGCAGTAGAGTTGTCGCTGCCAGATTATTGTATATCCGATTCTTGGCTCAAATATGGATATAAAATCAACATCATAGATTTTGAAAAAGAAAAAATTAACTTTCAAAGGGGCAGTGTATTACGTGGAACCGCCGGACGCGCTTTCCGGAAGGTTTTACAAGTTGAGCAGGTACTTATGGAGCAAAAGCTATCAATCAGAGATATCAAAAAAATAGATACGCTATTGGAGCAAATCACTCAGGAACTTGGCTTATAGAAGATTTTAGGGATAAAAATCAATCTACGAATATTTTCTCAAGTGTAGTTGAAAAAACTTCAACTATACAGACCAGTCCTTAGATAGTAAAATGTAAGAGTATTTCAGGGCGGAGTAAGTTAGGGCGGAGTAAGTTAGGGCGGAGTAAGTTAGGGCGGAATGGAATGTGGCCAGGGGCGTAGTGCGCCCAGCCGCACCGGACTTCAATCGACCTTGAAATCAAATAAACGAACAAGAACGACCGTGTATTGCCTGTTTCAGAGGCAGACACGGTCTTTTTTTGTTCAAAATGGAAGGAGTTTTTAGATGAATGTCACAGAGCAGACTAATCGCATTGACCTATTTTGACCCTGGCAAATCTGTGCGCCTGACCGTGTACGCGGACACCATCATCCTGGACCGGAACGGGGAGGACAGCGTGATTAGCGCCGTCCGCTTCGGCGGCTATCCGGAGATGGTGAAGGCCATGTCGGACGCCATCTATGGCGGGGCCACCATTGAAATGCCTTTTAACGGCAAGACCCGCCAGCTGAAAAGCGTCCCCAAGCAGTACCAGCGGCAGATGGTCCCCAAGCAGTACCAGCGGCAGATGTCCCACGACGGCTTGTACGCTGTGGGCTCCCTCATGGTGGACGACGACCCGCAGGCAGCTGACCAGCCGGACAGCGAGGAGGAACCGGAGGAGGCCGGCGAGCAGCAGACCATCCAGCCCCGAAGGTGCTACATCTTTGTCCCCGCCGGGGACAGAGACCAACTCTTTGAGGAATTGGACCGCAAGACCGCCGCACCCCTGATTCCAGAGTTCCGGGACTGCGTTCTGAACGCCCTCATTGACCGGGGTGAGCTGCGGCCATTGGAGGTTTTCTCCCTGACCCAGCGCCTGGACGCCTGGGTGCTAGAGCTGCGGCCCAACGACGAAAATGTGGTGGAGATTCTGGAACGGGGCCTGGAGTACGGAGCAATCACCATTCCCGGTGCTGACCCGAACCAGCTGGACGGTTTCGAGGATGTGAAGAACATCACCGGCTACCTCAACGCCTTCGGTGTCACCGTGGCCGACCACATCCGGGACCAGTTTACCCCTCTGTTCGACCCGGCCGCAGAACCTCTGTCCGAGGAGGTGCTGGCCGTCAACGACTACATCCAACAGCAGGCGGGCTATTCCCTTTACGACGCCCAGCTTGCCGTAGCCGAGGCGGTCAAACGTCAGCTGGATCGCAAAAGTGTCGCCCTCATTATCGCGGAATGCGGTTCCGGCAAGAGCAAGATCGGCTCCACCGCCCTGGGCGCCCTGCATGGTCTCTGGGCCTCCCAGCGCAAATCAGGGGCCCCAAAAACCTTTAACCTGGTCATGTGTCCTTCTCACATCACCAAGAAATGGGTGCGGGAAATCGGCGAGACCCTGCCCAACACCTTCGCCATGGTGGTCAAGAGCATCACCGACCTGGAGCGGTTGTACGCCATGTACCAGGCCGGAGACAAGAGCGTTTACGCTGTGTTCAGCAAGGAGAAAGCCCGGGACGGCTATATGCGCTATCCTGCCATTACCTGGAATCAACGCAAAAGGGCGTTCCTCTGCCCGGACTGCGGAAAGCCGCTCCTGATGGAGTACAGCGACGATGGGATTCAGTACCTGGTCAACGCAGACCCACCCTTCTTCCTGAAAGAGCACAGGGGCAACCGTGTCTGTCGAGAGTGCGGCTCCATGCTGTGGGCGCCGGTCAATCCGGGCAGAAACATTCCCTGGACCAAGATACCGAATTTCGGCTGGGCCTATCAGTCCTTTGCTTCCAACTACCTCTCCCTCACGCAGAATGAGGCGGTTCAGGAGCGGCTTCGAGAGATCGCCGCAAATCCCCAGGGCAGTTTTCCGGTCCGTGGGGCCTGCCGCCGTTTTCCGCTGAGTACCTACATCAAAAAGAAGATGAAGCTCTACCTATATGCTGCCAGTGGAAACTACATCACAAAAATCCAAGTTGATGGACCGAGCAGCATTGATTTTGGTTTTGACCTGCACTACATGATTGACGCCCTCCGGCAATTCCGGGGAGGGTCCTGGGTGAAAATGAAGGTCAACAGTTCCGTGCCCCCCATCATACTGGAGGCAGAGGGCCGCAGCGATTTCACTATGGTTCTGCCTGTCCGGATGAAACAGGCTGCAGCAGCATAGGAGTGTATTATTATGAAAAATGTTTACATCCCCAGGGAAGAAACCGTGTGCTATGAGACGCTGGAAACCGACCATTTGGTGGTCAAGGGCTGCCTGAAGGTGGCCTACAGCCTCAAGGCCAAGACCATCAGCGGCAATGGAATCATCATGGCTGGAACGGTGTCCGCCGACGACATCCGGGTGGACGACCTGGAGGCCGCCAGCGTGACCTGCCAGCGGCTGATTGCTAAGCGGGTGCAGACCCCGGAGTTGTTCGCCTTTGAGAGCGCGGCGGTGTCCTGCTTCCTGTCCTCCGCCTATGTGGCGGCGGGAAAGCTCACAGTGGCCCTCAGTGAGATCGACGAAGTGAATGCCGATGAGGTCATCCACCTGAAGCCCAGGAAAATGTTCAGGCTGGCCCGGGAAAGCGGCTACACGCTGAAAATCATCCCCGGCCCCCCGGAGGAGAATGCGCCGGTCCTGGACGTTAAAACCGGAAAAATCATCAGACCTGCGGCGTAATTGCCGCTGCGAATTATGGAGCGTAAGGGATTTTTATGCCCTTGCGCTCTCAATTTATGAAGGAGGGCATACATCCAGTGTAACGGCGGCGGCGTGGTCCAGATTGCCTTGGACATCAACTGCGGCGACAATGAATGGCTGCTTCAACGAGTTTTGCGCCGCGATACATCCAAGAAAATCCGGGCTGTCAGGATGGGAACGGAGCGGGGGGAGCACATAGGAGGCAGCGGTTCGTAGTGTCCACCAGCTGCCGCACCGTCCAGTCATCGCCATGGAGCAGGCTGGTCAGCCGCTCCTGCTGGGGCTTTATCAGCCGTCCCGCCGTGATGCGCTGGAACTTTTCCGCCAGCCAGCTGTATCCAATGTGTTCACCGGCCTCTCCTCTTGGCTCGTGGACATCCGATACGAACTGGCGGCCGTCCTTCCGCTCGATGATGGCGCGGCACAGCCTTCTGGCGGGGAACTGCCTGTCCAGCTCCGGATCACAGACGAAGCGGAGCCGCTCCATCATTTGATGGACCCTCCGGTCAGCGGTGTTTTCTACCTGCGCAATGGAGAAGCCGCGGTTGAGAATGGCGGAGGCCACCGGATAGGCGATGTTGTACTGGGCCTCATCGGCGCAGGAGGGGACCCCCTTGGAGAGCTGGGTGGCCTTGAAGAATGTCTCGATGGTCACCTGCTCGATGTCTTCCGGGGATATCCCGAACTCCCGCAGCAGGGTCAGGCAGGCGTCGATGGCCGGATGCCCCCAGCGGCAGCAGGGGTAGGGCTTGAAGTACAGGGCCATGACCTCGTGCTTTGTACCCAGATCATCCAGATAATGGCGGTACTCCTCCGCCTCCAGCAGATGCTTGTTCCCGGTAAAACCGCTCCCCCCGGCCAGCAGCGCCAGCGCCCCCGCCATCACGCCGAAGGGGACTCCGTCCTTGTTCATAGAGGGGTACTCCACACTGCGGATGCCGGGGACCAGGGGCGCGTTGAATTCGGAGATGGACAGGACGTTGTTCAGCTGTCCCTCGTCCAGACCGTAGATGCGGCCTGCTCCGGCGGCCACCCCCACCGCGCCGAAGGTCCCGCTGGAGTGAGCGTACTGGTAGTAGTCCATGATAGCCTCCCCCATGCGGATGGTGGTCTCGTAGGTCACATAGAGGGCGGTGAGGAAGTCCTGGGCGGGGAGATCTTTGTCGTACCCCGCCGCCAGCAGTCCGCCGATGAAAGAGGTCCCGGGGTGGGCGCGGATGATGTTGTGGCCGTCGTCGATGTCGTAGGCGTTGGAGGCGTGGCCCATGGCGGCGGCAGCCCCCAGGAAGCTGGACCGGTCCTCCGCGCCCAGCACCGCGATCTCCCCTGGAGGGAAGGCGCTTCTGGACAGGCGCAGTCCAGCCTTGAACTGCCCGCTTCCGCTCCCGGCGATGAGGGCGCCCAGCAGGTCCAGCATACAGCCCCGGAGCCGCTCCTGTACAGGCTCTGGAAGCTCCTCCCAGCGGGTGTTTCGGATAAACCGTTCCAGGCGGTAGTCTGTGATAAATTTCATTGGTGCATCCTCCTCATGCCCCCGGGCCGTACTGCCACATAGCAGAAACGGCCGGGAAGGCTGTCAAGAAACTGGTCGAGGTTTCGGCCGGACAGGAGGAGGCTGGGCCCCCCCGGCGCGAATCGGCCTGCAAGCCCCTTCTGGGTGACCAGGCAGGAGCAGGTTTGGAGAAACAGCGGGTCATCGCTGCACAAAACCAGGTCCCCGGGACGCAGGCTGGAGGCTGTTATGTGCCGGGTGCGGATGTACGCATCGCTGCCGGCCTCCGGTGTGATGACGCCGGTCCCGCCGAAGAAGCTGTACAGGCAGCCGTCCCGCCCGGGGTCTTGGGGCCTGCGCCACAGCACGTCCCCGAGTGCGGAGTCGTAGCGCAGAAAGTATCCGGCGAGCAGCTCGGCCTCAGAGGAGGGGAGCGGTATCCCCAGGGGGCGGCCGGCCTCTGACACGGCGGCTAGGGCCTCCTGACCGGAGAGGACCGCCGCCTGGGCCTGAGCGGCAAGCTGTTCCCCCTCCTCTGGCGGACTGGCGCAGAGCAGCACCCGCTCCGCCCAGACAGGCAGGCCGTTGACCGTGACCGCAGGCGGCGGGACGAAGGCGGCATGGGAGAGGGGCAGCCTGATCCAAAACTCCGCCTGTCCGGTCTGCCCGGGCTCCAGACGCAGCTCCGTTTGGCCTGCCCCAATCAGGCAGATGCCCTCCCCGGGGGTGAGCTGGATATGCGCCGTTCGGGGGTCCGTTCCTCTGTTATGTACCTGGACCGTATAGGTCACACGCTCCCCGGGACAGGCGGCCTGTCCCCCGGGGTGGGAGCTGAGGACGCAGATGCTCAGGTCCCGGGCCTCCCCCAGACGGGCCAGCGTCCCCGGGGTGAGAGCTCCCATCCGCTCCAGGGGGCGTAGGACGGAGAAGCGCAGAACGTCCTTCCCCAGCAAATCGTACCGCGCCCCCGGCACAAACAGCTCGTCCAGCAGGTCCTTGTAAATCGCGCCACTGGGGGAGAAGGAGTCCCGCCGCTCCTCGTAGCGGTAGCTCTTCTCACCGCCCTTCTCGGTACAGTGGTAGAAAAAGCCCCCCTCTCCGCACAGAACGATGTGCCCGCTGCTGGGGAACCGCATGACCAGGGCATCCCCTGGGCGGAGGAGGGAGAGGACCTCCTCCCGGATGCGGGCCCGGTCCCCGAGGGTCTCCCGGCGGGTGGGACAGCAGCCGTAGACCCGGGGCTTGACCAGCTCCAGCATGTTCCAGGTGACATCCGCCTCCAGCTCCTGGCCGAAGGCAGTGAAGTAGACAGAGTGGACAAACCGGGCGCAGTCCAGAAAAAGCCGGTGCTGGGCGGTGGCCTCCTCGGGAGAGGCACAGCGGCTGTGCCTGGGTGTCACCCGCAAAAGGCGGTCCATACTCAACTGGTCATACTGTATGGACGCTCCCCGGGCAAGAAATGCCGCCGCCGCCGCCAGCAGTCCGGCGGCCTTTTGACTTGGTTCCATTAGAGGGTTCTCCTTTGCATAAACTTTTCGGACCAAGCGGGAGGAGAACGTGTGCAGAAGGGGGCGGTAAAACATGCGAAAGGACACCGCGCCGCCGCATTGGCCCGGACCGCGCCGGGGTGTATCTCCAGATAAGGGTACTGTCCATGGCCCATTCTCCTGTGCCAGCGATGCCCGGCATAGAGGTTCTGCGGGGAACATTTGACCTCCTCCGCAGAGCCTGCGGCTCACCGCTTGATAAAATTAGTGCTGCGGGTGGGATTGGCGGAAAGACCGGGGAGGTTCAGCTCCACTCCTCTAGCCGGTGGCAGGCGGCGAAGTGTCCGGGCTTCACCTCCCGCAGAGGCGGAATGCCCCTGCACGCTTTGCAGGCGTACTGACATCGCTTGCAGAACCGGCACTCGTCCGGCAGGTCGATGGGGGAGGTGATCTCTCCCTGGATGGGGATGCGCTCCTTCCGCGCCCCCAGCTCCGGGATGGGGATGGCGGACAGCAGCGCCTGGGTATAGGGGTGCAGAGGGTTGGTGAACAGCTCCTCTGCCGGGGCCTTCTCCACGATGTTGCCCAGGTACATCACGGCGATGTCGTCCGCGAAGTGGTTGACCACGGCCAGGTCGTGGGTGATGAAGATGTAGGACAGACCCATCTGCTCCTGAAGCTCTTCCAGCAAGTTCAGGATCTGCGCCTGGATGGAGACGTCCAGGGCGGAGACTGGCTCGTCACAGACGATAAACTTGGGCTCCATGGCCAGAGCCCGGGCGATGCCGATGCGCTGGCGGCGGCCTCCGTCCAGCTCATGGGGGTAGGTGTTGAACAGCCGGGGGGCCAGCCCCACGGTCTCCATAAGCTCCGCCACCCGGGCGTCGATTTTGGACTGCTGGGTGAGGATATGATTGGCCTTGATGGGCTCGCTGATGATCTGACTCACCGTCTTCCGGGGGTCCAGAGAGGAGTAGGGGTCCTGAAAAATGAGCTGCATGTCCTTACGCATACGGCGCATCTGGCCCAGACTCAGCTTCCGGATGTCCTTGCCCTCGAAGAGTATCTCCCCGGAGGTGGGTTCGATGAGCCGGAGGATAGTGCGCCCGGTGGTGGACTTTCCGCAGCCCGACTCCCCCACCAGGCCCAGGGTCTTGCCCCGCTCAAGGGTGAAGGACACATCGTCCACGGCGTGGAGCATCCCCCGCTTGGTCTTGAAGTGTTTGATCAGATGCCGGACCTCAAGGATGTTTTCCGCCATTACGATCTCTCCTTCCGTTCGATGTGGAAGCCGGGCCTGTCATAAGCGCAGCAGCGGATGAAGTGGGTGTCGGAGACATAGGTCTTCCTCTGGGGCTTCCTGCACTTCTCATCCGCATACTGGCAGCGGGGCCAGAAGGGACAGCCCTCGGGCAGATCCGTGGGGTCGGGCATCAGGCCGGGGACGGGCTTCAGTTTAGCCTTGCGGTCGTTGACGTTGGGCAGGCTGTTGAACAGGCCCTCGGTGTAGGGGTGGCGGGTGTGGTTGAACACGTCCTCCAGAGTCCCCATCTCCACGATGTTTCCGGCGTACATCACCGCCACCTCGTCACAGATCTCCGCCACGATGCCCAGGTCGTGGGTGATCATGATGAGGGAGGTCTGATACTTCTGGCGCAGGCTCTTCATCAGGTCCAGCACCTGGGCCTGAATGGTCACGTCCAGGGCGGTGGTGGGTTCGTCCGCGATGAGCAGCTGGGGGTGGCAGGCCAGGGCAATGGCGATGACCACCCGCTGCTTCATGCCGCCGGAGAACTGGTGGGGGTAATCCCCGGCCCGCTCCCCGGGGATGCCCACCAGCTCCAGCATATCGATGGCCATTTTCTGGGCCTCCACCATGCTGACATTCTCGTGGAGGTGGATGCTCTCCGCAATCTGGTCCCCCACGGTGAAGACGGGGTTCAGGGCGGTCATGGGGTCCTGGAAGATCATGGAGACCTCCTTGCCCCGGACCTTCTCCAGCTCCCTGACCTGCATGGAGAGGATGTCCTTCCCGTTCAGCTCCAGCTTCCGACACTCCACCACCCCGGGGGGATGGGGGACCAGCTTCAAAATGGACAGGGCGGTGGTGGTCTTTCCGGCGCCGGTCTCGCCCACCAGACCCACCGCCCGGCCCTTCCGGATCTGCAGGTCCAGCCCGTTGACCGCCCGGACCACGCCGTCCTCGGTCTGAAAACGGACCTTCAGTTCTTGGATATCCAGTACAAGCTCCTTGTTCATTGATTCGTTCATGAGGCCCTCCTGTTACTGCTTCAGCTTGGGGTCCAGCGCGTCACGCAGGCCGTCGCCCATCAGGTTGAACGCCAGAACGGTCACCATGATGGCGATGCCGGGGAAGGTGGTGAGATAGCCGTAATCCCGAATGTACTCCCGGCCGCTGGACAGCATGGCCCCCCACTCCGGGGCGGGGACGGGGACGCCCAGGCCCAGAAAGCTGAGGAAGGAGGCGGACAGGATACCGTTGGCCACCCCCATGGTCACCTGGACGATGATGGGGGACAGGGAGTTGGGCAGCACATGACCGAAGATGATCTTCAGGTCGCTGACCCCCGAGACCTTGGCCGCCTCGATGTACTCCTCCTCCCGGACCGGAAGCACCGCGGCGCGGGCGGTCCGGGCGAACATGGGCACATAGACCAGCCCGACCGCCAGCATCAGCACCGCCAGGCTCTGCCCGAAGGCCGCCATGATGGCCACGCCCAGCAGCACGCTGGGGATGCCCATAAACACCTCGCACACCCGGAGGATGATGTTTTCCACCGCGCCCCCGTAGTACCCGGCGATGAGCCCCAGAGAGGAGCCGAGCAGGCAGCTGATGGCCACCGAGACGATGCCCACGGCCAGGGAGTATTTGGCACCGTAGAGCACCCGGACCAGCTCGTCCCGCCCGTACTGGTCGGTCCCCAGCAGGTGGCCAGGGGAAAGGGGGGGCTGGAAGCGGTTCAGGATGTCCTGCTGGACGATGTCCACCTCATAGTTGAAGGCAAACTGAGCGATGACCGCCACCACGACGATGACCGCGATGATGATCAGGCCGATCATGGCGCTGGGACTTTTTTTGTAATTGCGCCAGACCTCCTGGGTCAGAGAGCGCTTTTTATAGGCCCGCAGATCCTTTGAGGAATATCGTGTCCGATGCTCCATTCTTCGCCACCTCACTTTGAATACTGCGCTTTGATGCGCGGATCGACGTATGCGTATGCGATGTCCACCAGCAGCATGGTCACGGTCAGAAGGACGGTAAACATGATGATACAGCCGGTGGCGAGGGTGATGTCCCTCTGGTTGACCGCGTTGACGGTTAGACGGCCGATGCCGGGCCAGGAGAACACCGTCTCGATGGCCACCGCACCGCCCAGGAGGTTGCCCAGGGTGGAGCCGAACACCGTGATGATAGGGATGAGGGCGTTTTTCAGGGCGTGCTTGCGGATGACCTGCTTCTCGCTGACCCCCTTGGCCCGGGCGGTGCGCAGGTAGTCCTGGCGGATCACGTCCAGCATGGAGGAGCGAGTGATGCGGGTCAGACTGCCCGCCTGGCCCGCGCCCAGGGCGGCCGCCGGCAGGATCAGGTGGACCAGGCTCCCGCTCCCCCCCGAGGGCAGGCCCATAGGGGAGAACCACATGATCAGCAGCAGGCCCAGCCAGAAGCCGGGCATGGACACCCCCAGCATGGCCAGAACCATGGAGACGCCGTCCAGCAGAGAGCGGTGGTGGGTGGCCGCCGCGATGCCTAGGGGGATAGAGATGGCAAGGGCGACAACGGCGGCGGCCAGGGCCAGCTCCAGAGTGGCGGGGAAGCGCTCAAAGAAGACCTCCGCCACGGGACGCTTCAGGGATAGGGACATGCCCATATCGCCCTGGAGTAGATCGCCCAGATAGCGGATATAGCGCTGGATCAGAGGTCCGTTGAGTCCCAGTTCCTCCCGCATCATTTCGATCTCCGCCTCCGTCGCGTCCTGGGGAGCCATGGAGGAGATGATATCTCCCGGCGCCAGGTCCATCAGAAAGTACACGACAAAGGAGACCGCGATCAGAACAGGGATCATCATCAAAATACGCTTCAATATGTAGCGAAACATGATTTCCTCCCAGTGTGATTGGTGGCCGGTCCCCCCGGCGGCCTGCCAGGGGGCCGGCTCCGCGGCGGGACACGGATGTGCCCGCCGCAGAGGACAAGATCAGATCAGGCGCTC
Source organism: Lawsonibacter sp. (assembly GCA_022801435.1). Classification (GTDB taxonomy): domain Bacteria; phylum Bacillota; class Clostridia; order Oscillospirales; family Oscillospiraceae; genus Lawsonibacter. The sequence continues at coordinate 11,547 of JAAWSG010000025.1, forward strand.
ACAGAACTTGAACTGGTGCACCAGGCCGGGATGGATCAGCGCACCGGTGACTCCCTTGGCGGCGCCGAAGGTCAGCGTGTTCTGGGCGATGGGAATCCAGGGGATGATCTCGCAGGTCAGACGCTCCTGGAGCTCCAGATACATTTCGGCGCGTTTGGCCGTGTCCACCTCGCCGGCGGCGGCGTCGATGAGGGCGTCGATCTCCGGGTCGCTCAGGTGGGAGTAGTTCCGGCCGCCGGAGGAGTGGATGGGGTTGCGGAACATATAATCCGCATTCTTGCCCGGGGTCCAGGAGAGAATATACATCTCCACCCCGCTGGCGGCTCCGTCACTGGTGGCCAGCTCGGTGAGGGCGGACTGCTGCATATACTCCACGCTCAGGGTGATGCCGTACTTGGCCATCTGGCTTTGGAGGTTCTCCGCCATCTTGACCCGGTGGTTGGCGTCGGAGGTGACAAGCTTGATGGTCATGCCGCTGCAGCCCAGCCGGTCGAAGATCTCTTTGGCCCCGTCGGGGTCGTAGGGCACGCCCTCGATGTCGGCGTAGTAGCCCATATCCCGGCACATCATGCTGGTGGATACCTGGGCGTAGCCGTCCCAGGCGGCGATGATCATCTCCTCCTTGTTGATGGCCTTGGAGACCGCCAGACGAAATTCCGGATTCGTGCCGATGAAGCCGGAATTGGCCAGGTTGAAGCCCACAAAGTGCTGGGTGCGGCCCGTCTCGGTGATGAGCTGCAGCTTGTCGCTCTCGGTCAGGCGGTTGTAATCGGTGGCGGAGGGGGACATGATGACGTCCACCTCGCCGTTCTCCAGGGCCACCATCCGGGCGGAGGCCTCGGGGATCATGCGGAAGGTGAGCTTCTTGGTGTTGGGGACGGGGTACAGGGTGCTGCCCTCGAAGCGGGTCAGGGTCACATGGTCGCCGGAGACGAACTCGTCAAAGACCCAGGGGCCGGTACCGACCTTGATGGCCTCGGCCTCGGGCATGGTCTCGAAGGCCTCTTTGGAGAGGATGGCCAGAGAGTTGGCGGCCAGGGTGTAGTTGAAGTCCACGTTGCCTTGGGTCAAAATCAGCTCGAAGGTCAGGTCGTTCACCTTCTTGAACTCCTGGATCATGGCCATGTAGTTGGCACAGGCGGGCTTCTCCTTGGCCCGCTCAAAGGTGAACTCCACGTCGTCCACGTTGAGGATGGTCCCGTCATGGAAGGTGACGTTCTCCTTCAGGGTGAAGGACCAGTGGTCGGGGGCGATCATCTCCCAGGTGTCCACCAGCTCCCCCTCGTTCTGCATGGTTGTGAGGTTGGTGTCGGTGAGCAGGTCGTGGGTGCAGTCCTGGACGATTTGGTTGGTCTCGGCGGTGGTCTCCATGGGGTCGATGGTGGTGAACTCGTCGGCCATGGCGATGACGATCTCCTCCTTGTACTGTGTGCCGGCGGTGCTTCCGCTGGTCCCGCCGCTGCCGCCGGGACTGCCTGGTTTCTGTCCGCAGCCGGTCAGCATCAGGGCGGCCAGCATCAAAGAGGCTAGTTTCTTGACGTTCATAGTGGTTCCTCCTTCATTTATTTTGGGGATGTCCCCTCGTAAAATATATTTGCAAAAATCGTGCCAATACAAACCGCCCGGCTTATGGCGGGATAGACCGATACTTTTTGCGCAGGATCATGCCGCGGCGCAGGGCTTTTTCAACACGGGACATTCCCTGTGGAGCGGGATAAAAAACCGCCTCCGAAGAGGCGGTTTCGGGAAACACGCATAATTTGCGGCAGGGGGGTGCAAATTATTCCTCCTGTCCGGAGATGCTGTACTCCTTCAGCTTGTTCAACAGGCCCCGCTTGCTGATGCCCAGACGTTCGGCGGTGGAGGCCCTGCGCCCGCCGCACTGCTTGAGGGCGGCCTCAATGGCGCGTTTTTCGATCTCCTTCATGGTATGGCTGCCCAGATAGAGGTCGATGGCCTCCTCCGTGGCCAGACCGTTCCCCGGGCCGCCCACGTCATCCGGAAAGTCTCCCGCCTGGATGACATCCCCGGTGCATAAAATGCACGCGTGCTCCAAGATGTTGGCCAGCTGGCGGACATTGCCCGGGTAACGCAGGCTCTCCAGCTTCGCCATGGCCTCCGGAGACACCGCACGGATGGGCTTGTTCAGCTCGGCGGAAAATTTTTTGAGGAGATAGCTGCACAGAATGGGGATATCTCCCTTCCGCTCCCGCAGGGGCGGCATTTTGATTTCCATCACCTTCAGACGGTAGTACAGGTCCTCACGAAATTTGTTCTGGGCCACCATCCCGGTCAGGTCGCGGTTGGTCGCGGCGATGATATGGGCGTTGAATTTGATGGGCTTGCTGCCGCCGATGGGGGTGAACTCCCGCTCCTGGAGGGCCCGGAGCAGCTTGCCCTGGAGATTCAGCGGCATATCGCCGATTTCGTCTAGAAAGAGGGTCCCGTTATCTGCCAGCTCCAGCTTGCCCTTTTTATCCTGGAGGGCTCCGGTGAAGGACCCCTTCTTGTGGCCGAAAAATTCCAGCTCCAGCAGATTCTCCGGAATGGCGGCGCAGTTCACCACGATGTAGCGCTCATCCCGCCGGCGTCCCGCCTCGTGGATGGCCCGGGCCACCAGCTCCTTTCCGGTCCCGCTCTCGCCGGTGATGAGCACGTTGGTGTCGATGTCCTTCACCTTGTCGATGAGCATGTAGATGCGCTGCATGGAGGCGCTCTCTCCGACGATGGTATCGTACCGGGTCTTGCTTTGCAGGATGTCGGACAGGTAATAGACCTGCTCGTTCAGCTTGCGCACCGCGTAGGCCTGCTGGAGTATGGCTTTCAGCTCCTCCATATTGATGGGCTTGGTCAGGTAGCTGAACGCACCCTCCTTCATGGCCTCCACCGAGGTCCCGATGGAACCGAAAGCGGTCATCATGATGACCTCAATATGGGGATCAAGCTGCTTGATGCGCCGGAGCACCTCCAGCCCGTTTTCCCCGCCCAGGCGCAGGTCCAGCAGGATGATGTCCGCCCCCTCCGCCTCAATGCTGGCCAGAGCCGGCGCCGCGCTCTCAAAGGTTTTGATCCGGTAGTGTGCTTTCAGGGCGAACTGCAGGGATACGCAGATCGAGGTCTCGTCGTCGATGATGTAGATACAGGGGTTCATGGCTGGACATCCTCCTTGAAGAGCATAGATATCTCGGTATACTGGCAGGGTTGGCTGGCGATACGGAAGCGGCCGCCGTTCTCGGTGACGAATTGCTTGACCAGGGACAGCCCCAGTCCAGTTCCCTTCGCCTTGGTGGTATAAAAGGGCTCGGTGCAGTTGCGGATGCCCTCCTCGTCCATGCCCACCCCCTCGTCCCGGACGCAGATGTGCACCCAGCCGTCCTGGCAGGCGGCGGATACCGAGATGACAGGCTGCACGCCGGGCTGATGCTCCAAGCGCTCGCCCACCGCCTCCATGCTGTTGAGCAGAAGGTTGAGCAGCGCCTGCTTGGCCTTGTCCTGGTCGATGAGGATGCTGGCCTGGATGTCGCAGCTGCACTGGAAGGTGAAGCGCTTGTTCTTGACCGAGGCACGGATAGGGTATACGCACTCCTGAATGAGCTGCCGGACATCCACCCGCTCCTTGATCCCCTTGGAGGGCTTGGCGTAGTGGATCAGCGACTCCACCAGCCGGTTGATGCGCTCCACCTCCTGGGGGACGTACCGGGCAAAGGACTCCTGAAACTCCGGGTCGCTGCCCTGCTCCCGCATGACGGAGGCGAAAGCCTGGATGGAGGTGAGGGGGTTTTTGATCTCATGGGCGATGCCGGCGATCAGGTGGTTGAGAAGCTGGTTTTTGTTGGCCTCATACAGCTCATGCCGCTGTTCCTCCTCCTTGGTCACGTCCTCCACCAGCAGCACGCAGTTGCCCTGCTGGTTCAGGCGGTAATACTGATACCGGAACTGTTTCTCCCGGCCGGCGGACAGTGCGATGGGCAGAATGGCGGAGCTTATCATGCCGCCGCGCTCTCCGCTGGTCGCCGCCCAGATTTTTCGGAACAGCCGCAGGTCGGATATGTTGCGGAGCGGGCGGTCCGGGTCGCTCCAGTCTGTGTGCCCGCACTGCGCCACATGCTCGGCCTGTGGGTTCATCAGCAGCACAGCGCCGTCCGGCCGGAGAATGAGGATGCTGTTGGGGAAATTTTGGATCAGCAGCTTTTGCAGGGTCCCGGCCTCCTCCAGCCGGGAGAACTGGAGGCGTATCTCCTCGGTCTGCTCCCGGACCGCCCGCTGGAGCCGGCGGTTCCAGAAGTTGAAGACCAGCACCAGGGCCCCGCTCAAAGTCACGGTGAGGGCGATGGCGATGAGGAGCTGCACGATCTTGTGCTGGGCCTGCTCCAGCTTTTCATCGGTGATCCAGCGCTTGGTGATGTGGTCGTACTCGTCCGAGTTGCGCAGCTGTGCGATCCCCTGCTGGAGCCGGTTCAGCAGCATCAGGTCCCCTCGCCGGACCAGAATGGCGTACTGTACGCGGCTCATGTTGCTGTTTACCAAGGTCAGCCCGTCCCTTGGCAGGCTGCTGTGCTGGCTCTGGTAAAGGATGCTCTCCTTGATCCCCACCACGGCATCCACCTCCTGGTTGGCCAGGTGGTCAAACAGCTGGAGCTGGTCGCCGGCCACGATGGTGTGCTTGGAGTGGAGCTGGTTGATCTGCGAGAAGCTGACCGTCCCCAGCTCAAAGGCGAGGTCGAAGCGGTAGACGCCGGACGGTTCCTCCAAAATGCGCTGGGCCGCCGTCTGGTCGGAGATCATGGCGATGGTTCCCGAGGAGATGCTCTCCGAGACCGACATGTCGCTGGGTCGCGGCTGGTCGGAGAGCACCCCCAGCACCGCGTCGATCTCGTGGTCCCGCAGGGCCTGTTCCGCGTCCGCGCTGGTCTCATAGACGACGTAGGTGACGGAAAAATGCTGTTTTTTTGCGATGATATCCATAATTTCGATGTGCAGGCCGGTGGGGCTGCCCTCCTGGTCCAGGAATTGATAGGGGGGACATTTGCACTTGATGCCGATTCGGATATCCATGGACGCCCCCCGGGCCGGTACAGGGAGCAGAAGCAGAAGGCAGAGGATGGCCAGGCCCGCCGCCGGGAGCCGGAATGTGTGCTTCATGGACGGCACGCCTCCTCCCGCATCAGCCTGCGGTACTTGTTCACGGTGCGCCGGGCGATGGAGACGCCCTGTCCGGCCAGAAGGACGCAGACGGCCTGGTCACTGAGTGCCTCCCCATGCTCGCCGCAGAGCAGCTGGATCTGCCGGATGATTTGAGGGCGGGAGAGGGCTTGCGTGCCGCCGGAGGGGAACAGGGCCCGCAGGGGGAAGACGCGGCTGCCATACTGGACATATTTGTCCTTGACCGCCCGGCTCACTGTGGATACGCTGAGGGACAGCGCCTGCGCCGTGTCTGTCAGGGTCAGGGTCAGGCGCGGCGCGGCGGTCAGCAGGCTGTCCGTTTGAACCTGTACGGCATGGGAGGCGACGGTCAGCAGGGTACTGCTGCGCTGCCGGAGTGCGAAGAGAAAGCTCCGGGCCTGGGCCAGCTGTTTTTGGATGTACTGCCGGTCCTCCTCGCCGCAGACCCGGGACAGGCCAAGGTATTGGGGGTCCAGGAAGGGGAGGGGAGGCTGGTTGACCAGAGAGACCTCCAGCCGGCTGTCCTCCCGCCGGATCAGGATGTCCGGGATGAGCCAGGGGACCGCCTCATGGTCGAAGGAGCTGCCTGGCCGGGGGTCCAGCGACCGGATCAGAGCCGCGGCGCGGTCCAGCTCCTCCCGGGTGCGGCCGGGGAGCGCCAGCCTGCCCTCTGCCAAGGCGTCCAGGTGGCTGCGGCATATGGTCAGTGCCAGCTCGTCCACCGGCTGTCTGGCCTCCAGCTGAAGGCACAGACACTCCGAGAGGCTTCGGGCACCCACACCGGCGGGGTCGAGAAGCTGGACCTGCCGGAGCGCGTCCGCCAGCATTGGACGGCCGCACTGTGCCAGCAGGCAGAGGTCCTCCTCCGGTTCACGCAGATAGCCATTGCGGTCCAGGCTGTGGACGAGGAGCAGGCAGACCCGCAGCAGGCCAGGGTCCCGCACCGCGACGCGGAGCTGGGAGGATAAGTGCTCTCCCAAGCTCTCTGGAGCGGCCTGAGATGCGGCCTCTGGGAAAAATCGGCCGGCTCCGCCGGAGGGCGGCTCCACCATGGGATTGGAGAGGACAAATTCATCGATCACCTGTGTTAATTCCGCCGCGCCGCAGGACAGCAGGCGGGCGGTCAGCGCCGCTTGGGCCACGGGGACGGCCTGGGCCTTGGGAGCCGCAAGGACATCGGTGTAATGAGGTTTCATGGTGCTTCCCCCCTCCAATCAAACTCAGACCGGGCCGTCTAATTGCACAGAAATCTCGGCGGCACTCCGAAGCAGTATATCTATTATCACCGCAAATGCCGTTCCTGTCAATGAGAAGATGCCGCGGACCGATCTTGTAAGATATGGAAGCTACCCTGCTGCGGCGCGTTCCGGCTCATCAACCTTTTGGCTGATAAAGCGGAAGAATATACTGATTGCAATTTACGATTGTTCAGATTATGATTAAATTGCCGGCAAACAAGGGCTGAAATGGTTGCATTTCGCCTATTTTGAACATGGAGGGGATTCTGCGTGAACAAGAGGAACCGAGGGTTTTTCTCCGCGGTCGAGCGGATCGGCAACAAAATTCCAGATCCAATGGTATTCTTTCTGGCGCTGATCGTCATGGTACTGCTCTCGTCATGTTTCCTTTCTCTGACCGGCTTCTCCGATATCAATCCGGCGACCGGAGAAACGGTAGCGGTGTATAACCTGCTGTCAAAAGCGGGGGTCGTGAAGATGCTGACTACGGTTGTCAGCAATTTTTCCTCTTTCTCCGCGCTGGGGATGACCCTGACCTGTATGCTGGGAATGGCCGTTGCAGAGAAGACGGGGCTCTTTGAGAGCGTAATGCGGCAGGTCATTCTATCCTCCAAGGGCTCAGACGCCAAAATCATCATTATTTTTTGTATCGTCAGCATTTTGGCGGACATCACAAACGGAGCGGGATTTGTGATCATGCCGCTTCTGGGCGCGGTCATCTGGTCCAATATGGGCCGGAACCCCATTGTTGGCATGATCTGCGGGTACGGCTCGGTCGCAGGGGCGTTCAGCGCGAATTTTATGATTGGGTCAACCGACATTATTTGTGCCGGATTTACCCAGACCTCCGCGCAGATCATTGATTCCGGCTATACCGCCTCCGCGTTTATGGGCTGGTATTTCCAGAGCGCCGCCGCCATTGTGCTGACCATCACCACTTACCTGGTCACCGTCAAGATCGTGGAGCCCCGCTTTGGCAAGCCGGACAATGTGCTGAAACTGGAGAAGCATGAGATCACCCCGCAAGAGAAGGCGGCTCTGCGCAGTGGTGGTGATGGTGATCCCCGCCGGGGGAGCGCCGGTTTTGCTGGTGCATTGCCTGCGGGCCGACCACTCAGCCAGTGAAGCGGCGGTAGCGGATATCCGCTTATTCGGGGCCTGGGCAGACTATCCGGCTATCGCGTTCGATCCCTATGACGCGCTGCGTATCCTTTTGACCGAGAAGAAGCTGATGGGGAAACGCCTGGGCTATGAGGGGGATTTTCTGCCCATACAGCAATACCAAAAGCTCCAGGCTCTGTCAGGCGGAGCCGAGATGGTCGATGCAGGGGAACTGCTGAAGCGGTTCAATGCCGTCAAAAACGACTACGAAATAAACCTGATGCGGTTATCCTCCTACCTGACCAATATTGGGATGCGCGCCGCGGTCGAGCATATCCGCCAAAGCGAGGCAGAGGCCAGTATGGCGGCGGAGGCCGCGATGCGGGAGGCATGGAAACGGGATCTGGTTGAATTTGAGGTGAGCGGTTTCGGCAACACGGAAGGGGGGATTCCCACTGCCCTCTGGTGCTACGCGCTGTCAGGCCACCGGGTCCCTTACGGCGCTGAGTGCCCAGGGGCCAGAGTCCCCAAGGCGGGAGAGATCAGTCTGCCCATCGTCTGGGCGGCCATTGAGGGATATCATGCGGAGAAGGAGCGCTCTATCATCATAGAGCGGCTGGACGAGCCATACGCCGCCTACTACCAGGCGATGCTGCGGGCCAGAAAAGCGGCTGTGGACGCGGTACAGGCCGGCGCGGTGGTCGGGGAGGTGTACCAGGCCGCGATCAATCACTACAACGCGGAAGGGCTGCCGCATATGGCGCCTGGCCGGATTGGGCATGGCATGGGACTGAGCCTCCACGACTTCCCCTCCCTAGACCGGGGCAGTTCCGTGGTCCTGGAGGCTGGAATGGTGTTCACCATAGAACCCAGTCTGAATTTCAAGGGCTGGGGGAGCATCCGGCACTCGGACACGGTACTGGTGCTGGAAAACGGCTGTGAGGTCTTGACCAGGGACGACAGCTTGGACGAGTATTTGGTGCGGTAACGCACCGGACCGCAGCCGGCTTTTGTCCGGCTGCGGTCTGAACGATCTATTGGGCCGAACAGTGGAGTATTTTGGGTAATATGCGCAATGCTGAGAAAAGAATGGGAGGATGGCAGTATGGATCTCTCGAATCTGACCTATTTTTTAGCCGCTGCAGATACGCTGAATTTTAAGAAAGCCGCAGATAAGCTCTTTATTTCCCCCAGGCGCTCAGTAAGCGCATCATGGCGATAGAGGCATATTTCCATGTCACGCTGTTTGAGCGCACCCGTCCGGTCAAGCTGACGCCGGCCGGGGTCCAATTCTATTTCTATGCCCAGCAGCTCTTGTCTTTGCTGGATGAAACCAAAGGCGCGATGAGCAGGCTCGAAAAGGACCGCCAGCATATCATCAGCATGGGATTGAGCCGCTACCGCAGTCAGGTCTATATGCCGACTATCCTATCGGTACTGCGGGAGATCGACCCGGAGATACGGGTCGAGCTGAAGGACGGGTACAACAGGGAAATTCGGGATCTGCTGCTGGCGGGCAAAATAGACCTGACCATAGGTCCCGCCATGGATGACAGCCCGTATATTGAACGAATCAGCGGCTGGCAGGAGTCCCTTGTGCTCATGCTCCCAAACTGCATTTATGAGAGCATGTCCAGGTATGAGCAGGAGCATTTGGTGGCCAACGGCAGGCTGAACTGGGAGGTACTGCGAAACTATCCCTTTATCCAGATGCCGGAGGAATCCTGGCTGGGGAAGCTCTTCCGGGAATTTTGCGGGGATGAGGAATTAAAGCTCAATGTCATCTTTGAATCGGAGAACATTCAGACGCTGATTTCCGTATGTGCGGCGGGGTTTGGCATGTTTCTCTGTCTGGATGCCTTCCTGCTGACCAACCAGCCGGTGCTGGAGGAGAAGGGGGTGAGGCTTCTCCCCTTCTATTACCGAAAGATCAACCGGATCTGCGTGAATTATTTAGGAGAGCAATATCTCTCAGAGGCGTCCAAGGTGTTGATTCACAATATGTCCACCTTGTCGGACAAATTTGAGGAACAGCTCAAGCATATTACACAGCTTATGAAAGGGTGAGGATATGAAATTTGCGGTGCTGGGAATGGGGCGCACCGGCCACGCGATGGCGGCGTATCTTATGGCGAGGGGCTGTTCTGTGACCGTGTGGACAAGGGACCCGGGAAAGCGGTCCGCGATCAAAGCGGGCGGTATTACTGTGACAGGCGAGATCGAGGGACATTTTACCCCCGCTGTGGCAGAGACGGTCCAGTCCGCGCTGGCGGAAGCCGGGTATATTCTGGTCATGACCACCGCGGAGGGACACCGGCCCTTGGCGCAGCAGATGCGAGGGGCCCTCCGTCCCGGACAGCGCATTCTGATTTTCAACTGTAATTGGGGTGCGTTTGAATTCTGGAATATTTTGGGCCAAGAGAACCAAAATACGATCATCGCGGAGACCAGCGGAATGCTGCTGATGTCCCAGATGGAAGCTCCCAGGAGCTGTTATCTGAAAGCGGTCAAGGAACACATCGGGATCGCGGCCATTCCAAACACAGACAGCGGCCTCCTTTGCACGGAACTCGCCGGCGTTTTTCCTCAGTTCTACAAGGCAGGCAATGTGCTGGAAACCTCCCTCAATGTGACCAATCCCATCATCCATGCGGCGGTCAACCTGTTCAATCTGTCGGCTATTGAAAATGGGCAGGATTTTTTCATGTATCAGGACGCGGCCACCCCTTTGGCGGTCCGTCTGGCGGAGACGCTGGATGCGGAGAGGCTGGCCGTTATGGCGAAAATGGGGCTGCATGGGGTCAGCTGCAAGGATATTTTGAATCAAGCGTGGAGGAGTACATCGGAAAGCCTCCTGCGTATCCTGAAGGATAACAAAAGTTACCAGAGAGCAAAAGGAGCAAACGGCGTTCATCACAGACATTTTACGGAGGATATCCCCTATGGCCTGATGCCGGTCCAAGCCCTGGGAAAGCGTTTCCAGGTTCCCACCCCGGCGATCAATACGGTCATCCGCTGTTTTGAGCTCGCATTGGACCTCCGGCTTGCCGATCAGATGCCAGACCTCAGCGGCCTCCGCATAGAGGACTTTTTATAGCTTTTATAGATGGATAATGAAACAGCCTGCGCCAAAGCATTCCTGAAAACCACGTATCCAACTGGAGCCCCGGGGCGAGCGGGGCTACATCGAGCTGCGGGCCATCAAAAGGAGGAGATCAGTATGAAAGACGAAAATCTGACAGTTCGGGCAGCGGGCCTCACCAAGAGCTACCAGGGTAAAACCGTGCTGAGCGGGCTGGACCTCTCTATTAAGCGCGGCACTGTGTTCGGACTGCTGAACGCCAACGGGGCGGGAAAGAGCACCACCCTTGAGTGATCCTGAGGACCAGGCGTGCAGCTTCAGGAGGGCGACTACCAGCCGGAGATCAAGGTGTTTGAGCTGTGTGAGGAGACCGCCTGCCTGTATAACCGCCCGGCGGACTGGCGGGAGCTGTGCCGGCGGTTCGGGATTGGAGGCAAGCTGAAAAATTCTGGCGGGTGACCATCCCCGGCTCCCTGCCGGCGTTTTTGGGAAGCTGGCTGCTGACGATAGCTCCTGCTCAAGCACTTTGGCGTGAAGTAACAGCCCCAATAAAAAGCCCTGTTTTCCTCAAAGACGGGAAAACGGGGCTTTTCTGAGCGTGTACAAATATGCTTGACCCTGCTTGTTTTTGGTGATATGATAGCCATAAAATGAGGCAGAGAGGCGTGTATGATATGTTGGCAGAGGCGCGGATTATCACGGATCTGCTGGAGGACCGCCGGTATTTAGAGTATACTGACATCAAGGTGGCGTAGGGCTGCTCCGTGTTCCAAAACTTGTGATTTCACAGATGAAAATCCTCTATATCATATTGAATAAGCGCAATGTGGTATCTGGACCTGCTGCGCCAGACTGCGTTTGAATATTTGCCCCAACAAAGGAGTTCCCCGATACTCGAACTGTATACAGTTGGTTTTCCAGGGATGCAACTGCCTTTTCATGGATGACACAGCAGGCCACTGCCATATCGGGTTCTAAGATATGGCGAATGGTTTTCCCTGTATTGATGACAGCATCCGCAAGGATTACATTTGCGGTTTTGGGACGCTGGAACAACTCGTGTTTGGGGTCGTAGGTCTGAAATTTGCACCCAAGCTGAAAGTACAGCCCTTCTGCGAAAAACAGACCGCCCCTCATAATTGCTACAATGGTTGTATCTTCGGGGGCAAAGTCCATTTGCGCGGCCAAAAGCTGTCCCAGCTTCATATGAGCCAACGCTAAATCCGGTCCAGAAATACCGGAATTGGATTTTGTGATTTGAATGAGCCGCTGTACTTCCGGACTTTTTTCCAATTCAAACAAGCTTGATCCCTCCCAAATCTTTCCCGTTCAGGGAACGGCTTATGCTACCGTCTGGTTTCGTGACAAGATATCCACGCTCTGCCTGCTTCAGCATATAATAGTCGTTCATGCTGTCCCCATAGGCCGTCACAGTTCGGCCCGCCTCCTGCAAAAACTTTGTGATAAAGAACTTTGTATCCGCGCACATTTGGTTCCCCCCAAAGCAGGGCAGGCGGAGCTGGCTGGAAAGCTGCTTCCAAATCTCCGGATGCCCGGATGTCAAAATATAAGCGTGCCGGTCCTGTCTGTCCAGGATTGCTTTGGAAAACTGTATTGGCAAGCTTGTTTGGGGAGAAATGTCCACTGCGCTGAAATCCTTTCCCTGTTTCCATGCCTGATAGCCGGTATAAAAGTTCCCGTCAAAAAGGTGAGTGGAGTACTGAAAGACTGCTGAGCTGCTGTCCTCCTTTGTAAGGGTTCTGTCGCCGTCCGTCAAGGTGATCTCAGGGCTGCTGTCGCTGGACAAAATCTCATTTGCGCATTCCCGGGCAAAGCGCGCGCAGCTGTACCCGTTCATGATGGCCCGAATAAAGGAGATTGGCTCTGTCACATCGGTGAAAGAATTGCGCGGGGGGTTGTCCAGCACATAAAAATCCTTGTTGCTGCGGTGACACCAGGCGCGAAGTCCTTCTATCTCTGACTGCTGCCACCAAGCAATATCAAATGCGGAATATTTCCGGTTTTTGGGAGAAAGCTCCATGCGCTGTTGCAGAATTTCCGGGGAGATGTACAGGTAGAGGAATACGTCATACAGGCTCCCGTCCTCAGCTGTAAACACGGTCTTCTCTCCAAAGGCATAGTGTCCGTCCATTAAGAAGCTGTCTTTTTCTTGCAGGGATTGAGCCAGACGCCTCCGCGCCATACACTGTTCGCCGTCTGAGAGGGCGGAAAACGATGGCGCTATCCTGTGGAGCAGGCCGCTGCCAATCAGCACCGGCGCAAAATCAATTTGGTTCAAAATGGTCGTTTTTCCCGCGGTTGGCAGGCCGTATAATCCAATCCTCATAATGACTCCTTATAGCACCGCCGGCGGTCAAAGAACAGGGATATCTGCTCCAGCTCAAAAAACGATACGGAGCTGTCCGCTAGAGGAGGAAGATCAACACAGTTACCGCAGTAATAGACCTTTCCATTGGCAAAAAAGTAATTGTTTGTTCCGGCTCCGCACTGCCCGCCGTACATAGTGCAGTCCAGGCTGCCTCTCCGAACGGACAGACGGTTTTCAGCCTCGGCTATAAATGCGCGATATTCTTCCAAGGTGATCCCATGCTTCCCTATCATTCTGGAAAATGTCACTCTTGTGCCAAAGGGTTCAAAAAAGGAGATGACCCTCTCGCGGTTCAGCAGGCTTTCCTCTCCTACCGTTGCATTGAAGGTGGGGTAATGTCCGGTCACGTCCCGATATTTCTGGACATTGCGCATGACCTGGCCAAAAGAGTTACATCGGTTCTGATCGTGCAGCTCCTGATATCCGTCCAAGGAAAAGCCCACATTCACACGATGCTGCTCCAAAAATCTGATGTCCTCATCGGACAGGGGGATTGTGCCGTTGGTAATTGTATAGACTTGAATGAGGGGACTGTCCTCCAGAAATCGAAGGCAGTCTTTCAGCATAGGAAAATCCAGGAGAGGCTCGCCATTTCCAACAAAGCCGATTTTGAAGGAATGGCCGGCGTACTCCTTTACGTTCCGCAGGATTTCCAGCACGTCCATCGGCGCGTCGTCCATGGTTCCCTTTTCATGGAAATGGCAATAGCTGCAATTTAGATTGCATCGATTGTTTAATGAGATACAGATGCGGTCAATCATCGCCGTCCTCCGCTTCTATGGGACGATCCCACCAATCTTGGGCTGTTCTATTGTTCCGGTCGCGGATGAGTGTATCCGCGTGCATCTCATCGATGAGGAACCGATAGATTTTCTCAAAGCGATCATAGGGTTTGCCTTGTCTTTTCCGCTCCCAGCGTGCGGCCGCGCACTTGATTAGCGGCGTAAAACCGTTGCAGTCTTGAGAATTGATGCAAATACCCGGCAGACTGCACAGCTTTTTGACATATTTCTCTTTCCCGTGGTAACACGCAATCATCAGCGGCGTATTTCCCTCATTGATTTCGCTGACGCGTTTATCTCTGATCTGGGTTTCATCTACAGAGCATTTGTTGTAGTCAGCGCCATACGCAAGCAAAATACAAAATTCCTTGAAATCCGGATTGTAACGCTCCATACAGTGCTCCAAAGGCGTATGGCAGTATTGGTGCGAGTCGGTCTTGTCTCTGCTCGCCCCGTGTTCCAAGAGGAAAACCATTTTTTTCTGGATCAGAAATTCGGGAATAATCCGCCCGCCGCGTTCCTCGACCTTTTCCGGCTCGTTGCAGCGGATGCAGCTAATCAGCAAAGTCATCCCGTCAGGCAGGTACGCATCCAAATCCATTTTCTGGGCCGCAACATCATACCGCTCTAAGTGGTCGAACACCTTGTCGAAATCAAGAACAAGCTGATAATTGCCATCAAGCTTTGAACGGCGTGCCATATACTCTTCAAGGTACACAGCATTGACAGTTTCATCCACAAGATGGGCGTAGTCCTTATCCACATGGATGATATCAACTATTCTGGAGGTCTGTTTCCGAACGTCTTTTGCAAGCTCTACAATCCGCTGATCTTTTTCGGAAATACCCATGTTCCCGCCCACATTGTAATGCTTCGTGCTTTTTCGCAGCACCCGTCCCTTGTATTTTACTTCATATTCTTCAATCATGCTCATAACTTGCGAGGCGATTTTTTTATTCCGCTTATTTTGCGCGCTGGAAGATTGTGTGGTTCTCATGCCCTTGAAGCCGCTCAGTTCAAGACTGACAATGTCTGGAATGATAACGCAGCTATACGATTCCAAAAGCAAGTTTATAAGCCGCTTGTTCCGAAGCAGCGCGGAGGTGTCGGGGATGGCGATGGCAACCTTTTGGGCCAGTGAACCGGTTGGAACTCCAAGGGCTTTCTCAAGACGTTCGATCACCTCGGAGGAGGGCGTCATTTTCCCGCTCTCATACCGCAGTATGTTGTATCGCGTGGTATATACTGCCTTTGCCACTTCATCCTGGGTCATACCTTTTTCTTTCCGGAGACGCTTGATGTTGACGCCGAGTGTGTCATTTGTAATGTCCCGTTCCACTATGATCTCACCACTTTCTCAAAAATTAAGTCCCTAACGCCACAATCAAAATCCGAGCGCTCTTAAAACCATCCCTAGAAGAGGGCGTCCCCGCATCTGTACTATAACACGCCCTTGAAATGTGCGTCAATACAATATGATAACAATGCACATTCTGTTGGAATATTTGCACAGATATCCTGCACATTCCTTCGCGCTGCTGCACATCTCAAATGCACAAGCTTTTCTCACATTGCACATTTTTGCCGTTCTGGACGCTTCCTTTCTGATGCTTGACAGCGCTCCGCCCCCTTCCCCAGGAATCGGAGAAGGGGGCGGCATGATTTGGCGTTCAGCGTCTGGGACAACAGCTGCCTGGAGCCGGAACAGGTCCAGCCGGGACAGCTCTGCCGCGGTCCGCAGCGCCACGGCCTGGCAGCCCGTTGCCTCATTTTGCTTTGGACGGAATGTTCAGCAGGATGTTCAGCGAAAACTGCTTGCCGGTTTTTTCTGTCAGCACCGCCCCGTGATATTTTTCCGCCACCGCCCTGATGTTGGAAAGCCCGGTTCCCACTGGAGGCAGCGGTTCGTCAGAGCAGGTATTCTCAAAGGTCAGCATATAGAAATCTCCCTGCTGCTTCCCGCTGATCTGGAGGGTTTTGGCCCCGTCATACAAGCGGCAGGCGGTGATGGCGTTGTCCAGGGCGTTGGCAAAAAGCACACACAGGTCAAAATCATCAATCCCGCAGGGCCGGGGCAGGACCAGGGACACCTCTGCTGTAATCTCCTTCGCCAGTCCCAGTTTTTCTCCTAATAGAATATCAACGACCGGGTTGCCGGTCTGATAGGGGAAGGACAGGGCTTCCGAGACGGTATCCAGCTTTTTCAGGAATTCCCTGCTCTCCGCCAGCTTTCCGTTTTTCAGCAGCCCGTCCAAAACGGACAGATGGTTCCGAATGTCGTGGCGGAAGGATTTTGTCTGCTCATAACGGGCCTGGGCCTCGGTGATGTAGACCTTTTGCGTATGGGCCGCCTGGGTCAGGGATTGCAGCGCGGCCTGGGCCTGGAACCCCTGGCAGAGCTGGCGGTAGGCGTACAGGGTACACAGCAGTGCCGCCAGCCCCATCCCTTGCAGGAGCAGCAGCGTACTGTGCCTGCCGGCCTCCTCCAGAGAGAGCACAGGGGCAAAAAAGCTGTATGCGGTATGGAGGATATACAGTTCCGCGGCAAAGAAGAACAGTCCGGGAAAGAGCAGAAGTCCGATATAAGGCGTCTGGCTGTCCTCGGACCAGGCCAGGAGCTTCAGCACCGCATGGTAGCAGCCGATGCACAGCGCAAAGAAGATCCCCTGCGCCGCCAGAAGCAGCAGATATAACAGCGGATTGCCGATGAAACATGGAAACAGCGCCGCCTCTATGGAGTTAATGATCCCGAAGGAGAACTGTGAAATGTAGAAGGCCATCACGGCGGCCAGCCAGGATACAGACCGCTGGTTTCCCATCCCGAAGCGGCTGATGGTATACAGCCCAAGCACGCACACGGCAATGGACAAGGTTCCGTCAAGCGCAAGCCTGACCGAAATCAGCTGAAGCGTCCCCAGGAGGAGAAGATAAACGGCATAGTACCATGGTTTTTGCTCTTTTCCGGTCAGCCGGCTGGCAAAGAAAATGTGCATCACGCCCTGCCCGGCAAGATTCAGTGCGTCCATACACAGGCCAAAGTAATCCATGCTAAAAATTCCCTCCCTTCATATTCGCAAAAGAACCTGGGTCAGCTCCCGCGGCCGGGCGGCGGCCTGGAGAAAGCCCGGAAACTTCAAATTGCACCTCGTCGATTATCAGCGGGGCTCGTGGAGCTGGAAGAACATTTTTAGGTCGGTTTTTGCCGCGCTCGGCTATATTCTCAGTATAATCCTAGTATAGCCGAAGCATAAGCGCTGTGCAAGCCTAAAGTGGCCGCTTGAGCTGCCGACATAGAGAGCGGGCCACATTGGGGAAATCCGTTTCAAAGTGAGCGGCGCACCGTAGGACAGCTCCCGTGTTGCCGATGAAAATCCATCGCTGGCTGCGCCTTGGAACAAGCAAACACACAAGCCAAAATCGGGCGAAAATTTATGCTTGACATGTGAGGGAAAATGTGCTATCCTATATGAGCGCTGGATGTTGCGTAAAGACCGGAGCCACCCATGCCGGAGTGGCGGAATTGGCAGACGCCCGGGACTTAAAATCCCGTGGGAGTTTCCCGTGCCGGTTCGATCCCGGTCTCCGGCACCATATCGCGGGGTAGAGCAATTGGTAGCTCGTCGGGCTCATAACCCGGAGGTTGCAGGTTCAAGTCC
>JAAWSG010000100.1 GCA_022801435.1 Lawsonibacter sp.
ATGCCCGGCGATAGTCTGGGGGGCCTTGGGTAGATTGGTAACCCCCACGAAGTTGCGGAGGTTGGTTCGCTGCCAGCGGTAGTCCGGGCTGTTGGTCAGTACGCCGATGGTCTCCCGGTGGATGGACAGACCGCCCTCCTCCGGCTCAAGGATGACCGTCTCCCCCGCCCGGTCGCTGAGGATATAGTGGGCGGGCAGAGGTTTTCCTTGGATGAGCTCGTCCACCAGGGTGATATGGGACAGCTCTTCCACCGCCTCCCCTACCCCGGCGCACCGGCTGAGCAGCCAGGCCAGCAGACGGCCCGGGTGGACAGCGGTGTTCCCCGGTTCAGCGGTATTCTTATAGACAGCGTACTCCGGGAAGTGGAGCAGGGCCCCCATCAGGCCGGCGGAGTTCACCCCGTCCACCAGAATGGGCTCCCCGAAGCCCAGCACCGCCATACCGGTGCAGCTGTATTCGCCGGAGACCGCCCCCTCCCCGTGAAGTCCGGGGACGCAGGGCATCCCCTGCGGAACACTGATGACCCGGTTGGCCGTCAGGTCTCCGAATTGGTCGTAGGTCCGGCCCAAAAGGTGTCGGCCATCCTTTGTCCTCCAGGTAAAGCTGCTGCATCCGAAATTCATATCAAAAACCTCCTGAGATGTATTGTGTAAGAGATTGAATGTTGGCCGGCTTTGTGCTACACTTGACCCGGAACAAACCGGCAAACGCAAATTATTAATAGGGGAGAAATCATGGAGACAAGAAAAGGAGAAGTCATCACTCGCCAGGAGATCGATGCAATGGACGAAGAGGGGCTGCTTGCCCTTGTCCGGCGGCACGCCAATCTTCTGGGGGAGCGGTTTCCCAAGAAAAGGGATCAGTTTTACTGTCCCGACATCCTGGACGAGCCCCATCTCCTCCGCAAGCTGTACCGGCTGGACCGGGAGCGGTTCATCGGAATGGTTCTGGAGCAGAACAAGCGGGAGTACATCAGCGGCGGACGCTGGGCGGCGGTGCTCCTCTCCCAGGGGGAGACTCTGCCGGAGGAGGTCCTGCGCCGACAGGAGCAGGTGATGTCCAAGACCCTGACCCGGGTGGAGGAACATACCTGCACCAACGGCAGGGGATACGAGTGGAGCGAGACCCTGGAGCACACCACGTCCCTGGCCATCGAGTCCGCCCTCTTCCTGGAGGTGAGCGAGCAGGCCCGGCGTCTGTGGCAGGAGCACCGGTATTTCTACCAAAAGACCCGGTGCGACCAGCTCTCCCAGGCCATGGCTCTGCGGGAGTTCTGGCTGGGGGTCTCCCATACGGATAGCGCCAGGGTATTCTATGAGCTGGGCTGGTCCCCGCTGGATGTGATGCTGTCCTTCCTCCTGGCCAGCCCCTACCGGCCCGCCGTGGACCCGGACTGCGCCGCAGACGCCGCCCGGCGGGACCCGGAGACGGCGGCGAAGCTGATGAACCAAGACAATTACAAGCAATATCTGGGGGACCAGCTCCACCCCTCCTATTTCGCGGATATGGCCCGGACGTGGAGGGATGTGCTGTACCTCCAGTACCGCTGGCCCGACCTGGCCCCCCTGGAGCAGGGCCACCGGCTGAAAAAGGCGGACGCCCACTGCAGGCTGGTCCTGGAGCGGCTCCGGGACCCAGAGTGGCCCCGGCGGGAATTTGAGAGGAACCTGGAAAAGGCTGGGCTTCTGCCATCAAAAGTTCTCCTGGACTGGGACAGCCCCAAGCTGGCCAAGCTCCAGCGGCTGACCCTGACAAAGGCGATGGTCTGCCACTACCAGTGGCGGGCGGCGGATCTGCGCTCCGCCCTGGCCCCCTCTCCCAAGCCGGAACTCTTCACCGCCCTGGTGTGGGGTCTGTACTGGGAGAACCAGCTGGAGGCGGTGTTCCTTTTGGACCGGGATGGAACCGCCTGGGGGGAGGACGGGGAGAGGCTCACCTTGCCGGAGCACGCCCGGATCGGTCTGGTAGTGCCGGCGGAGCTGACGGAAAAACAGCGGAAGACGTGGAAAAAGCGGCTGAAGGAGACGGGAGGCAAGCCCCCCATCCGCCAGCTGGCCATCCAGCCCCAGCCCCCGGAGTGGGAGCGCTTTGAGGGAGCGGTGACCAAGCACATCACTATCTACACCGCCGCGGGCAAGTGGGGACTGGACATGGGCGATCCCCGGCCCGCCCACTGCCGGGCGGACCTGCTGGACCCCCTCCACGGCTATGGGGCCCGGATCAGCTTTGAGCAGGTGTGGAACGGCCCGGAGTACAACGAGGAGGACGTGTCTGTTTCCGGTGTAGTGTTTTTCCGCTTGGACCCATTGCCCTTTGACGACTGCCTGCCCCAGCGGGCGAAGGTTTCGCCCCAGGAACTGCCTGCCCGGTTTGCCTGCTTGGCCGGGGCGGCCTTTCGGCAGCTGGCCGGGCTGAAATGACAAAGCGCCGCGCTTGCAAAAAATACTTTCAGCTGATAGGGGGCTTTCACTTTTGGGTGAAAGTCCCCTTGACAAATCCCGTCTTGTTTTCTTATATTGTTGTCCAGTGGACTTGCAATTATTTCTGACAGGGGTATCATAAACCGTGTGGCCGCCACACAGTCAAGGGGTATTTTTAATTTTTGGAGGAAATTTTATGGAGCGAAAAAAAGGATGGCTGACCTCCGGGGCTTTCGCCGCCCTGTGCGGCACAACCAAGGAAACTCTGCGCCACTACAAAGACGTGGGACT
>JAAWSG010000026.1 GCA_022801435.1 Lawsonibacter sp.
CTGGTTCCGCTATGATGAGAAGGGGGAGCTGGTGGGCGGAATCTCCAAATTCCTCCAGCCCATCAAGGACCTGGTGGTGGAGGCCCTGACCCTCGCCCCTAACTGTCTGGTGGGTCTGTCCGCCGGGGCGCTGGCGGCGGCGCAAAAGACCGCCGGAGCATTCATCAAAACGGCGGCTCCCCTCTGCCCCGCCCACTTCAGTCAGGAGCGGTATGAATTCTGCTGGATTGTGGACTTTCCCATGTACGAGATTGGCGAGGAGTCGGGGGAGCTGGAGTTCTGTCACAACCCCTTCTCCATGCCCTCCGGGGGACTGGAGACGGTGGAGAAGGCCATCGCGGGGGAGCTGGACCCTCTGTCCATCACCGCCGACCAGTACGACCTGGTGTGCAACGGGGTGGAGCTCAGCTCGGGCGCGGTGCGCAACCACGACCCGGAGATTATGATAAAAGCCTTCTGGATGGTGGGTCTGGAGGAGGAGGACGTGCGGAAGAAATTCCCTGCAATGTACAATGCCTTTACCTACGGCGCGCCTCCCCACGCCGGCATCGCCCCCGGAGTGGACCGGATGGTCATGCTGCTGTCGGGAGAGGAGTCCATCCGGGAGGTCATCCCCTTCCCCATGAACAAGAACGCCCAGGACCTGATGATGGGGGCCCCCGGTGTGGTGGAGCCCGGACAGCTGGAGGAGCTGAACATCGCCATCACCAGGACAGAGGAATAAAACACTCGACTGCCCCGCCGGTTTGGACGGGGCGGTCCTCTATCCGGAAGGAGTTTTGATCCATGAGACGGTATTTCGTGATCCTGGCGGTCCTTCTCCTGACGGGGTGCGCCCATGCGGCCCCGGAGGAGGTCCCCCCCTCCCCTCCCCCGGTCCAGTCCGAGCCGGAGCCAATCCCCGAGCCTGAACCGGAGCCCGAGCCCGACCCCCGGCAGGAGGCCATTGACGCCCTGCTGTCCTCCATGACCCGGGAGGAGAAGGCGGGCCAGCTCTTTTTTCCCAAATGCCCGGTGCAGGACGCCGCCGCTCTGGCCGGGGAGTACCACCTGGGGGGATATCTGCTCTTCAAGGACAATCTGAAGAACCGAACCCCTCAGCAGGTCCAGGAGGAGCTGGCCGTCCTCCAGGCGGCGGACCCCATTCCCCTGCTCATCGGCGCGGACGAGGAGGGCGGGACGGTGGCCCGGGTGAGCGCCTGCCCCCAGCTGCGGGAGCGGCGGTTTTTCTCCCCCCAGAAGCTGTACCGCCAGGGGGGACTGGAGGCCATTCTGGAGGACTGCGGGGAGAAGGACGCCCTCCTCCTCTCTCTGGGGATACAGGTCAACTTTGCCCCGGTGGCCGACCTGTCCACCGACCCCAAGGATTTTATGTATGACCGGACCCTGGGTCTGGGGGTGGAGGAGACCTGCGCGTACATCGCCGCCGTGGTGGACCGGATGGAGGCGGACGGAGTGGGCAGTGTCTTGAAGCACTTCCCCGGCTACGGCCCCAACCGGGACACCCATACCCAGTGCGTGGTGGACGAGCGGCCCCTGGAGGAGCTTCTGGCAGCGGACCTCCTCCCCTTCCGGGCGGGGGTGGAGGCCGCGGAGGGGGGAACCGCCGCCGTCCTGGTGAGCCACAACATCGTACAGAGCCTGGACCCGGACCGGCCCGCCTCCCTCTCCCCCGCCGTCTACCGGCTGCTGCGGGAGGAGCTGGACTTTGACGGCCCCGTCCTCACCGACGACCTGTCCATGAGCGCCATTACCAAATACGCCGGGGAGGGCTGTCCGGCGGTGCTGGCCCTGGCGGCGGGGTGCGATATGGTGGTCACCGACCAATTCCAGGAGGAGATCCCCCAGGTGCTGGCGGCTATGGAGGACGGGACCCTCCCCATGGAGCGGGTGGACGAGGCGGTGGCGCGGGTGCTGGGCTGGAAGTACGACCTGGGCCTGCTGGAGACGGAGGGGACGCCATGGACGAGCTGACCATCCGGCCCATCGCCCGCATCCGCAGCGATTTTTTGGAGAAATTCACCATCCCCCGGCAGAGCGGACTGGTCCGGTCCCTGCGGGCGGAGGTGGTCTTTGAACAGGAGTACCGGGATATGAGCGCGGTGCGTGGTCTGGAGGAATTTTCCCACCTCTGGCTGATCTGGGGGTTCTCGGCGGTAAAGGAAACGCGCTGGTCCCCCACCGTGCGCCCGCCCCGCCTGGGAGGGAACCGGCGCATGGGGGTGTTTGCCACCCGCTCCCCCTTCCGTCCCAACCGGCTGGGGCTGTCCTGTCTGGAGCTGCTGGAGGTGCGCCAGGACCGGCTGCTGGGGCCTGTGCTGACCGTGGGGGGCGGGGACCTGCTGGACGGGACCCCCATCTACGATATCAAGCCCTACCTCCCCTATGCCGACTGCCGGCCGGAGGCGCTGGGGGGCTTTGCCAGCTGTCCCCAGGGGCCGGCGCTCCAGGTGGACATCCCCCAAAAACTGCTGGAGCGGGTCCCGCCGGAGAAGCGGGAGGCGCTGCTGGGGGTGCTGGCTCAGGACCCCCGCCCCTCCTATCAGAGCGACCCCGAGCGAATTTACGGCGCGGCCTTCGGCGGACTGGAGGTGCGGTTCCGGGTGTCAGGGGAGGTGCTGACGGTGCTGGAGGTTTCGCCAAAAAATTGATGGAAAATTTATGCGCGGTATGTTATAATAGAGTGGTAAGGAAATGCCAGGCCAGTCCGGCGTGAGGAAAAAGGAGGGAACTCTATGAAATTGATTCTTGCCGTGATACGGGATAAGGACGCCAACGCCGCGGCGGATGCTTTGGGACGGGCCCGGATTGGAGTGACCAAGCTGGCCAGCACAGGCGGATTTTTACGGGACGGCAACACCACGCTGCTCGTGGGAGTGGAGGACGGCCGGGTGGAGGCGGTAATGGACATTTTGAAGGAGAACTGCGCCAAACGGACCGAGACCGAAATCGTAATGCCCCACGGCACAGGCGGCATCCCGGCCTGGCGGATGGGCGGGACCCCTGTCAAGGTGGAGGTGGGAGGCGCCACCGTCTTCGTGCTGGAGGTGGAGGAGTTCCGCAAGCTGTAATAAAATGGACCCTTCCTCCAGGGGGAAGGCTCCGTTTGTCTAAAAAAGCTGAAAAATCCCCTTGACACTCCCCCTGGTGGAAGGTGTAAGCTGTGGACAGAAGGGAGGAACGGACCGTGAAGATCAACGAGGTGGAGGCCCAGGTGGGCATTACCAAAAAGAACATCCGCTTTTATGAGGAGCAGGGTCTGCTCTCCCCCCGGCGCAACAGCGAGAACGGCTACCGGGACTACGAGGAGGCAGAGGTGGCCATCCTGCGTCAAATCAAGCTGATGCGCAAGCTGGGGGTCCCGCTGGAGGAGATACGCCGGATGCAGGCCGGGGGCACAGTGGGGGACGGAATGCGCCGGCATCTGGTCACTTTGGAGCGGGAGCTGCACAGTCTGGAGCAGTCCATCCAGCTGTGCCAGAGCCTGCGGGACCGGGAGGAGCGGCTGGACGCCCTGGATGCCGCCTCTCTGCTGGAGGAGATGGACCGTCTGGAGCGGGGCGGGACCACCTTTCAGGATAAACAGAAGCGGGACGCGCCCCCTGTGCGGTATGTGGCTCCGGTGGTCATGGCCATCCTGATGAGCGCCCTCATGGCGGGGCTGATCGGGCTGATAATCTGGCTCTACGTGACAGACCCCGCCGAAGCCCCTCCCCTGCCCCTGCTGGCGGCGCTGGCGGCCATCCCCGGGGTGGTCATCCTGGGGGTGCTGCTGGCCATGATGCAGCGGATTCGGGAAATTCAGAAGGGAGAGGAAGAGGATGCGAAAGAATACTGAGGATAAGGGCTTTGCCGGGGCGGTGGTCGTAACGGTTGTGACCGTTGGGCTGATGTTCCTGCTTACCATGGCGCTGCTGGTTGGTGTGAGCGGCAGCGGCAGCGACCCCTTTACTGCCCTGCTCGTCCTAGCCTGCGCGGCGCTCTACATGGCCATTGCCGCCGGGGTCATCGTGGCCCTGCGGGAGCGGTGGCAGGAGATCCAGGGAGGTGAAGAGGATGAAGCCAAAAAATATTGAGAGACGGCGGGCGGTACGGGCTGTCCTGCTGAACGCCCTGCTCCAGCTGCTGACCGCGGTCCTGCTGCTCCGCGTCCGGAGCTGGTTCCAGACCGGCTGGCTGCGGGGGCTGCTGCTGGTCCTGGCCGCCGCCGGTCTGGTCACAATCCCCTGTTCCGTTGTTGTGCTGAGACAGCGGCTGGAGGAGCTCCGGCGGGGCGAGCTGGACCAGGCGAAACAGTACTGAGCCCCCAAAAACTCAACATTTTGTATTAGGAGGAAAAAATTATGCTGTTGGTAAACGTCGATTACATCCCGGGAAAGAATCTGGAGCTGCTGGGCATGGCGAAGGGCACGGTGGTCCAGTCCAAAAACTTCGGTAAGGACTTTATGGCGGGGATGAAGACCCTGGTGGGGGGCGAGATCACGGGATACACCGAGATGCTCAACGAGGCCCGGCAGATCGCCATCAAGCGCATGGTGGATGAGGCCACAGCGCTGGGGGCGGACGCGATCATCAATATCCGCTACGGTTCCTCCTCCGTGATGCAGGGGGCCGCCGAGGTCATCGCCTACGGTACGGCGGTGCGGTATCTGTAAAGAAAAGCTCTCTCCGCCTTTGCAGGCGGAGAGAGCTTTGTACGTTGGCAGAATTGAAACAGAAGCGGGCCAATGGGAATCGGATTACGCCAGGGCGGCGGTGATGATGGCCATGGAGTAGACCTCCTGGGCGTTGCAGCCCCGGGACAGGTCGTTGATCGGGGCGTTCAGGCCCAGCAGGATGGGACCGTAGGCCTCGAAGGAACCCAGGCGCTGGGCGATCTTATAGCCGATGTTGCCCGCGCTGATGTCGGGGAAGATGAAGGTATTGGCGTAGCCGGCCACCTTGGAGTCGGGGCATTTGGTGTGGGCCACCCGGGGGGAGACGGCGGCGTCAAACTGCAGCTCGCCCTCCACGGGGACATCGGGCATGGCGGCCTTGGCCTTCTCGGCGGCGTTGCGCATCTTGTCCACCGCCTCGCCCTTGCCGGAGCCGAAGGTGGAGTAGCTGAGGAAGGCCACTTTGGGGTCCACGCCGAAGATTTTGGCGCACTGGACGGTCTCGGTGGCGATCTCCACCAGCTCGTCCTCGCTGGGGTTGATGTTGATGGCGCAGTCCGCCATGGCCAGCACCATATTGCCGCCGGTGGCGGAGGGGCGGACCAGAATGAAGCAGGAGGAGACGATGGAGTTGCCCGGCTTGGTCTTCACCAGCTGGAGGGCGGGTCGGACGGTGTCGGCGGTGGAGTAGGTGGCGCCGCCCAGCAGGGAGTCCGCGATGCCCATTGCCACCAGCATCGTGCCGAAGTAGTTGCCCTTCTTGAGCATGGCGCGGCACTCGTCGGCGGTCATCTTGCCCTTGCGCAGTTCCACCATCTTCTCCACCATGGCGTCCATTTTCTCATAATTCTCGGGGTCGTAGATTTCGGCCCCCCGGATGTTGAAGCCCGCTTCCTCGGCGGCGGCGCGGATGTCAGCCTCGTTGCCGATGAGGATGGGGGTGAGGAAGGTTCCGGACAGCAGACGGGCGGAGGCCTCCAGGATACGGGGGTCGGTCCCCTCGGTAAAGACGATTTTACGGGGGTGGGCCTTGAGGATATCAATGAGTTTTCCAAACATAAAACAATCTTCCTTCCGATTCAAAATAGGCGCACCGAACGCGCCAGATTCTTTTTCTATGGTAACATTTCCCGCCGGAAAAAGCAAGGGGCGAACTCATATTTTCCACAACTATTATGTGCCCTCTTCGGAATAAAATATGCAAATCAGCGGGACGGGTGCAGGGACAAAGCCAATACAGCGGGGCCTCCGTGAAGACACGGAGGCCCCATAAATTCAGGAAAGCTGAAACTGGCCGGTGTAGAGCCGGTAGTACCGTCCCTTCTCCTCCAGCAGGTGCTGGTGGCTGCCCTTCTCCTCGATCTCTCCATGCTCAATGACCACGATACAGTTGGCGTTGCGCACGGTGGACAGCCGGTGGGCAATGACGAAGACGGTCCGGCCCTCCATCAGGGCGTCCATCCCCTGCTGGATGAGGGCCTCGGTTCGGGTGTCGATGGAGGAGGTGGCCTCGTCCAAAATCATCACCGGCGGGTCAGCCACGGCGGCCCGGGCGATGGCCAGAAGCTGCCGCTGGCCCTGAGACAGGTTGGCCCCGTCCCCGGTGACCATGGTCTGATACCCCTCGGGCAGGCGGCGGATGAAGGAGTGGGCGTTGGCGCTCTTGGCGGCGGCGGCGCACTCCTCATCGGTGGCGTCCAGGCGGCCATACCGGATGTTGTCCAGAATGGTCCCGGTGAACAGGTGGGTGTCCTGAAGCACCGCCCCCAGGGAGCGGCGCAGGTCGTCCTTGCGGATGGCCTTTACATCAATGCCGTCATAGGTGATGACCCCGCCCTCAATCTCATAGAAGCGGTTGATGAGGTTGGTGATGGTGGTCTTCCCCGCGCCGGTGGAGCCCACGAAAGCGATTTTCTGCCCCGGGTCGGCGTAGACGGACACGCGGTTCAGGATGCGTTTGCCGGGGACGTAGGAGAAATCCACCTCCCGGAAGCGCACCGCCCCCCGCAGCTCGGTGAGGCAGAAGGACTCCCCGGGGACATTGCGCACCGCCCCGCGGATGAGGTGGAGGGTCACTCTGCCGTCCGGGTCCGGGTATTTCCAGGCCCAGGCGTGGCTGGCCAGGAGGGCGGGGTCGGGGAGGGACTCCGGGTCGGTGATCTCGGTCAGAGTCTCGTCCTCCCCCACGAAGACGGGGACCAGCTCCATGCCGTTGTCCCGGGGGACCCGCCAGGCCCAGGTGCGGGGGCGGCCCTCCCCGGTGAAGGGGGAGAGGGTCCCGTTGGCGTCCTTCTCCGCGGCGGTGAGGGTGACCGACCCCGCGTCCGTCTCGGGTTTGGTATCCATGACCTCAAAGATGCGCTCCGCGCCGGCCAGGGCGGACAGCAGAGCGGTCATCTGCTGGGAAATTTGGTTCAGCGGCTGGCCAACCTGCCGGGAGTAGTTGAGGTAAATGGCCAGCCCCCCCAGGTCGAAGCCCTGGAGAACGGAGAGCAGTCCCCCGAAGGCGGCGGTCAAGGCGTAGCTGATGTCCATCAGGCGGCCCGACATGGGCATAATCATGGTGGAGTAGAAGCTGGCCTTCTGGGCGGCGTCCCGGTAGGCGTTGTTCAGCTGCCGGAACTTCTCCTTGGCCTGTGCCTCGTGGGTGAAGGCCTTGACCACCTTCAGTCCCTCGATGACCTCCTGGATCTCGCCGTTGACCGCGCCCAGAGCGGCCTGCTGCTTCTGATAGAAGCGGCGGCTGCGGCCGCCCATGGTTTTGAACAGGAGCAGGGTGAGGGCCAGGACCGCCGCGGTGATGAAGAACAGCTTCCAGTTGATGAAGAGCATCAGCGCCACCAGCCCCACAAACATCAGGCAGCTGGACAGCAGAGAGACCACGCTCTGCTGGAGGGCCAGCAGCACGCTGTCCGCGTCGTTGCTGAAGCGGCTCATCAGCTCCCCGTGGGGGTGCTGGTCGAAGTAGGACAGGGGGAGGCGCTGCAGGCGGTCAAAGAGGTCTTTCCGCAGGCGGTTGACCCCTCTCTCCGCCAGACGGACCATGATGGCGGACTGTCCGTAGGTGGCCAGACAGCCCAGCAGATAGACCCCCGCCAGCTGGAGCATGGACAGCCCCAGTCCGGCGAAGTCGGTGCAGCCCGACCAGATAAAGCGGTTGATGATGGGGCGCATCAGATACGACCCGCCCAGGTTGGCGGCCACGGAGGCCAGCAGACAGAGCAGCACGGCCGCCAGGGGCAGCTTGCTCCTTGTGAGGTAGCCCAGCAGCCGGCCCATGGTTTTTCTCATATGCTTGGGCTTGACCGGCCCTGCCTGAAAGGCGCGATTGGGTCCTGGCATTATCCGCCCACCCCCTCTTGCTGAGATTGATAGATCTCCTGATAGATTTTGTTGTGGGCCAGCAGCTCCTCATGGGAGCCCCGGCCGGCAATGTGGTCGTCGTCCAAAATGAGGACCTCATCGGCGTATTGCACCGAGGAGATACGCTGGGCAATGATAATCACGGTGGTGTCCTTCAAATTCTGGCGGAAGGAGGCCCGGATGGCGGCCTCGGTGGCGGAGTCCACGGCGGAGGTGGAGTCGTCCAGAATGAGGATAGCGGGCTTTCGCAGCATGGCCCGGGCGATGCACAGCCGCTGCTTCTGTCCGCCGGAGACGTTGGTTCCCCCCTGGGTGAGTTGGGTATCAAAGCCCTGGGGCAGTCCCATGATGAAGTCGTAGGCCTGGGCGTCCTTGGCGGCCTGGACCAGCTCCTCCTCGGAGGCGTCCGGCCTGCCCCACAGCAGATTTTCCCGGACGGTCCCGGTGAAGAGGACGTTGGTCTGGAGCACCATGCCGATGCGCTCCCGGAGGGCCTCCAGCGGGTAGTCCCGCACGTCCACCCCGTCCAGCAGCACCGCCCCGCCGGTCACGTCATAGAACCGGGGAATCAGGTTGACCAGGGAGGACTTGCCTGTACCCGTCCCCCCTACCACCGCCACGAACTGCCCCGGCTCCACGGTGAAGCTGATGTGGGAGAGCACGTCGTCCCCCGCGCCGGCGGCGTATTTGAAGGACACGTCCCGGAACTCCACCCGGCCTCTGGGCGCGGGGAGGGAGGCGGTCTCCGGCCTGTCCTGGACGGAGGGAACCGCCTCAAGCACCTCGTTGATCCTCCGGGCGCAGGCCTGGGCCCGGGAGAGCTGAAGCAGGGACATGGCCACCATCATCACGCTCATCAGTACCTGCATGATGTAGGAGAGGAAAGCGTTCAGGTCCCCCAAGAGGAAGTCCCCTCCCATGACCATCCGCCCTCCGAAGTAGAGCACCGCCAGCGTGGCCCCATTCATGCAGAGCATCATAATGGGCATAATGGCGATGACGCGCATCCCCACGGTGAGGCCGGCGTTCATCAGCGCGTCGCTGGAGCGGTTGAACTTCTCCCGCTCGTGGTCCTCCCGGACAAAGGCCTTTACCACCCGGATGGCCACCAGGTTCTCCTGGAGCACGTTGTTCAGCCCGTCGATCCGTCTCTGCATCGCCTCAAAGAGCTTGGTACACACCTTCATCAGCACGGCGATGGCCAGCGTCATAAGGGGGATAATGACCAGCAGCACCACCGCCAGCCGGGCGTTGAGGTACAGGCTGACCCCCAGGGCGACGAGCAGCATCACCGGGGCCCGCACCAGCATCCGCAGTCCCATAGCCAGCATCATGGTCATGGCGTTGACATCGTTGGTCATCCGCGTGATCAGGGAGGCGGAGGAGAACCGGTCGATATCGGCGAAGGAGAACTCCTGCACCTTGTCAAACAGGCACTGACGCAGGTTGCCGCCAAAGCCCTGGCTGGCAAAGGCGGCGTATTTGGCGGCCCCCACCCCGCAGACCATGGCCAGCAGCGCCAGGACGAGCATCAGCCCCCCTAGGGCGAAGATGGACCGCACATCCCCCGCGGGGATGGCATTGTCCACAATCTCCGCCATGACCAGGGGGAGGAGCAGCTCGCAGATGACCTCCAGCACAATGAGGACGGGGGATTTTATGGCGTCTTTTTTGTAACCCTCCAAATGGGTCAGGAACAGGGAAAGCAAAGTAAGATCACTCCTTTTCGCGGGAATTGAGATTGTCCAGCATCCGGCGCTGGAATTGGGCCAGCTGAGCCAGCTCCTCCTGGGAAAAGCCGTCCATCATCCGTGCGGAGACCCGGCGGAAGACCTCCCGGCAGACCTCCACGGCGGCGGCCCCCTTCGGCGTCAAAAGGACCCGGTTGCGCCGGGCGTCCCGCTCCCAGGGCTCCCGGCGGATGTAGCCGTCCCGCTCCAGGCATTTTAGGGAATTGGCCACAGCGGCGGGGGAGACATGGAGCAGACCGGCCAGCTCCCGCTGGTCCTGGCACTGGCCCTCCGGGTCCTCCCCGGCGGACTGGAGGATGGACACCAGCATGGGGTGGCCCACCGCCCCCAGCCCGGCGGCGTTCAGCTCCCTCTGGATGGCGGACCGGTGGGCCTGATGCAGACTTCGGGACAGCAGGTCCATCTCATGAGGTCTGACATCCATAAAAAACCTCCTCTCAAAAAATAGTTAACCCGTTAATGATTAACGCGTTGATTATTTTACCACAGCCCGGGCGGATGTCAAGGGGAGAAGCGGAATGTTCATAAATTGTTTGCAGG
This sequence comes from Lawsonibacter sp., assembly GCA_022801435.1. Lineage (GTDB taxonomy): Bacteria > Bacillota > Clostridia > Oscillospirales > Oscillospiraceae > Lawsonibacter. The sequence continues at coordinate 10,310 of JAAWSG010000026.1, forward strand.
GACAGCGCAGGAGGGGAGACCGCAGAAGGCGCTTCGGCAAGCCTGGGGACAGCGGGGTATCGCTGTCCTGACGGCTTGCCGAAGAGACGCCAGCGTTCTCCCCTCGGCGTTCCGGCCGGAAGTGTTGATAGCTTTGAGGCAAAATGGTTATCCGGTGATGGTGGTCCCAGGCGCCCGCTGGCCCAGCATATGCAGCAGCAGGGCGTGCTCCCGGCGGCCGTCCAGAATAGAGACCTCCCCCACCCCGGCGCGGACGGCGTGGATACAGCCCCGGACCTTGGGGACCATCCCGCCGGCAATCAGCCCGGTGTCGATCAGCTCCTGGGCCCGCTTGACATCCATCCGGTCCACGGCGGTTTTGCTGTTGTGGCTGTCAATGAGGATGCCCCCCACATCGGTGAGGAAGACCAGCGCCTGAGCTCCCAGCTCCTCCGCCAGGGCCCGGGCGGCGTCATCGGCATTGCAGTTCAGGGTTCCCCCGTCCTCCCCCAGGGCCACCGGGGAGACCACAGGCAGGAAGCCGGCCTCCAGCAGGGTGTGGAGGAGCCTGGGTTCCACCCGGGTAATCTCCCCCACCCTGCCCAGGGCGGGGTCCTTCACCGCGGCGGTGAGCAGTCCCCCGTCCTTGCCCGAGATCCCCACCCCGGAGACCTCCAGCCGGGCCAGCTCCTGGACGATGGCCTTGTTGACCTGGGCAGACAAGGCCATCTCCGCGCACTCCAGAGCGGCCCCGTCGGTGACCCGGTAGCCGTTGACAAAGCTGGTGGGGACCTGGAGCCGGTCCAGCAGCCGGGTGATATGCTGTCCGCCCCCGTGGACCAGCACCACCCGCACCCCGGCCATACGCAGGGCGGCGGCGTCCTGGAGGGTGGTATCCTTCCGCCCCTCCGCGCCGATGGCGGAGCCGCCGTACTTGATGACCACCGTCCGCCCCTCCGCCCGCTTGAGCACCGGCAGCACGGACAGCAGGGCCCGGACCTTCTCCAGACCGTCCAGGCCGTGGCGGACATCGTACTCCTGAAGGAAGCTGTGAACATAGTCCACATCGGAGGGGGTCTCGACATAGGCGCTCCCCCGTTTCTGCCGGGTCTCCGCCCCCTTGCCTGTGATGAGGAGAACGGTGGGCTCGCGGCAGCCCAGAATGGCCTGGCGGATGGCCTCTCCCCGGTTGGGCTGGATGGAGTACTCACAGCCCTGCTTCGCCACGTGGGCGGCGATCTCCTGACAGATGGACAGGGTGTCCTCCTCACCGCTGTCCTCCTCGGTGAGGACCACCAGGCTGGAGTATTTTCCCGCCACCTCCCCCAGGTCCCGCCGGCGCTCCAGGGCTTTCTTTCCCGGACAGCCGAAGACGGCGGCCATCCGCCGGCCCGGGTACTCCGCCTGGACCGAGCGGAACAGGGTCTCGAAGGACATACGGTTGTGGGCGTAATCCACAAGGGCGGTGACCGTCCCGTCCGCGTTGGAGTAGACCTCCATCCGGCCGGGGACCCGGGCCTTCATCAGTCCCACATAGATGCACCGCTCAGGGATATTCAGCGCCTCGCACACCGCGATGGCGGCCAGGGCGTTTTCCACATTGAACAGCCCCGGCATGGTCAGCCGGAACTCCCGCAGGAACCGCCGGGTACGCACCCGGAAGAGGATATCGTCCCCCCGCTTGCGCACCTGGGAGCCGAACACGTCCGCCTCCTCATTTTTTTGGGAGAAGGTGTACACCGGTCTCCCCGCTTCCTGCGCGGCGGCCAGGACCCGTCCGGCGTGGTCGCAGTCCAGGTTGACGCAGTTCACCGCCCCCTGCCGGAAGATCCGCAGCTTGGAGGAGAAGTAGTCCTCAAAATCCGGGTGCTCAATGGGAGAGATGTGGTCCCGTCCGATGTTGAGGAAGCAGGCGGCGGCGAAGCTGGTACACAGGGTCCGGTGGTACTTCAGCGCCTGGCTGGACACCTCCATGGTGAGGTAGGAGAGGCCCGCCTCCAGGGCGTGGGAGAAGTGGCGCTGGAGCTCCAGGGGTTCCGGGGTGGTGAGGTGGGACTCAAAGCGCTCCACCCCGTCGTAGGTGTCGATGGAGGAGATGATGCCGCTCTCCCCCCTCCCCTGCTCAGACAGGTACTCGTCCAAAATATACTTTAGATAGTAGGCGGTGGAGGATTTTCCCTTGGTCCCCGTGATGCCGATGACCGGAAGCCTCCCGGAGGGGTGGCCGTAAAACAGGTCGGCCAGCGGGGCGATGGTCCGCCGCATATCGCTGACCTGGATGCAGGGCAGGCCGGACTCCGGGTAGGGGATCTCGCTCACATAGGCGACCGCCCCCCGCTTCCGGGCCATTTTGAGAAATTCCGCCTTGAAATGGGCCCCCTTGCACAGGAACAGCGTGCCGGGGACCACCTCCCGGGAGTCGTAGGACACCAGCGCCACCGGGAGATCAAGGTCCAGTCCCTCCGGCACGGGGGCGGTCAGCAGCCCCTCCCGTTCCAGAAGGCCGGTATAGGCGCGGAGAGGGTGGATGATGTGCTCCATAGCGGTCACCTCGTATTATAATTCAGGGGAGTTGATGAAGAAGCTGGGGTCCCGCTCCACCGCCTCCACCAGCGCCTGGGCGTCGGGGTAGGAGAAGACGGCGTTGGCAAGGCGGGCGTGCTGTATCCAGGACGGCTCGTCCAGGTGGCAGAGGAGGGAATAGGAGATAGGCTCCGCGGGCAGGAACACCTCCCGGTCGATGTGGTAGACCGTGTCCCCCTCCGGGTCGTAGAGGTCGTACTCCTGCCGGACCAGGGCGCCATAGGGGACGGTCAGGAACAGGGAGTGGGTGGCGGGCAGCTGGGTCCCGGACAGGAGCACACCGGGGTCCGGGCCGTATTCGGTGTGTTCGGTTCGCCGGAAGGGGGTGCGCTGGGTAATCGTGGTGACCCGCTCCCCCGCCGGGACGATGTGCTCCACCTCGCCCTCCAGATAGACGACGGGGTCCAGCTCGGTCTGGGTGAAGTTTTGGAGTGCAAAGCCGCTGCGCTCCACTGGCCCCTCCGTCTGGAGCATGACGCCCACCGCCGCGCAGAAGCACAGAAAACAGGCGCAGGATCGTTCCGCTCGGTTCCAGCGCATGGGAGACCCTCCTTTCTATCCGTTCCCCATACAGTGGGGGGCTTTCTATTGTGATTTCCTCATTCCCCCGCCTTCGGTTCATTTGATAAAAATATGCCGCAAAGGCTTGTGGCAGGCCTCCACCGCCCGCTCGGCCAGGACGGCCATGGCGTCGGTGTAGTAGGGGGGCAGGTGGTGCTTGTTGGCGAAGACGGACAGCTCGGTGCAGGCCAGCACCCCGCAGTCACAGCCGTGGGCCAGCAGGTCCCGATGGAGGAAGGAAAATTTTTCGGGGTCCCCGTCCCGCCCCGACTTCACGTCGTCGTAGATCAGGGACATGACCGCCTCCTGGGCCTGGGGGGAGGGGATTACCGCCTGAATGCCCAGTGCGGCGAACTCCCGCTGGTAGAGGCCGGTCTCAATGGTCCCATCGGTGGCTAAAATCCCGGGGCGGGTCCTCCCCTGAGCGGCCAGAGCCTTGGCGGTCTCCCGGATCATGTGGAGGATGGGGATGCTCACCCGCTGCTGCACCTGGTCCAAAAAGAAGTGGGAGGTGTTGCAGGGGACGGCGATGCAGGTACACCCGGCGCGCTCCAGCAGCAGGGCGTCCGCGGTCAGCCGCTCCAGCACGGCGTTTTGGCAGGCCGCGCTGCCCAGGATGGCGGCGGTGCGGTCGGGCATATCCACATCGGAGAGAATCAGCGCGCTGACGTGCTCCTGGTCACTCCGGGCATCGGTGCGGTCAATGACGAATTGATAGAAGGTGTTGGTGGCCTGGGGACCCATGCCGCCCAGGACGCCCAGCCGGTACTGCATAAAAACTCCTTTTCGATGATGGGAATGCAGGGCCGCGACAAGTCATGTCCCTGCAAGGATCTATGGGGCGGGGTCCTAGTCCTCCTCCGGGACCTTATTGAACTGGTCGAAGCGTTTGATATTGCCGATGTGGTTTTTCATCACCCGCAGCCGGCGCTTGAGGGAGGCGTCCCTGGAATAGACCAGGGAGTGGCAGTCCGCCCCCGCCTGAATGAGGGCGCGCATCTCCGGGTGGTACTGCTTTGGCGTGAACTTGAAGGCCACCGACCGGGGGACCATCCGCCACAGGGCCCGGTTTTTGGTGATCTCCAGGGGCTTATTTTTCCCCTCGATCCGGTCCTCCACCACCATCCGGGCGATGTTGTGGCCCGCGCCGGTGAGGTAGTAGTTGCTCCTCCCCTGGCGGCAGTTGATCTCAAAGGCCTTGTATTTGCCGTCCCGCCGGTCGTACTTGATGTCGAAGTTGGAGAAGCCGGTGTAGTGCAGATCCTCCAGCAGGGTCTGGATTTTCCGGCACAGGTCCTCATCGTGGTCGGTGATGATGACGGCGTGATTCCCGATGCCGTGGGGGGAGTGCTCCTCCAACAGGACATGGCCCAGACACATCAGGGTGACCTTCCCGTTCCGGTCGGAGTAGCTGGTGAGCACCCGCATATAGCTGTCGTCCCCGGGAATAAACTCCTGGAGCACCATATGGTCGGGGTAGCCGGCGGCGTAGACGTGGTCCAGGCTCTCTAACAATTCTTCCCGGCTCTGGCAGATGTAGACCTTGGCCAGGGAGTGGTCCCCGCAGCCCCAGTAGGCCACGCTGTCAGCGGGCTTGGCGATGTAGGGCGGGTCCCAGGGGAGGGTGAAGCTGTGGCCCATGGACCGGTCATAGATGAAGGTGGCGGGGTGGTCGATGCCGTGGCGGTCGCACAGGGTGTAAAACTGCTCCTTATTGATTAAAGTGTCCAGCAGCTCCCCGCTGATGTAGGGGGCGATGACATTTTCCGGCAAAGAGTCCCGGCAGTGGGCGGCCAGCTGGACGTAGCTGTCCCCGCAGCCCAAAAGCAGGATCGTCTTTTGGGAAAACTCCGCGGAGACCGCCTGGATATTGCGGCGGAAGGCTCTCTCGTCCTCGTTGTCGGGGCACACCCGGTAGTCGATGATGGCGCTGTTGTGGCAGGGAAAGGAGGGGTATTTGCCAAAAGCCACCGAGCGCAGCCCGTAGGCCTCATGGAAGGCGCGGGCGACGCTGTACACGTTGATATCGCCGCCGAAGAGCAGCGGCTGGAAGGAAAGGGGGTTGGACATCAGAAAAAACCTCGCTTTTACTCGGGCGTACAAGACAAGCCCTTTGGAATTTAACGGTACTCCCGAATAAAACCCCGGGCGAAGAGGGGGTCGATCTCAAAGACGGCCAGATCCCCGGAGGAACACTTGACGCCGGTGACATCCAGCAAAATTTCGGTGGCGCCCACGGGACCCAGGAGGCGGACCCGGTCCCCGCCCACCCGGACGGTCCTTCTCTGACCGCGCCGCCACTGCCGCAGCGCGGCCCAGAGGCCGGTCTCCCGGGGGCGGACCACCCCGAAGCCGTTCTGGTATCCCACCGGCAGCACCGCCACCCGAGTGGGCCGGCGGAGGATGATAGGCTTATCCGTACCCACCGTGTGTCCCTTGGGCAGCCAGCGGACCTCGGCCAGGGGGACCTCCCCAAAGCCCACCGTCGTCAGCCCGTCGTCCCGGGTGCGGCGGCAGCGGCCCAGGATGGCGGACCCCGCCCGAACCCCGTCCATCCGGGCGCTCTCGTTGTGGAGGAGGGCGAAGGAGCCGGCGGCGTGGATCATCCCGGTCTCGAACCCCGCCTTGTGTATGGTGTCCAGCACCTGGGCGAATTGGCTGAGCTGCTGTTCGGTCTCCGGGTCGTTGACGCGGGCGGCGTGGAGCTGGGTATAGATGCCGGCCAGGGCCACGTTGGGCAGGGAGCGGTAGGCCAGCAGGATCTTCTCCGGCTCCCCCACCAGAAAACCGCCGAAGCCCATGCCGGTGTCCACCTGGATGTGGGCCTCCACCACGGTGGAGCGGTTCTCCGCCAAGGCGTTGAGGGCCAGACCGGTGTCCACTGAGGAGATGCTGCACACCACGTTCAGGTCCACCAGCCGCTCCAGCTCCTCCCGGTCGGTGGTGGAGCGGAGCATCAGCAGCTCCTCATCCTCAAAGCCGGCCTGGCGCAGGGCCTCCGCCTCCTTGACCTCGCACACGGCAAAGCGGCCGATGCCCTCCGCCCGGAGCAGCCTGGCCATGGGGACCACCCCCGCGCCGCCGCCGTCTCCGGTGAGCACCCCGTAGATCACCGTCCCCGCCGCCCGCTCTTTAATGACGGACAGGTTGTGCTTCACCGCGGCTTTATCGATCACCAGCTTGCGCATAAGGAACGCCCCCTTCTGTCTGTCTGAAGTGGATGCTGCTTGCCCGCCCCGGAGGCAGGCGGTTTTATTTTACCACTCTTTGAAGAAAATAGCAACGAAAAATGCGCAGGGAGCTCCCGTCCCGCTACAGGCGCAGGCACTTCTGCACGGCCCGCTCCTGCCCCAGGATGAGGATGGGGCGGTCCTGGTCCAGCACGGTCTCGGGGGTGATATTCATGTTCAGCCTGCCGCTGTCCCGGATGCCCAGGATGTTGATGCCGTATTTTTTCCGCAGGTCCAGCTGCAGGACGGTCCGCCCCGCCCACTCCCCGGGGATGGAGAGCTCGAAGATGGAGTAGCCGTCGTCCAGCTCGATGTAGTCCAGGATATACTCGGAGGTGCAGCGGATGGCGGTCCAGGCGGCCAGCTGCTTCTCGGGATAGACCACCTCGTCCGCGCCGCTGCGCCGCAGGAATTTTTCCTGGACCCCCCGGGAGGCCCGGGCGATGATTTTCTTGGCCCCCAGCTCCTTGAGCAGGTCGGTGGTCTCCAGGGAGCTCTGGAAGTCGTCCCCGATGGTCACGATGCAGGCGTCGAAGCTGGAAACGTCCAGGGCGGAGAGGAACTCCTCGCTGGTGCTGTCCCCAATCTGGGCGTTGGTGACAAAGGGGAGCACCGTGTTCACCCGGGCCTCCTCGCTGTCCACCGCCATCACCTGGTGGCCCAGGTCATAGAGCTTGCGGGCGATGTGCTGGCCGAAGCGTCCCAGGCCAATGAGCAGAATTGATTTCATAAAACCCCTCTTTTCTGTATTTTTGGACCCGCCTCAGCCCACCATCAGCTTTTCGCTGGGCAGCTTCGCGGGGGTGGCTTTGCCGGACAGGGCGGCGAAGACCAGGGTCAGCGCGCCCACCCGGCCGCAGTACATCAGGAGAATGAGCACCGCCCGGGACACAGGCCCCAGCTGCGGGGTGAGGCCCAGGGTAAGGCCCGCCGTCCCCAGGGCGGAGGCGCTCTCAAAGAGGCAGGCCACCAGAGGGAGCCCCTCCAGGCGGCTGATCAGGAAGCCTCCCCCCAGGAAGAGCAGGAGGTACAGGGTGAGGATGGCCCCCGCGGAGCGCACCGTCTCCTCCTCCACCCGGCGGCCGAAGAAGTGGGTGTGCTCCCTGCGGCGGATGACACACAGGGCGGTGGAGAACAGCACCGCCAGGGTGGTCACCTTCATCCCTCCCGCGGTGGAGCCGGGGGCGCCGCCGGTGAGCATCAGAAGGGCCATGATCCCCTGCCCCGCCTCGCTCATCCGGGACAGGTCCAGGGTGTTGAAGCCGGCGGTCCGGGCGGTCACCGACTGGAACAGGGAGCCCCACAGCCGCTCCCCCAGGGGGAGGCCGGAGAACTCAAAGCAGAAGAAGCAGGCCGCGGGCAGAAGAATCAGCAGCAGGGTGGTGGATAAAATCACCTTGCTCTGCATCCGGTAACGCCGGAGCTTCAGGCGGTTGGTCCGGATGTCGTCCCAGGTGGCGAAGCCGATGCCGCCGGTGATAATCAGGCCCATAATGACCGGATTGACCAAGGGGTGGGCGGCGTAGCCGGTGAGGGAGGAGAAGGGGGCCCCCTCCCCCATCAGGTCGAAGCCGGCGTTGCAGAAGGCGGACACCGAGTGGAACAGACTGTACCACAGCCCCCGGAGCAGACCGAAGGCCGGGCAGAAGACGGGGGCCAGCAGGGCGGCGCCCAGCAGCTCGAAGAAGGCGGTCATGGTGAGGATGAAGCCGGTGAGCCGGACGATGCCTCCCAGCTTGGGGGCGGAGATGGACTCCTGCATGATTCCCCTCTGCCGGAGGGTAATGCGCTGTCCGGCGGCGGTAAAGAGGATCACGGCAAAGGTGACCACCCCCATTCCCCCGATCTGAATCAGGGTGAGGAGGACCCCCTGCCCAAAGCCCGACCAGTAGGCGGCGGTGTCCCGCACCACCAGCCCGGTGACGCAGGCGGCGGAGACGGCGGTGAACAGCGCGTCGAAAAAGGGGGCGCCCTGGCCGTCCCGGGTGGCAAAGGGCAGGGTCAGCAGCAGGCTCCCCGCCAGAATCATGGCCGCAAAGCCCAAAATGATAACCTGTGAGGCGGACAATGTCCAGGCCGGTTTTTTCATATGCCTCTCCCCTCCCGCGTCTGCCGCGCCAAAAAAGTATATCACCATTGTAGTTGGAAAACCGGGATTGTCAAGTGCATTTGGGAAGCTCCGGGATTTTCGGCTCTGCGGCGGTTGCAATCCGGGAATAATTGGTGTAAAATAGGACCACTATATTTTAGATTGGAGGAGTATGCGTATGGACGAAAAGGTGAGAGCTCTGCTGGAGCGGGTCAGAGGGACGGCCAACTACGCCGCCGACGCCGCGGCGGACGGAGCCCGGACGGCGGGAAGAAAGGCGGGGCAGATGATGGACGTGGCCAAGCTCAACGTCCAGCTCTTCGACCTGAACGGGGAGTTCAACGAGGTGCTGCGCCAGCTGGGCCAGGTGATGTACCAGACCCACCTGGGGCAGGCGGCGGAGAGCGCCCGGGTGGGAGAGCAGCTGGCCCGGGCGGATGAGCTGGCCGCCCGAATCAGCGAGCTCAAGGCCCGCATTGCCGACCTGAAGCAGGCCCAGAGCTGCCCCATCTGCGGGACGCCCTGCGGAAAAGGGGACAAATTCTGCCGGGTCTGCGGAACTCAGCTGTAGAGGAGGATGGGAATGGACTACACCATGAAGCAGTACGAGGAGAGCGCCCAATTCATCCGCAGCCGCCTGGGGGACTTTGTGCCCAGGGCGGCCATGGTGCTGGGCTCCGGGCTGGGCTATCTGGCCGAGGAGGTGGAGAACCCCATCGCCATCGGCTACCAGGATATCCCCCACTTCAAGGCCTCCACCGCTCCTGGCCATAAGGGCCGGCTGGTGTTCGGCATCCTGGAGGGACAGAGGGTGGCGGTCATGCAGGGCCGGATGCACCACTACGAGGGCTACTCCTATGAGGAGGTGTCCTACGCCGTCCGGGTGCTCCGCCTGCTGGGGTGCGATACCCTCATCGTCACCAACGCCGCCGGCTGTGTGAATACCCAGTGGCGGGCCGGGGACCTGATGCTTATTACGGATCAGATTAAACTGTTCTCCGAGTCCCCCCTCCGGGGAGAGAATTTGGAAAAATTCGGGGTGCGGTTCCCTGACGCCTCCCATCTGTACACCCCCCGCCTCCAGCAGCTGGCCCGGGAGACCGCCCGGGAGCGGGGCATCCCCCTGCGGGAAGGGGTCTACTTCTACTGCTACGGCCCCCAGTACGAGACCCCGGCGGAGATCCGGGCGGTCCGCGCTCTGGGCGGGGACGCCGTGGGGATGTCCACCGCCCCCGAGGTCATCGTGGCGGGCCACTGCGGCATGGAGGTGCTGGGGCTGACCCTGCTGTCCAACATGGCCGCCGGCATCCTGGACCAGCCCCTGTCCGAGCAGGAGGTGCTGGACGCCGCCGCCGCCGCCCGGGAGAAGTTCTCCGGCCTGGTGCGGGCCTGCCTGGCGAAATTGTAGAGAGCAGAAACAGGAGGGAATTCCATTGTCCATTTTATTTGCCAATGTGACCGCCGTCACCATGGACCCGGCCAATCCGGTCATAAAAAACGCCTTTGTGGCGGTGGAGGGCACAAAGATCGCCTCCGTGGGGACCGGGCGTCCCGCCGGGGAGTTTGAGCGGGTCATGGACTGCGCCGGGAAGGTGATGATGCCCGGTCTGGTCAACGCCCACACCCACGTGCCCATGGCCCTGCTCCGGGGGTACGGCGGAGGCCACGACCTCCAGCACTGGCTCAACGACTGCATCTTCCCCGCCGAGGACAGGATGGACGAGCGCTGCGTCGCCGCCGGGACCGCCCTGGGTCTGGCGGAGATGATCGCCTCCGGGACCACCTGCATCGCGGATATGTACATGAAGCTGGATGTCATTGCCCGGACCATCCTGGAGTCCGGCATCTCCGCCAACCTGTCCTGCGGAGGGATGTTCTTCGGGGACCCGGCGGACTTCTCTCCGGAGAAATGCGGGGACTGCGCCAACCAGACCGCCCTGACGGAGGGGTGGCACGGCGCGGGAGACGGGCAGATTTTGGCGGACGTCTCCATCCATGGGGAGTACACCTCCTGCGCCCCTCTGTGGGAGTGGATGGCGGACTATGGACAGCGCCACGGCCTGGGGATGCACGTCCATGTCTCAGAGACCAAGCAGGAGCATGAGGAGTGCATGGCCCGCCACGGGGGGCTGACCCCCATCCGGATCCTGGACCGGTACGGCGTCTGGCAGAACGGGGGCCGGGCCGCCCACTGCGTCTGGGTCAGCGAGGAGGATATGGCCCTCATGGCGGAAAAAAATATCACCGCCGTCCACAACCCGGTGTCCAACCTGAAGCTGGCCTCCGGGGTGGCCCGGGTTCCCCAGCTGCTCCGGGCGGGGGTCAACGTGGCCCTGGGGACCGACGGGGTGGCCTCCAACAACAATCACGATATGTTTGAGGAGATTAAGCTGGCCGCCATCCTCCACAAGGGGATCACCGGCGACCCCGCCGCGGTGTCCGCCTTCCAGGCCCTGTCCATGGCCACCGTCAACGGGGCCAGGTCCCTGGGGCGGGACACGGGGGTCATTTCCGCCGGGAAGCTCGCCGACCTGATTTTGCTGGACTTTTCCCACCTCAACCTCTTCCCCTGCCACGACGTGCTGGAGAACCTGGTCTTCTCCGCCCGGGGGAGCGATGTGTGCATGAATATGGCCCGGGGAAAAATCATATATGAGAATGGGACATTCCTCACCCTGGACCTGGAGAAGATCAAGGCTGAGACGGAGGGCTACGCTCTGCCCCTGGTGTTTGGGGAGAAGTAGATGCCCGCCTATTTCGACCTGGCTCTCCAGTTCCGCCGGAGGGATATCCGGCCGGGGTTCGTCACCCGCTTCCACCGGGCGCTGGAGGAGGCGGGGGTGGCCTTCGTCTCCGGCTTCCTGGAGTACGCAGACCTGTCCCAGGAGGAGATCGCCGCCTGGAACCAGAGGAAGCTGGAGGAGAATTTCACCCTGGAGGACACCGCGCATTTCTCCCACGACTACCGGCAGAGCGTGTACCGGCTTGGAGACTACAGCGAGGTCCGGGGGTTCTGGCTGAACCAGGACCCGGAGGAGGACGAGTTCACCTACTACCTCATCCTCCCCGAGGCGGAGGTGCTGACCCGGGAGGACGGGCAGTTCTTCCGGCCCGAGGGGGAGGCGGAGCTGCTGGCCCTGGCCCAGAGGCTGTGGCAGTTCCCGCCGGTGGGGGCCATCCAGAGCGAGCTGGAGCTGGACGGCCCCACTGTGGGTCTGGAGGCGCTGGGCCGGGGGGAGTCCCCCATCCTGGACCCCTTCGCCATCCTGGAGCCGGACTATAGTCCCAAAGAGGAGGGCCTGCGGGTGACCGCGCTGGCCTGGGGCCGGCCGGGGCTGCTGGTGCAGGAGGGGGTCCCCCGGCGGCACTGGATCTGATTCTCAATTTTTAGGAGGCTGCCTATGGCTCAGCGTGACAGCACTTCCCGCCAGAGGGCGGCCCAGAAACAAAATACCTTCTTCGGCGGGGCGGCCGTCCTGGCGGTGGGCATCCTGGTGGTAAAGCTCATCGGCATGTTTTACAAAATCCCCCTGACCAACATCATTGGGGAGCAGGGCAACGCCGACTTCAACAACGCCTACTATATCTACTCCGTCCTGCTCACCATCTCCACCGCCGGGCTGCCGGTGGCGGTGTCCAAGCTGGTGAGCGAGGCCAACGCTCTGGGGCGGCGCAACCAGGTGAAGCGGACGTTCCGGTTGTCCCTGCTCCTCTTCCTGGGGCTGGGGCTGGTCTCCTTCCTGGTGATGTTCTTCCGGGCGGACACCCTGGCCGGCATGATGAACGACACCAAGGCCGCCGCCGGGATTCGGGCGCTGGCCCCGGCGGTGGTGTGCGTGGGCTGTCTGTCCGCCCTGCGGGGGTACTCCCAGGGGCACAACAACATGGCGCCCACCTCCATCTCCCAGATTATTGAGGCGCTGTGCAAGCTGATTGTGGGCCTGGGTCTGGCCTTCTGGCTCATCAAGGCGGACCAGACCCCCGACGTGGCCGCCGCCGGAGCCATCACCGGGGTGACGGTGGGGACCATGTTCGCCCTGGTCTATATGGTGCTCAACTACGGCTTCAGGGGGGCGCGGACCGATCTGGTCACCCGGGACGTCCCCGACGCCCCCCGGGACATTTTGACCAATCTGCTGCGCATCGCCATCCCCATCACGCTGAGCTCCTCCATGGTGGGCATTGTCACCGTCATCGACTCCTCCCTGGTCCAGGGACAGCTCCAGCGCACCCTGCTGGAGAACCAGGAGAGCTGGGCGCTGTACACCAGCTTTGTGGACTTCACCCAGCTGGAGGGGGCGATTGCCGCCTGGATGGCCGGCCTGCCCGCCGGAACCAAGGCCACCATGGCGGTGCTGAGCGAGCAGGCGGAGCAGGCTCTCCCCGCCGCCGTGGCCCTGAAGGAGGCGGTGCAGGATGTGAGCCGCACCCTCTATGGCAACTACGGCAGCGCCCTGACCATCTATAACCTGCCCACCTCCCTGATGACGGCGGTGACGGCGGCGGTTATCCCCGCTGTCTCCGGCGCGCTGGCCCGGCGGGACCGGAGGGGGGCGGCCCGTGTGGCGGGCTCCGCCCTGCGCATCTCCGCCCTGGCCGCCTTCCCCATGGGGATGGGGCTGTTCGTGCTGGGGACCCCCATCATCCGTATGCTCTTTACCCGCATGACCCCCGAGCTGGCCGGACCGCTGCTGTCCACCCTGGGTCTGGCCACCGTCTTTGTGTGTATGATGCTGGTGTGCAACTCGGTCCTCCAGGCCCACGGCTTTGTGACCATGCCGGTCATTGTGATGGTGCTGGGGGGCGTGCTGAAGGTTTTTACCAACTACAACCTGGTGGCCCGCCCCGGAGTGGGCATCTTCGGGGCCCCGGCGGGGAACATCCTGTGCTTCGGGCTGTGCCTGCTGCTGGACCTGGTCATCATCTCCCGGGTCATCCCCCGGCATCCCCCCCTCATCCCCATTTTCCTAAAACCCCTGGCGGCCTCCGCGGTGATGGGGGGCGCGGCCTGGGTGGTGTACAGCGTGCTGGCCCGGCTGCTCAGCTCGGTCCCCGAGGGGGCCCAGGAGGCGGTCCTCAGCTGGAAGGGCAACGCCGTCGCGGCGGTGGCGGCCATTGTGGTGGCGGTGACGGTCTATGCCGTGCTGGTGGTGTCCCTGCGGGCCATCTCCCGGGACGATCTGGCCCTGATGCCCAAGGGGGATAAAATTGCCCGGCTCCTCCGGCTCTGAGGGCCTGAACGGGGAGGAACCCGGTATAATTTTCGGCCTGCCTACAAAAACATATAAAAATGACTTGATAAGGGAGCGAAATTGTGGTAAATTTTCAAACAGCGGACCGCTACGGTATGGAGGACCTGCTCCGGGTGATGGAGCTGCTCCGGGCCCCGGGGGGCTGTCCCTGGGACCGGGCGCAGACCCACCAGTCCATTCGGCAGAACATGCTGGAGGAGGCCTATGAGACGGCGGAGGCCATCGACCGGGGCGACATGGACAACCTGAAGGAGGAACTGGGGGACGTGCTGCTCCAGGTGGTCTTCCATGCCCGCATGGCCCAGGAGGCGGGCTGCTTTGACTTCTCCGACGTGGTGGACGGGGTGTGCAAAAAGCTGGTCTTCCGGCATCCCCACGTCTTTGGAGAGACCGAGGCCGGGGATTTGGAAAAATCCCTGCACACCTGGGACGCCCAGAAGCGGGCGGAGAAGGGCCAGCGCACCGCCGCCGACGCCCTGGACAGCGTGGCCCGGGCCCTGCCGGCGCTGACCCGGGCGGGGAAGCTCCAGGACAAGGCGAGCAAGGCGGGGTTTGACTGGCGGGAGGCCGGTCCCGCCCTGGACAAGCTGTCCGAGGAGCTGGAGGAGCTGCGCAGGGCCGCTCAGGGAGATGGGGATGTCCAGGAGGAGCTGGGCGACCTGCTCTTCGCCGCGGTGAAGGCGGGGCGGTTTTTGGAGGCGGACGGCGAGCTGGCCCTCCACGCCGCCTGCGAGAAGTTCATCCGCCGCTTCCGGAGGGTGGAGCAGCTGGCTCCGGCCCCCCTGGAGGAGCTGGATGTCCCCGGCCTGGAGGCGCTCTGGGCGCAGGCCAAGGCGGAGGGAATTTGAAACTTAAACGGCCCCCATGCGGCTGGGCCTTTAAGTATACGGCGTCGTCCAGTTGGGGCGCAGGCCGACATTATTGAAATGCACAGGAGGAAAAGAGACATGAATAAGACTGAACTGATCGCGGCGGTGGCCGAGCGGGCCGAGCTGTCCAAGAAGGACGCGGAAGCCGCGATCACCGCCACCATCGACGCCATCACCGAGGCGCTGCACCAGGGCGAGAAGGTACAGCTGGTGGGTTTTGGCTCCTTTGAGGTGAAGAACCGTGCGGAGCGTATGGGCCGCAACCCCCAGACCAAGGAGCCCATTCCCATTCCCGCGTCCAAGGCCCCGGTGTTCAAGGCCGGCAAGGCTTTGAAGGATGCGGTGTCCTGATGCAGACAGTCTGAACATGTGGGGCCGCCGCGGATGGTTTGCGGCGGCCCCGTTTCTGCCGCCGGGAGGAGCGCTCCCCGGGGCAAAATATAAGAAAAGGGGGGTTAAAATGCGGCTGGACAAGTGGCTGAAGGTCTCCCGGCTCATCAAGCGCCGGACGGTGGCCAACGAGGCCTGCGACAACGCACGGGTCACCGCCAACGGCAGGCCGGTGAAGGCCAGCTACGACGTGAAGGTGGGGGACCGGCTGGAGCTGAAATTCGGGACCAGCACCGTGAAGGTGGAGGTCCTGGTGGTGGCGGACAACGTAGGCAAGGCGGACGCCGCCGCCATGTACCGGGAGATTTTATGAAACAGGGGCTGGTCTGCGCCCTGCTGGCCCTGTCCCTTCTGGCGGGCTGCGCGAAACAGGCGGAGTATGGGGAGTACACCCTCTTCGCCCTGGACACCGTGGTTCAGTTCACCCTCTCCGGCGGGGAGGAGGCCCGGGCCGCGGACCGCGATATTTTGACAAACCGGCTCTATGACTATGAGGCGATGCTCTCGGCCACCCGGGCGGGCAGCGACATTTTCCGGGTGAACCAGGCGGGCGGACAGCCGGTGGAGGTGGACCCCGCCGCCGCCCGTCTGCTGTCTCAGGCCCTGGAGCTGTGCCGGGCCACCGGCGGGGCGCTGGACATCACCGCCTATCCTGCTGTGAAGGCTTGGGGCTTTACAGAGGAGGAGCACCGGGTCCCCTCCCCCGCCGAGCTGGAGGAGCTGGCCGCAAAGATCGACTACACCGCTGTGGAGCTGGAGGGGAATACCATAACCCTTCCGGCGGGGATGGAGATGGATCTGGGGGCGGTGGCCAAGGGCTACATTGGGGATATGCTGGCGGAACAGGGGCTCGCCTCCGCCCTGCTGGACCTGGGCCAGAGCACCATTCTGGCCGTGGGGAGCAAGCCCGGCGGAACCCCCTGGCGCATCGGAATCCAGGACCCGGCGGGAGAGGGCTACTTCGCCGTGGTGGAGCTGACCGGTCTGGCTATGGGGACCTCGGGGGGCTACCAGCGGTACTTTGAGGAGGACGGGGAGGTCTACTGGCACATCCTGGACCCGGAGACCGCCGCCCCCGCCCGCTCCGGGCTGGCCTCCGTGACGGTGGTCTCCCCCTCCGCCCTGGTGTGCGACGGGCTGTCCACCGCCCTGTTCGTCATGGGGCTGGAGGAGGGGGCCCGGTTCTGGCGGGACCACCCCGAGCTGGAGTTTGAGGCAGTCTTTGTGACCCAGGAGGGGGAGATCTACCGCACGGCGGGGTTGGAGGGCCGCTTTTCCCTGGCGGAGGGCCACCGGAATCGGGAGGTAAAGGTGCTGGAATGAAGACAAAGGTGATTTTGTGCCTGCTTCTGGGGGCTGCCGCGGCCTCAGCGGTGTGGCTCCTTCTGCCCAGGGAGGAGGTCCTCTCCCCCACCGCCCGCATCACCCGGGACGGGGCGCTGCTGGAGGAGATCGACCTGACCCGGGTGGAGGAGCCCTATACCCTGGTTGTGGAGGACAGCCAGGGGAGCAACACCCTCCAGGTGGAGCGGGGGCGCATCCGGGTGCTGGAGGCGGACTGTCCCGACCAGGTGTGCGTCCGCCAGGGCTGGGTCCAGGACCGGACCGTGCCCATCGTCTGTCTGCCCCACCGGCTGGTCATTGAGATTGTGGGAGGAGAGGGGGAACTGGATGGCGGGGCCGGTTAAGGGGGCGGGGCGGATCACCCGGCTGGCCCTGCTCACCGCCATAGCCCTGACCATCTTTATGGCGGAGGCCCAGCTGCCCGTCCTCCCCATCCCCGGGGTGAAGCTGGGGCTGGCCAACATCGTGACCGTGTACGCCATGTTCGCCTTGGGCCCCAGGGACGCCCTGCTGGTTCTGTCCAGCCGGGTGTTCCTGGGGGCGGTGTTCTCCGGGCAGATGATGACCCTCTTTTACAGCGGGGCGGGGGGACTGCTCAGCTGGTCCATGCTGGCCCTCCTGCGCCGCCCCCTGGGCAGGGAGCGCATCTGGCTGGCCAGCCCGGTGTCCGCCCTGTTCCACAACCTGGGCCAGCTGCTGGCCGCCGCCGGGATCGCCCGGAGCTGGGCGGTGCTGGCCTATCTGCCCTATCTGGTGCTGGCCGGGTGTGCCGCGGGGCTGTTCACCGGCGTGGCCGCCCAGGCGCTGGCCTGCCGGCTGAAGTAAGGATAAAAAATCTGCGCAGTCCCAGCCAAAGAGCGGGTCTGCGCAGATTTTTTATATCTCCGGCGGGGAGAGCTCCAGCAGGGCTCCCGAGCGGGGGAGGATGGTGAGGGAGACGCCGGTTTCACCGCACTGGATGCCGGCCCAGCCCAGCAGGAGGGTGAGGGTCTCATCCAGCTCCAGCTCCAGGGTTTTGAACTCCTTGCCGGCGTTGAAGACACACAGCAGGCGCTCCTCCCCCGCCTCCCGGAGGAAGGCCAGCAGGGGGCCCTTGGCGTACACATAGCGGATGCTCCCCCGGCGCAGGGCGGTCCGCTCCCGGCGCAGGAGGCCCAGGGCGCGGAACCAGTCGATCAGCTCCCGGTCCTCCCGTCCCCAGGGGTAGGGCTGTCGGTTAAAGGGGTCCTCAAAGCCCTCCATTCCCGCCTCATCCCCGTAGTACACCGTGGGGGAGCCGGGGAAACAGAACAGCAGCAGGGAGGCTGCCCGCAGCAGGTCCTTCCCCTGCCGCCTCTGCCGGGGGGAGAGCCGGAAGCCCGCCCGCCACTCCTTGGACTGGTCCCGGTACTCCCCGCCCGCCCCCAGCAGGGTGAGGATGCGGGGGGTGTCGTGGGTCCCCAGGGAGTTCATGGAGGAGTAAAAGGCGGAGGGGGGGTAGTTCTCCCGCAGGGTCTCCATGGACTCCATGAAGTGCTCTCCCCCGCCGCCGCCGAAGTAGGCCAGGATGGCGGAGCGCAGGGGGTAATTCATCAGCCCGTCACAGTGTCTGCCCAGGATATGCTTCCGCCGCACCCCGTAGGCCACCTTGGTGGAGCCGTCCTCCCACACCTCGCCGATGATGACCGCCTCCGGCTTCTCCGCCCGGGCGGCGGCGTGGATACCGGCCACAAAGTCGTCGGGCAGCTCGTCCGCCACGTCCAGCCGCCAGCCGTCCGCCCCCGCCCGGAGCCAGCTGCGCACCACGCTGTTCTCCCCGCCAAAGATGAAGTTCCGGTAGCCCGGGTCGTTTTCGTTGACAGCGGGGAGGGAGTAGATGCCCCACCAGCTGTCGTACTTCCGGGGCCACTGGGAGAAGCTGAACCAGCTGCGGTAGGGGGAGTCCCAGCTCTGGTACGCGCCGGCCTCGGGGTAGAACCCGTCCCCGTTGAAGTAGCGGCTGACAAAGCCGGTGTGGTTGAACACCCCGTCCAGCATCACCCGCATCCCCCGGCGGTGGGCCTCCTGGCACAGGCGGGAGAAGTCCTCGTTCGTGCCCAGCATGG
>JAAWSG010000101.1 GCA_022801435.1 Lawsonibacter sp.
CTATGACAACGAAGTGGACCGCCTGAACCTCCAGAAGGAAATCTCCTCCCTCAAGTCCGAAATCAACCGTATCGCCGATTCCGCCAACTTCAACGGCATCAAGCTCCTGGACGGCGTCAGCGGTATGGGCCGTCTGTCTACCCTGCCCGTGGAATATGAGACTGTGTCCGCCGCTGCTGGTGTGAAACTGGATTCTCAGGCTGGAACTGGAACCAAGGGTGTTTATGAGCTGAATATTGACCAACTCTTTGGCACAGGTGATACCATTAAATTCGAGGGCTTGGCCAAGGATGGCACTTCTGCTCTGGTTAATGCTGCTGGCCTGACATTGACCTATGATGCCAACAACACTGCCGCCAGCACTTTTACTGGTGCAACAACTCAGGAACAGGCGAAAAGCATTGCCGAAGCGCTGAGCTTAAACGCCGATTACGCCGCTAACTTTGACATTACTTCTGAGGGCAGTAAGGTTATTCTTACAGCGAAGACCGAAGGCACTGAGGCCGCCTCTGTAACCAATGTAACCGCCGCCGATAAGACTGTCACATTGGGAGCTGTGGATCTTGCAAAGCAGGACAATGTGGCACATACCGCTGGCGCAAAGTCCGGATGGAATGCACTCTTCTCTACTGGCGGTCTTCAGCCCGAGGCTGGCGATAAATTGGAGTTCACCTTTACCGGTTCCAGTGGTGAAACCCTTACAGCTACCATTGAAGTGACTGAGGCTATGGTTGCCGACCGTGATACGGCAAAGCTGACTACAGCGGTTGCCAATGCGTTGAATCAGGCCAGTTTCAATGATAATCCCGATACCGGTGTGGACGAGAGCAAGCTAAAGGTCTCTGATTTGTTCACCATTAAGCCAAATGTGGAGACAGATACTACCACTGCTGCTAATGGCGGCCTCTCCTTTGAGGGCAAAGCGACCAATATTGCAGCCAATGTAAGCGACGCTCAGGTAGCCAGCGCAAAGCTGATTAAATCAGATGGCAAAGAAATCAATGCTGCGGCGGTTGAAATTCCCACTGTTGCTACTGGCACAGCAAAAGGACAGACTGTCGAGGTTGCCGCAGGAGCCAATAACTTCTCTGCCGGTGATGTGTTCCGTATGACCGGTAAGCTGTCCACTGGTGAAGACTTCACTGTTGAACTGGTGGCTGGCAAAGATTTTGCTATTGGTGCTAATTATAATGCTAGTATCACCAACATTAAGAACGCTCTGACCAATGGCAAGAACGCCGACAACGAGGACCTCAAAATTACTGTTGGTGACCGTCAAGTGGAGTCCAACAAGATTTTTGGTAGTGCTGGTGACAGTGCTACTAAGGAGTTTGCAATCACAGATGCTGCCGGCGTTATGACCATCACCTCTCTTAAGAGTGGCGTTGGCGATGGTAAGGGCATTTCTAACAAGGTTAATATTGTCGAGGTAAAGACCGCTCCCGAGGCCAAGGCCACTTTCAAGGCCGAGGCTCCTCTGGCCCAGGGTTCTGCTTCCGCTACTATTACCTTGGACGAGGCAGTGAAGAAGAACTATGGTACTGCTATCACAGTCGGCGATAAGACGTATGAGATTGTGGCTGATGCCCGGGATGTATCCAACCGCAATAATGAGGCCGTTGTGGTAAAGGATTTGGCTAATGCCACTACCGCTGAAATTGCTGATGCCTTGGGAAAAGCTATTGAGGCTAATGATCCTCAGCAGAAGAGCTATCAAGTAAAGGCAGAAGGCAATACTGTGACTGTAAGTACCGTTGCCAAAGGCAGTGATGTAGCCGCTATCAAGGTGGATACCCCCTACGGCGACAAGGTTAAGACCGCATCCTTCACCTTTGACCCCAAGACTGTCAAGGAAGGTTCTGTGCTCACCTTCAATGGCAACACCTATGAGTTCGTTAAGAAGGGTAATGAGGCCAAGGACGGCAATATTGCTATTGAAATGGACGATCCTTCCAAGGCTTCCGCCAAGGAGCTGGGTGATGCATTCGCCGCTGTAATCAAGAACGGTACTGCTTCCGTGAATGACAACGGCAAGGTTACTTTGAAGGGTGTTGCAGCTGAGGATGGCAAGATTGCTGATCCTGTGGTCACTTGGGAGAACAACCTGGTTCTCCAGATTGGTGACACTGCTGACGACTTCAACCAGCTGTCCGTAAAGCTGAGCGATATGCACACCGCCGCCCTGGGCATTGACGGTGTGGACATTGGCACTCAGGAGGGCGCACAGGCGGCGATTGATGTGATTAAGAACGCCATTAACTATGTGTCTGGCGTCCGCGGCGACCTGGGCGCTGTCCAGAACCGTCTGGACCACACCGCCAACAACCTGTCCGTGATGGCCGAGAACATCCAGGACGCTGAGTCCGCCATCCGCGACACCGATGTGGCCGAGGAAATGATGAGCTACGTCAAGAACAACATCCTGGTTCAGTCCGCTCAGGCCATGCTGGCTCAGGCTAACCAGGTTCCCCAGGGCGTGCTCCAGCTGCTGGGCTAATCCCAATCGCAGAATACGCAAAAAATCCATCCAGAGGGGGCGGGCTTCGGTCCGCCCCCCTTTTTGTCATAATACCTATTGACAAAGTAGGTTAATTGGAATATAATGGCCACAGCTTAAAGAGAGGGGGATTTTCCCATGTGCTATCAC
>JAAWSG010000027.1 GCA_022801435.1 Lawsonibacter sp.
AGCTATTCTATCACGGGTATCTCTAAGCCTGCTGACAAAGTGGAGTGTACTAAGCAGATGCACTTAAAATTATCTGCAAATCTTATTATACGAGGAGGTAGATCATTTCATGCGGCGGCCTTTGCTTTTCCCCTGTATCCTGTGCCTGGTTATCGGACTGCTGCTGGGCATTCTGGCGCCCATCGACTGGCACAAGGAGCCGTCCCAGCCCCCTGTAAACAACGCCCTCAACACTCCGGCCGCGCCCTCGGTCAGCGACAACGCCCCGCTCCCCACCCCCGCGGTCCAGCCGGAGCCTCTGAAGGAATCCGACAACTTCTCCCTTCTCAGTGCCGCCTGCGCGGTCAACCGCTGCATCCAGCAGGAAAACTGGCCCGCTCTGTCCGGCTATGTCCACCCGGAGCGCGGCCTGACCTTCACCCCCTACTCCACCGTAAACCCCGAGGCCGACCTCACCTTCACCCCGGAGCAGATCAAAAATCTGGAGCAGGACCAGACGGTGTATACCTGGGGCTTCGAGGACGGGCGGGGGGACCCCATCAAGCTCACCATCCCCCAGTATTTCCAGCGCTACGTCTACGACAAGGACTACACCCAGGCCACCGAGATCGGCATCGACCGGATCATCACCGGGGGCAACGCCCTGGAAAATCTGGCGGAGGCCTACCCCGGCTGCCGCTTTGTGGACTTCGCCTTCCCCAGCGCAGACCCGGTCAACGACGGGCTGGACTGGAGCTCTCTCAAGCTGGTCTTCCAGCCGGGGGAGTTCCGCTGGCTGCTGGTGGGCGTGGTGCATGGAGAATGGACCATCTGACCGCCTGGCCGCCCTGCTCAAAGCTCCTTTGGGCGGGGCGTTTCTTCCAGCCTGCGGGGCTGTATCCTTGAATTATGAGCGCTGCTCCAGAAAGGACTCTGTCCATGAAAGTTATTATTGTAGGAACCGGGAAAATGGGCTACTCCCTGGCGGAACAGCTGGTGCGGGAGGAGCACGACGTAACGGTGGTGGACCTGAACGACGACTCCCTGCGCCGGGCCGGGGACACCCTGGACATCATGACGGTGCGGGGCAACGGGGTGTCCGCCTCCTCCCTGCGGGAGGCCGGCGCCGGGGAGGCGGACCTTCTGGTGGCCGCCACCAGCGCGGACGAGGTCAACATGGTCTGCTGTCTCACCGCCAAGAGTCTGGGCACCAAGTACACCATCGCCCGCATCCGCAACCAGGAGTACACCAACAGCGTGGCCGAGTTGCGGCGCAACCTGAAAATCGACACGGTCATCAACCCGGAGAACACCACCGCCGTGGAGATCTCCCGTCTGCTCCGCTTCCCCGCCGCCGCCAACATTGAGACCTTCTGCCGGGGGCGGGTGGAGCTGATGGGCTTCCGTCTCCAGGAGGGGGATTTTTTGGTGGGAAAACCCCTCTACGCCCTGCCCGCCCAGGTAAAAAAGCTCTCTCTGCTGTTCTGCACCGTGGACCGCGGGGGGCAGGTGCTCATCCCCAACGGCTCCTTTGTGCCTCTGGTGGGGGACAAGCTCTACATGGTGGGCCAGCCCGACAGCCTGGACCGGTTTTTCCGCCAGCTGGGCCGGTACACCCCCAAGGTCAAGCAGGTCTTTCTGCTGGGGGGCGGCAAGGTATCCATGTACCTGGCCAACATCCTGGACAAGATGGGAATGCGCCTGAAAATCGTGGAGCGCAATGAGGAGCGCTGCCGTCTCATCAGCGAGCAGTTCCCCAGAGTCACCGTCATCTGCGGGGACGGCACCGACTCCGAGCTGCTGGAGTCGGAGAACCTCACCGGCTGCGATGCCTTTGTGGCCCTCACCGACCGGGACGAGGACAACCTGATCATCTCCCTGTACGCCATGCAGCAGGGCCTGTCCAAGGTGGTCACCAAGTGCAACCGCCAGAATTACGCCGGCATTGTCCGCTCCCTGGGGCTGGACAGCGTCATCTCCCCCAAATTCATCACCTCCTCCCACATTCTGCGGGTGGTGCGGGGGCTGCAAAACTCCCAGGGGAGCGTTATGACCTCCCTCCACCGCATCGCGGACGGCGGGGCGGAGGCCATGGAGTTTTCTGTGGGGCCCAGCACCCGGAACCTGGGGGTCCCCCTGAAGGACCTGCGGCTGCGTCCCGGCATCCTGGTGGCGGTCATTGTCCGGGGGCGGGAGATCATCATCCCCGAGGGCTCCTCCTTCCTGATGGAGGGGGACCAGGTCATCATCATCGCCCGGGAGAGCGGCATTCTGGACCTGAACAACATCTACGCCCCCGAGTCCGTGCCGCCGGGAGGGACCCTGACATGAACCTGAAGCTGGTCCTCAAGCTGGTGGGCCGGGTGCTCCTCATCGAGGCCGCCGCCCTCACCGCTCCTCTGGCGGCGGCGCTGCTCTTTGGGGAAGACCCGATCCCCTTTCTGCTGTCCATCGCCCTTGTCACCGTCTGCGGGTTCGGGCTGTCCGCCCTGCCCGCCAAGCAGCAGTTCTTTTCCCGGGAGGGTTTTGCCGCGGTGGGACTCATCTGGATCTTCACCGGGGTAGTGGGGGCCCTCCCCTTCTGGTTCTCCGGCTGGTTCCCCACCTTCGCCGACTGCCTGTTTGAGTCGGTCTCGGGCTTTACCACCACCGGCTCCACCATTCTCACCGACATTGAGGCCCTGCCCAAGGGCATCCTCTTCTGGCGGTCCTTCACCCACTGGCTGGGCGGGATGGGAGTGCTGGTGCTGGCCACCGCCATCGTCCCCAAGCTGGGCATCCGCTCCCACTACCTGACCCAGGCGGAGACCCCGGGGCCGGTATTCTCCAAGCTGGTCCCCAAGCAGTCCCAGACCTCCAAAATTCTCTACACCATGTACTTCGCCCTCACCGTTCTGGAGACCCTCTGTCTCAAGCTGGTGGGTCTGCCCCTGTACGACGCGTTGATTCACGCCTTCTCCACCGCGGGGACGGGGGGCTTCTCCAGCCGGAACGCCAGCGCCGGGGCCTACGGCAGCGTGGCGGTGGAGATGATTCTGACGGTGTTCATGCTCCTGTTCTCGGTCAACTTCGCGGTGTACTTTCTGATCCTCACCGGCCGGTGGCGGGACGCGGTGCAGAGCGACGAGCTGCGTTTCTTTCTCATCCTGGTTGCGGGGGCCACCGGCGTGCTGACCCTGACCAACCTGGAGGTGTACGCCGGCCTGTGGGAAAGCGCCCGCTACGCGGTGTTCCAGGTGGCCTCCATCGTCTCCACCACCGGCTTTGGCACCACAGACTTTGTGGTGTGGCCCCAGTTCTCCCAGATGATCCTGGTTCTGCTTATGTTCTGCGGGGCCTGCGCGGGGTCCACCGGAGGCGGCATGAAGTGCTCCCGGGTGCTGCTTCTGCTCCGGGCCATCCGGCGGGAGATCCACCGCATCACCCACCCCCGGTCGGTGGAGGTGGTCACTCTGGACGGCAAGCTGGTCAGCGAGTCCACCCTCCACTCCCTGCTGGTCTTTCTGGGGGCCTATGTGATGTCCGTCTTCGCCGCCGCCCTGGTCATCTCCCTGGACGGGCAGTCCTTCACCGCGTCCTTCAGCGCCGCCCTCACCTGTGTCAGCAACGTGGGTCCCGGCCTGGAGGTCATCGGCCCCACCGGCAACTTCGCCCTCTTCTCCCCCCTGTCCAAGCTGGTCATGGCGCTGTGCATGATTATCGGCCGGCTGGAGATATACCCCATCCTGGTCCTGTTCAGCCCCTCCACCTGGAGGAGAAGCTGAGAAATACAAATAAAGGCACGCCGCAGAATCTGGTTCTGCTGCGTGCCCCTTTTTTGCTCTGCGTTATTCAGACTGTATCTTGACCTGTCCTCCCTTCACAGTAATATCCATCCATCGCAGCAGCGGTTTCTTTCGATACTCCCTGATATACCTTTCAAGACAGAGCTGGTAGAAGATAAGATAATTCAAACCTTCGTCCTCCATATCCTCCTCGTTGACGCCCTGTTCGATGATTAGCTCCAAAAAGAGCCGGTTGCAATTGCTCCAGATATATCCTGTGTGTTCCTCAAAGACAATATAATAGGACTCAAATTCTCCTTCTTTTTCATGGATGAAAAACTGCCTGGTTTTCTCGGTCATTTCCAGTTCATAATATACAAACTGCAACTCTTCCTCTTGGAACTGTGTCCTCATGTTTCTCACGCTGTTCATCGCATTCTTGCATACCATATGGAGCATCGGCTTCGGAAACTCGTTACAGGTCAGCTCCCGGACATCCACCTTCGCTTCCAGGCGGCGCATGAAATCCGGCAACTGCCAGCGAGAGGCTTTTCTCTGATTTTCCATTACTTCACTCAATTTCCTGCATACCGTCCTGCACAAGCCTTACAGCCGTCCAACTACCAACATCATTGTAATTAAAGTTGGATTTCAGGCGGTGCTGTTTCTCTATCTCTGAAAAAGGCGGTTCACTGGGGGGTCAGGATTTTGCTCATATCCATCTCCTGGGCGTCCCCCCACAGGCGCTCCAGGTCGTAGAACTTCCTCGCCTCATCGGTAAAGACGTGGACCACCACGCTGGAGAAGTCCATCAGCAGCCAGGTCCCGTCCCGGTGGCCCTCGATGTGGTGGACCTTCTCCCCCTGGTTTTCGGCGGCCTCCTCGCAGGCGTCGGACATGGCCTTGACCTGGGTGTTGGAGCTGGCGGTACACAGCACGAAGTAGTCTGTCAGGGTGGTCAACCCCTCGGTCTTCAGCACCTTGATGTCTCCACCCTTTTTGCTGTCCAGCGCCTTTGCCAGCAGTACGGCCAATTCATAAGGCTCCATAAATACGCTCCTCTCATTTCTGTGTTTTCTTCTCCCCTTTGCAGATGTGGAAAAAAGCGCTACTGTTCTGCCGGGGCGATGATATCCTGGGAAGGGGGTTCCAGATTGGGAAAAACATCCGCCGGGTCGATGGGGGCGATGCCGCTCTCCGAGCCTGCGGCGGGGTTTTCTCTGTTCTCCTGGCTGGAGCTGCTGTTCCCGGCGGGGTCTGCTGCTCCGCCGGAGGAGCTGCCGCTCCCGGAGGGATTGATTTCTCCGCTGGAGGAGGGTTCATTGCTTTCAGAGGGCTGTTCCGTTTCACCGGAGGAGGTCCCGCCGCTCCCGGAGGGGTCAGTGCCGGGCTCCTCCCCCTCGCCGGGCGTCTCCTCCCCGGGTTCCTCCTCGCCGGGCTCCTCTTCCTCCGGCTCCTTGGGGGGCGGGGGAAGCGCCGCCTGGGGGTCCAGCATACTGGCGTTGGTCACTCCGAAGCCCCCGCCGCTCTTCCGGTACATCAGCTGGAGGTCCCCCGCCTTAATCTCGTCCACATAGGGGTTGATGCCGTTGTTGAGCAGCTCCAGCATGGCCTTCTGCTGGACCACCACCAGGGAGGCCCCGTCGTACATCACATTGTAGTAGGGCATGGATTCAAAGTTGATGCCGCTCTCGGTGTCCATCCCCACCGCCAGCTGGGCGAAGGCCAAAATGTTGCCCACTGTCAGGTCGGTGCTCACGTTCTCGGTAAAAATCTGGGCCAGGGTGGGCAGCTTGAGCAAGATCTCGGGGGTGAGGCACTTTTTCACCACGGCGGTGAGGAAATCCCGCTGGATCTGGGTGCGGCCGCTGTCCCCCAGGCTGATTCCGTTGGGGTCCCCCTTGTTGCTCTTCCGGAAGCGGATGACCTCCATGGCGTCCTGTCCATTCAGCAGGCGCAGTCCCTTTTTCTGGTGGATATGCAGGTCCTGGCCGGGGGTGTCGTCGTCGTAGTCCATATCGTAGGGCACATCGAACTCCACGCCGCCTATCGCGTCCACCAGCTTGCCGATGGCCTCCCACTCCACCAGGACGTAGAAGTCGGGGTAGATGCCGGTGAGCTTGCGCACCTCCTGGCGGAGGGCGTTCATCCCCTTCTCCACCCGCTGGCTGTTGGGCAGGCTGCTGTCCCCCATATTCCGGGCAAGGACCACATTCAGCCGTTTCTGGGGCCCTCGCCTCGCGCTGGTATTGACCATGGTATCCCGGAGGAGGCTGACCGCGTTGAGCTGCTGGTTTTTGGTGTCGTAGTTGAACAGGAGCATGGTGTCCGTAGCTCCGCTGACCACGTCCCGGCCCGCCACCAGGAAGGTGTAGCAGCCCTCCCGCCGTCCGCTCTTGGCCACCTCGGGCAGCTCCGCTTCCACGTACTCCACCTCGCCGGAGGAGATATCCCCGGTCTGGGAGCTGCTGGGCTGCGGGGGTTTCACGTCCGGGTAGCTGGGGACCTCGGGCAGGCGCACCCAGGAGCGCAGGTACAGGGCCGCCGCGATGATGGCCAGGGAGACCACCGCCGCCCCCTCCAGCGCCCGCCACCGCAGGCGCTGCGCCCGGCTCAGACCCGCCAGCCACTGCCGGTACTGCCTCCACCAGGCCGCGGGTCCGGAGGGCGCCTCTCGTCTGCCGTGCTGTTTTTTCTCTTCCTTCATTGTCTCACCCTTCTGTTGTGACTCCATGCTCCCTCAGCCACGCCCTGGCCTGCAGGGTGTTGGGATGTACGGGCAGCCGCCGGTCCTCCATCTCCTGGACGGTGGTCTCCACCCCCAGCAGCAGGGCCCGGTCCAGGTCCTGATAGGCCAGCTCCCGCAGGCGCTCCACCCCGTCAAAGCTCCGGTTGGGCTCCATATAGTCGGCCACATACAAAATTTTCTCCAGCACCGTCATGTCCGCCTTGGCCGTGGTGTGCCAGAAGATGGCGTTGTATACCTCATCAGGTTCTCCAAAAACATACCGGGCCATACACGCCCCCGTCTTGGAGTGGAGCAGCTTGGGGGCGGAGCGCTCCAGCTCGTCCAGGGGGACCCCGTACTTCTCACACAGGGCGATGTGCTCCTCCCCGGTGAGGTATTTTGTGCAGTCGTGCAGAATTCCCGCCCGCCGGGCCAGCTCCTGGTCCGCGCCCCACCGCTGGGCCAGCCGCACCGCCTCCTCCTCGGTCCCCCGGATATGGCGCACCCGCTTGGCCAGCACCATGGAGTCGGAGCAGGCTCTCAGCTGAGGGATATCCAGGTGTTTCAGGTCGGCGCGGGTCTGGTAGAGGCCGTTCATCAGGATATGTCCCCAAACCGACGGGAGCAGGTACTCCGCCCCCTCCCCCTGGGCCAGCATCGTCCGCAGCCGGGTGGAGGAGATGTCCACCAGGCCGGGGAGGGTGAGGGTGGCAAGCCGCGCCCCTGGGAAGCGTTTGGCCAAAAACTCCCGCTGGGGGGCAAAGACCTCCTCTCCGTCCTTTCTGCTCCGGCCAAAGGCGCACACCCCGGCCAGCTTCAAAATTTCCTCCGGGTCGTGCCACAGGTGGAGGGTGAGGAACATATCCGTCCCCATAAGCAGCCACAGCTCCGCCCCGGGGTGCTCCGCCTGGAGCGCGGCCAGGGTGTCGGAGGTGTAGCTGCGCCCTCCGCGGTCCAGCTCCAGCCGGGAGACCTGGACCCGCTCCGGCATCAGCAGGGCGTCGGCCAGTTTTTCCGTCATGGCCAGCCGGTGCTCCGGAGCTGGGGTGTTTTTTGGCAGCTCCTTGTGGGGCGGCATGGCGTCGGGGACCAGGATCAGCTTATCCAGCCCCAGCTCCTCCACCGCCGCCCGTGCCGCCGCCAGATGCCCCAGGTGGGGGGGATTGAAGGTCCCGCCGTAAACTCCGATTTTCACAACTGACATCCCCTATCCAGAAAATTTCAGCTTCGCTTTTTCTTGTCGCTCACCAGTACGATTTTATCCTTCTTGTCCTTTTTGTGGCTCTCCCGGTAGAGGACGAACTTTGTGCCAATGACCTGCACCACCTCGCTCCGGGTGAGGGGGGCCAGCCGCTCCGCCGCCTCCCTGGGGGAGAGGAGGGAGTTTTCCAAAACCTTCCCCTTAATCAGCTCCCGGGCCTCCAGGGCGTCGTTGGCCTGCTTGACCAGGTTGTCCCCGATCCCCTCCTTGCCCACGATCAAAATTGTGTCGATGCTGTTGGCCAGACCCCTCAGCTGGGCCCGCTGTTTGCTTGTCAGTTCCATGCAGTATCCTCTTCACTTCAAATATTCTGCCAGCTTCCCCGCAAACGCCTCCAAAGCCTTTCCTCGGTGGGAGACGGCGTTTTTCTCCTCCTGGGACAGCTGGGCGAAGGTTTTTTTCAGCTCGGGCGCGAAGAACACCGGGTCATAGCCGAACCCTCCCTCCCCCATGGGAGCGTAGGCGATGGTCCCCTGGCACTCCCCCCGGGCGGTGAGCACGTCTCCGTTGGGGAAGCAGCAGGTGATGACCGACACGAATTTCGCCGTCCGGGTCATCTGTCCCCGCATATTCTCCAGCAGCATCCGGTATCTCCCCTCGTCGGTGAGCTCCTCCCCGCCGTACCGGGCGGAGTACACCCCCGGCGCCCCGTTGAGACAGTCCACGCACAGCCCGGAGTCGTCCGCGATGGCCGGGAGACCGCTGGCCTCCATGACCGCCCGGGCTTTCAGCAGGGAGTTTTCCTCGAAGGTGGTCCCGGTCTCCTCCACCTCCAGGTCCACGCCCGCCTCCGCCTCCGAGCAGACCTCCACCCCCAGCCGGGACAGAATGCGGCTCATCTCCGCGAGCTTTTTTTGGTTCTTGCTGGCCAGTACCAGTTTCATCCTCATGTCCCCCTTATTCTACCATATTTTCTCTGTGTGTCTATTGATATTGTGTTAAAATTTTCTATCCTCTAAATCAGCGCCTGGGCGAATTCCTGGGGGTCGAAGGGCTTCAGGTCGTCGATGCCCTCCCCCACGCCGGCGTACTTCACCGGGACCCCCAGCTCCTTTGCGATTGCGATTGCGATGCCCCCCTTGGCGGTCCCGTCCAGCTTTGTCAGGACGATACCCGTAATGCCCGCCGCCTCCTTGAACTGCTTGGCCTGAATCAGCCCGTTCTGGCCGGTGGTAGCGTCCAGCACCAAAAGAGTCTCACGGGCGCAGCCGGGCAGCTCCCGGTGGATGACCCGGGAGATTTTATTCAGCTCATTCATGAGGTTTTGTTTATTGTGCAGCCGTCCGGCGGTGTCCACCAGAACCACGTCGCTCTGCCGGGCCTTGGCGGCGGACATGGCGTCGAACACCACGGCGGCGGGGTCCGCCCCCTCGTGCTGCTTGATGATGTCCACCCCGGCCCGTCCGGCCCAGATGGTCAGCTGGTCCGCCGCCGCCGCCCGGAAGGTATCCGCGGCGCAGAGGAGCACCTTTTTCCGCTGTGCCCGCAGCTGGTGTCCGATTTTGCCGATAGTGGTCGTCTTGCCCACTCCGTTGACCCCGATGAACAGCACCACCGACGGCTTGGTGCTCAGGTCCAGCGCCATATCCCCCGCGCTCAGGGCCTCCGCAATCACCTGCGCCATAGCCTCCCGGGCGCTCTCCAGGGTTTTGATGCCCTCCGACTTCACCCGCCGGCGCAGCTCCTCCACCAGCTCCAGGGTCACGTCCATCCCGGTGTCCGCCAGGATGAGGGACTCCTCCAGCTCGTCATAAAAATCCTCGGTCAGCTCCGAGCCGAAGCTGGAAAAAATGCTGATCTTCTTCAATTTGTCAAAAAAACCCATGATTTGGTTCCTCTCCTTCTCATTAAGACTCCGTCATTTCTCCGCAGTAGGGGCAGAACCACCCCCACTGGAAGTCCTCTGGCAGCTTTTCGCCGCAGTGGACGCAGTACAGGGGCTGCCGCTCCTCCCCGTCGGAGGGCTCCTGTGGGGAGGATGCGCTCTGGGACACGTCTCCCCGCTCCTTGGGGATGGCCCGCTCCAGGCCGCTGAATATCAGCTGGACCCCCACAAAGAGCGCCAGGATCAGCAGGATGGCCCCCGCGATCTTCCAAAGCTCTCCGCCCTTCTTCTCTCCTTCGCTCATCGGATGTTCAGCTCCTTCTCCACGTCGTTGAGGTTGATGGTCAGCATCCGGGAGATCCCCTGCTCCTGCATGGTGACCCCGTAGAGCACATCCGCCTCCTCCATGGTGCCCCGCCGGTGGGTGATGACGATGAATTGGGTCTTGTCCGCGATGGTGCGCATATAATGGGCAAAGCGGGCCACGTTGTTGTCGTCCAGGGCGGCCTCGATCTCGTCCATGACCACGAAGGGGGTGGGCCGCACCTTCAAGATTGCGAAATACAAAGCGATGGCCACAAACGCCTTCTCCCCGCCGGAGAGCAGGCTGATGATTTTCAGCGCCTTCCCCGGGGGCTGGACCTTTATCTCGATGCCGCAGCTGAGGATGTCGTCCGGGTCCTCCAGCTCCAGGGCGGCCTTTCCGCCGCCGAAGAGCTCCGCAAAGGTCTCCCCGAACGCCTGGTTGATGATCTGGAACTCCCGGGAGAAAATGGCTTTCATCTCCCTGGTGATGCTGGCGATGATCTCCTCCAGCTCCCTTTTGGCCTGAGCCACGTCGTCCCGCTGGCTGGTGAGGTAGGTATACCGCTCGTTCACCCGCTGGAACTCCTCAATGGCCCCCACGTTCACATTTCCCAGTCCGGAGATGGCCCGTTTCAGCTCGCCAATCCGCCGCCCCGCCTTCTGGGGGGACTCGATCTCCACCCGCTGCTGCTTGGCGGCCTCGTGGGACAGCTCATAGTTTTCCCACAGCTTGTCCAGCAGCTGCTTCTCCTCCATGGAGGAGGAGACTTTTCTCTGCTCCAGGCGGGAGACCTCCCCCTCGATGCGCAGCAGCTCCTCATTTCTGCTCTGGCTCTCCCGGGAGGCTTTTACTCTGGCCCCCTCCAGCTCCAGCTTCTCCTGGTTCAGCCGGGCCACCGTCTCCTCCCGCGCCTGGTTCTCTTTCCGGATGGCGGACAGCGCCTCCTCCTTTTGGGAGATTTCCTGGGAAAAGCCTTCGTTCCTGGCCCGGTAGTCCTCCATCAGCGCCTGGTTCTGACCCCGGTCCCCGGCCAGGCTCTCCTTCAGCTCCACCAGCTCTGTCAGTCCCGCCCGGATGGTCTCCCGCTCCGCCTCCAGGCCGGCCAGTCCGGCGGTAATCCGGGCCACCTCCCCGGCGATAGCGGCGGAGCGCTCCTGGAGTCCGGTCTGACCCCGCGCCTTGCCCTCCGCCTCACTTTTCAGCGCCGCCGCCGACCCTTCCAGCTCCTGGATACGGGCCCGGGCGGCCTGGGTATCGGTCTCAATCTGCGCCGCACGGGCTTTCAGCTGCTCCAGCTCTCCCCGCTGGCTCTCCCGCTGCTCCTGGATTGCCTGCTCCACGCTCCGGCAGTGGGACAGCTGGCCCTCCGCCTTGAGTACCGCGTCCTCCCACTGGCGCAGCTGGCCGTGGGCGGACTCCAGCTCATAGGCGGCGGCGGCGGACTCCCGCTCCGCTCCGGCCAGGGTGCGTTCCGCCTCGGCCACCTGCTCTCTCAGCCCCCGGGCCTGCTCCCCCAGCCGCTGGAGCTCGTTGGCCCGGCTGAGGATTCCCGCGCTTTTGCTGGCCGAGCCCCCCGTCATGGAGCCCCCCGAATTGAGCACCTGCCCGTCCAGGGTGACAATGCGGAACCGGTAGCCGTACTTCCGGGCGGCGGCGATGGCGGAATCCAGGTTCTCCATCACCGCCACCCGCCCCAGCAGGTTGGAGAAGACCGTTTTGTATCTGGGGTCGAAGGAGATCAGCTGGTCTCCCACCCCCACAAATCCCGGCTCCCGGGCCAGGCTCTCCCGCTCCCGGAGCTCGCCGGGCCGGATGGAGCTGAGGGGCAGGATGGTGGCCCGGCCCCCGTCCCGGCGCTTGAGGTACTGGATGACCGCCTTGCCGTCCTCCTCCCGGTCCACCACCAGGTTCTGCATGGCCCCGCCCAGGGCGGTCTCGACGGCCACGGTGTACCGGTCCTCGGTTTTCAGCAGCCCCGCCACCGGGCCGTGGATATTTTGCAAAGTCCCCCGCTCGGCCTCCCCCATGACCAGCTTCACCGCCCGGGTATACCCCTCGTGGTCCCGCTCCATCTCGGTGAGGAGCTTAATCCGGGCGCTGAGGGCGTTCTCCTCCATCCGGAGCTTCATCAGCCGGTCCTTGAGCTGCTCCGCCTTCTTCTGCCGGGACTGGGCCCGGAGCTGGTAGCCGCTGATGACATTTTGGGCGGCGTCCCGCTCCTCCCGGGCTTTTGTTTGTTCTGTTTGGGCGGACCTCCGCTCCTCCCGGGCCAGCTCCAGCCGCCCGTCCAGCTCCTGCGCCTCCCGCCGGACCGCCCCGTCCCGGTCCATGACCTCCTGGGCGGCGGCGGCCAGGGCGGACAGCAGGGCCTTGGCCTCGGAGGCGCCGGCGTTCTCCAGAGATTCCCGGGCCCGCAGCTCCTCCAGCTCCCGGGCCAGCACCCCCGCGCTCCGGGCGGCCTCCTCCGCCTCCCGGCTCTGGGCGGAGAGCTCCTCCCGGCCCGACCGCAGCTGCTCCTCGATCTGGGACAGCCGCTCCCGGCGCTGGCCGATCTGGGCGGTCAGGGAGTCCTCCCGCCCCTCCTGCTGCTCCAGGTCCGCCTGGAGCCGCCGGGCGGACTCCAGGTTGTGCTGGATGCTGCTCTTCAACACCGCGATGGCGGACTCCAGCTCGTTGGCCGCCGCCTGGCGCCCCTGGCTCTCAAAGCGCAGCCGGTCCGCCTCCACGTCCTTGTCCCGCATTTTCAGGGAAAACTCCTCTGCGGCGGCGTAGGCCCGTTCCTGAGCGGTGCGGGCCTCCTCCCGCTGGCGGACCGCCTGCTGGTAGTCCCCCTCCAGTCTGATGCTGTTGGCCCGGATACGCTCCAGGGTGTCCAGCCAGACCGAGATCTCCAGCCCCCGCAGCTCGTCCCGGAGGAGCAGATACTTTCTCGCCTTCTCACTCTGGGCCCGCAGGGGTTCCACCTGGAGCTCCAGCTCCGAGATCTTGTCGTTGACCCGCACCAGGTTTTCATCGGTACGCTCCAGCTTGCGCTCCGACTCCTCCTTCCGGTGGCGGAAGCGGGAGATACCCGCCGCCTCCTCAAAGACCTCCCGCCGGTCGGAGGAGCGCACCGACAAAATCTCGTCGATTCTCCCCTGGCCGATGATGGAGTAGCCCTCCCGCCCCAGGCCGGTGTCCATAAACAGCTCGTTCACGTCCTTCAGGCGGACCGACCGGCGGTTGATGTAGTACTCGCTCTCCCCGGAGCGGTAGTACCGGCGGGTGACCATCACCTCGGACTCGTCCCGGTCGAAGATGCGGGAGGTGTTGTCCAGTACCAGGGACACCTCGGCGTACCCCGTCTGCTTGCGCTTGGCGGTCCCGCCGAAGATGACGTCCTCCATCTTCCCGCCCCGGAGGGCCCGGGTGGACTGCTCCCCCATGACCCAGCGTATGGCGTCGGAGATGTTGGACTTCCCCGACCCGTTGGGGCCCACAATGGCGGTGATGTCCGACCCGAAGGTGAGCACCGTCTTGTCGGGGAAGGACTTAAAGCCCTGGATTTCCAATGCTTTCAGATACAAATAAAGACACCTCGTATTCTCTCCGTCCCGGATCGGTTCTGTCCGGCCGCGCCCGCGCATATCAATAGATGTTATATTATAGCAAAATCCCCCTCCAATTGCAAACAAATCCAAGGGAATTTTCAGAAAATCTTAAAGTTTCCTTCAATCGGATTTAGGACTTCCCTGTTATACTTGGTACAGCTCGAACAAATCTAGGGAGGGATTCTCATGGCAGAGCGCACCATTTACATATTGCTGACCCGTTCGGGGACCTGGTTTTCCCGGCTGATCCACCTGGCCACCCAGGACGACTACACCCACGCCTCCATCGGCCTGGACGGCCCCCGGGGGCCCTTCTACAGCTTTGCCCGAAAATACGAGCGGCTGGCCCTCCCCGCCGGCCTGGTGGAGGAGCAGGTCACCCCCCGCCGCCGGAGGGTCCCCTGCTGTCTGTACGCCCTCACGGTGGATGAGGAGACCTATCTGCGTCTCTCCCTCCGCCTGCGGGCCATGTACAGCCACCGGGAGGAGTACGGCTACAACCTGCTGGGGACTCTGGCCTGCTACTTCAACCTCTCCCTCCGGCGGCGGCATCACTACTTCTGCTCCCAGTTCGTGGCCGGCCTGCTGGAGGACTGCGGCGCCGTGGACCTGCCCAAGCCCCCCGCCCTGCTGCGCCCCGCCGACTTCTGCGGGATGGACGGCCTGCGCCCTGTCCACCAGGGAGCTTTGGAGGGCATCCTGGTCCAGGCGGGCTAGGCAGATTTCCCCTTGACCGTTTTCGCTCCTTCTAGTACAATAGGGTAACACAATGGTTGCCCTGACTGGAAGGAGCTGTTTTTATGTATCCCCACGCCCTCATTGATCTGCACTGCGACACCCTCACCGCCTGCCTGGACGAGGAGTTCCGCCGGTTTTACCACGCCGGGACCTTCCAGGGGGACCTCCGCGCCCTGCTCATGGACCGGGTAAAGGGCCGGGACACCCTGGACCTCCCCGGCAGCCACTTCGCCCTGTCCCAGATCCCTCCGGAGGTACACTGGTGT
Organism: Lawsonibacter sp.; assembly: GCA_022801435.1. Lineage (GTDB taxonomy): Bacteria > Bacillota > Clostridia > Oscillospirales > Oscillospiraceae > Lawsonibacter. The sequence goes on from JAAWSG010000027.1 coordinate 14,459, forward strand.
CAGTGCTGCGCCATCTTCGTTCCCGACGGTCTGAGCCAGGAGGAGCGCATTGCCTACTACGAGCTGTTTCAGCGCAGTTTTCTCCGGCAGGCGGAGGGCTTTGCCGGGCTGGCCCAAGCCTGCCGCTCCATGGAGGAGGTGGAGGCCGCCTGGGCCGCCGGGAAGCACGCCCTGATTCTGACGGTGGAGAGCGGCTCCGCCCTGGCGGGGGACCTGGACCGGGTGGAGGTGCTGGCCCGGGACGGGGTGCGGATGCTCACTCTCACCTGGAACGGGGCCAACGAGCTGGCCTCGGGCAGCGCGACGGACAACGGCCTGTCCCCCTTTGGCCGGGACGCCCTCTCCGCCATGGAGGAGCTCGGCATATTGGCGGATGTCTCCCATCTCAACGACCGCAGCTTCTGGGACGTGGCGGAGGCGGCCAAAAAGCCCTTTGTGGCCAGCCATTCCAACGCCCGCTCGGTGTGCGGCCATCTCCGGAACCTCACCGACGATCAGATCCGGGCCATGGTGGAGCGCCGCTGTCTCATCGGGCTGAACTACAGCGTCCACTTCCTCCAGGACGGGGGCGGCGGGGTCCAGCCGGAGCAGCTGTGCCGCCACCTCGACCGCTTTTTGGAGCTGGGGGCGGAGGACTGTCTGGCCCTGGGCTCGGACGCGGACGGGACCGACATGCCCCCCTGGCTGAACTGCACCGACAAGCTCGCCGGGCTGTACGGCCTGCTGCTGGAGCAGGGGTATCCCGCCGGACTGCTGGACCGTCTGTTTTGGAAAAACGCCCAAACCTTCTTCCGGGCCAGCCTGACATCCGTCTGATAGGAGAATGCCTGCTATGAGAGAGAAAAAATATATTCTGGCCCTGGCGGCGCTGGTGCTGGCCGCGGCGCTGATGCTGGGGCTGTGGCGCGTCACCCGGCCCCAGACCCAGGCGGGGGAGAAGACCGTGACGGTGGAGGTGGTCCACGGGGACGGCCGCAGGGCGGAATTCACCTATGTCACCGGGCAGGAGTACCTGGGCGTGCTGCTGCTGGAGGAGGGGCTGATCTCCGGGGAGGAGGGCCCCTTCGGATTGTACATCACCGCTGTGGACGGGGAGACCGCCCAGGACAGTCTGAACCAGTGGTGGTGCGTCACCAAAGGGGGGGAGCGGGTGGACACCGGCGCGGACCTCACCCCCATCGCCGACGGGGACCGCTTTGAGCTGACCCTGTCCGTCTATTAGGCCGCCATGGGCAGCCGGCGCGCCCCGCTCAGCGGGGCCAGGCGGGTGGTGGTGTGCGGACTGCTGGCGGGGCTTCTCACCGCCAGCAAAGCGGTGATGTCCCCCCTGCCCAACATTGAGCCCGTCTCCCTGCTCCTGATGGTGTACGCCGCGGTCCTGGGCCGGGAGGCGCTGTACACCGCCGTCACCTTCGTGCTGCTGGAGGGCCTGATCTACGGCTTCGGTCTCTGGTGGTTCGGCTACCTCTACATCTGGCCTGTGTGGGCGCTGGCGGCGGCCCGGCTCTCCCCCCAGCTGCCCGCCCCGGTGCTGGCCGCGGCCTGCGGAGGGTTCGGGCTGTCCTTCGGCCTGCTGGAGTCCCTGCCCTACCTGGCCGGGGGTCCCTGGGCGGCTGTGTCCCACTGGACCGCCGGCATCCCCTTCGACCTGGCCCACTGCGGGGGGAATTTTCTGCTGGCCCTCTTTCTGGCAAAGCCGCTGCTCCGCCTTCTCCAGCGGCTGACCGGCCGGGCCCTCCCCCGCTGACCCCTCCGGCAGAAATTCGGCCTGCCTGGACGCTGTCCAGGCAGGCCGGTTTTTACATCATATTGCGCAGCAGGGCGGCCCCCACCACCCCGGCGTTGTTGCCCAGGGAGGCCTTCTCGATGCGGGTGTGGTTGGTCTTGTCAAAGCTGCCCTGGTGGACCAGCTCCCGCAGGGGGTTGAGGAGCAGGTCGTCCTCCGCGTTGCTCACCCCGCCGCCCAGGCAGATGATCTCGGGCTGGAGGATATTGACCAGGTTAATCATCCCGATGGCCAGCCCCTGGAGGTAGTGGGCCAGCACCCGTTTGGCGGCCTCATCCCCCAGCCTGGCCCCCTGGAAGGGGGTGCGGCCCTGAACCTTCTCCGGGTTGCCCTCCACCAGCTCCCACAGCTGGCTGTTCCGGTCCCGCTCCATCTCCAGCCGGGTCAGCTGAATCAGGGCAGTGGCCGAGCCGTACCGCTCCCAGCAGCCTCTGCCGCCGCAGCCGCACAGGATGCCGTTGGGCTGGATAATCATGTGGCCGATCTCCATCCCGGAGTTGGCAAAGCCGGTAAACAGCTTGCCCCCCGTCACCATGCCGCCGCCGATGCCCGTCCCCAGGGTGACCATCACCGCCGGATCGCAGCCCTTGGCCGCTCCCGCCCAGTACTCCCCCACGGCGGCGCAGTTGGCGTCGTTGCCCAGGAAGACGGGCACGTCCCACTCCGCCTGGAACATCTCCCGCAGGGGGACGTTTTTGTCGGAGAAGGGCATATTGGGGTTTTGCACAAAGAGCCCCGCCCTGTTGTCCACCACCCCGGGCAGTCCGATGCCCACGGCGGTAATCTGATCGTAGGGGACCTCCCCCACCTCGCACAGCCGCCGGGACATCCGCACCAGCTCCGCGCCGAACTGCGGGGCGGTCAGGCTCTTGGCCACCGGCGTGCTCACCTTGTTGATGATGTGTCCCGCCTCGTCCACCAAGCCCGCCACCAGGTTGGTCCCGCCTACATCGATTCCAATGTAATACATCAGTGTGTCTCCTCCTCTAACTGTTGTTGAAACATCCGGTCCATACGGTTGGTCAGCTCCAGCGCCGCGTTGTGCCCCATCTTGCGGTTGCGGTTGTTCATGGCCGCCACCTCCACGATGCTGGCCAAATTCCGCCCCGGCTTCACCGGGATGGTGGCAGCCGGGACCTTCACCCCCAGGATCTCGGTGAAGTGGGACTCCAGCCCGAAGCGGTCGTACACCGCCTTGTCGTCCCAGGGCTCCAGGTTGATGACCAGGTCGATCTCCTGAGACAGCTTGATGGCCCCCATGCCCAGCAGCCGGCTGATGTCGATGACCCCGATGCCCCGCAGCTCCATATACCCCCGAATCAGCTCGGGGGCGCTGGCCACCAGGGTATGGTGGCTGGTCTCCTTGATCTCCACCGCGTCGTCCGCCACCAGCCGGTGTCCCCGTTTGAGCAGCTCGATTGCCACCTCGCTCTTGCCCACGCCGGACTCCCCCTGGATGAGCACCCCCTCGCCGTGGACCTCCAGCATAACCCCGGAGCGGGTGATTTGAGGGGCCAGCCGGTTATACAGGCTTCCGATGAGGGCGCTGAGGAACACCGAGGTCTGCTGGGTACTGCGCAGGACGGTCCGGTCATGTTTTTTTGCCATTTCGATGCACTCCGGATAGGGCTCCATCCCCCGGGTGAGGATCAGGGCCGGCACGGGGTAGGACAGCAGCCGGTCAAACCGTTCCCGCCGCTGCTCAGAGGACAGCCCGCCCAGATAGGCTTGCTCGGTCAGGCCGATGAGCAGCAGCCGGTCGGTGTCGAAGTGCTCAAAGAAGCCGGTGAGCGGCAGGCCGGGCCGGTTGACATCCAGCGCCCGCAGGGGGACGTTCTCATAGCTTGAGCCCTTCTGTATGATCTCCAGATTGAATTCCTGAATAATTTCTCTCAGCTTGACAGTTTTAGACAATTCCGCCATATCTTCCGCTCCTCTCAGCCCTTACAGGCCAAATTCCCGCCGGAGTGCGCCGGTCATCACGTCCACCGGGGCCTCCACGCCGGTCCACAGAGTAAAATTCAGCGCCCCCTGATTGACCAGCATCCCCAAGCCGTTGACCGTCTTCGCCCCCCGTCTCTCCGCCTCCGCCAGGAAGCGGGTGCGGGGGTCGTTGAAGACGACATCGGAGACGGTCATCCCCTCCCGGACGGTGCTGTAGTCTATGTCGGGCCGCTGGGTGACGTTGGGGTACAGCCCCACGCTGGTGGCATTGACCAGGATGTCCGTCCCCTCCGGGATCTTGATTGCCCCCTGCCAGGGGAGGTACGCCGACCGGGCTGGAGTCCGCTGGGCCAGCAGGTCCGCCAGCTCCTCCCCCCGGGCGGGGTTCCCGTTGATGATGGTGACCTGCTCCGCGCCCGCCAGGGCGCACTCCACCCCGATGGCCCGGGCCGCTCCGCCCGCGCCCAGAAGGGTGACCCTTCTGCCCGCCACGGACACCCCCGTATCCTCCAGGGATTTGAGAAATCCCTTTCCGTCGGTGTTCTCCCCCCAAAGCCGGCCCCCGTCATTGACCACCGTGTTCACCGCGCCGATCACCTGGGCCGCGGGGGACAGCCCGTCCAGATAGCGCAGCACCTCCACCTTGTGGGGGATGGTCAGGTTGATCCCCCGCATATTCATGGCCCGCAGCCCGTCCATGGCCGCCTGGAGACAGCCCTTCTCCACCCGGATGGTCAGATACCGGTAGTTCAGACCAGCCGCGGCGAAGGCCGCCTCCTCCATTACGCCGGTGGGGTTCTCCTCAATGGGACAGCCAAAGGCCCCCACCAGCTCCGCCCGATAGTTCACCCCTGTTCCTCCTTCTTTCGCAGGCCCTCCGGCCCGCAGCTTATCTTTAGTATAAACAATGCGGCCCCCCCTGTCAATCGCCAATGTCACAGCTTTCCCCGCCCTGTCAGCCCCCTCCTCCGGCCCGTCCCGGCTCCCAACTAAAAACGTGCCGCCAATTTGAAAAAAGTGCTTGCATTTCGGACAAATTTCTGCTATGATAACTGTCGAAGCTTTTTTGACTCAAGTTTCATCGTGCGCTCATAGATTCACATAGCGAGGAGGTAAGCAACATGGCCAAATGCGAATTCTGCGACAAGGGCGTGACCTTTGGCATCAAGGTGTCCCACTCTCACCGCCGCTCCAACCGCACCTGGAAGCCCAACGTGAAGCGGGTGAAGGCGATTGTGAACGGCACCCCCACCCACGTGTACGTCTGCACCAGATGCCTCCGTTCCGGTAAGGTCACCCGCGCTGTGTAATTCAGATATGGCGAATGAAAAGCACCTTGTGCCGCGGCACGGGGTGTTTTTTCGTTCCAAATACAGCCCCCTGTGCGGTTCCCGGAACCGCACAGGGGTTTTTTTATTCGTCCGCGCAGGATGTCAGCGGCGGGCCCCGGTGTTGGAGGACAGGGCGGCCAGCTCCAAAAGCAGGGTTGTCAGCAGCTCCTGGCCGTCCCGCCCGGTGGATTTCATATCCAGGTCGGTCTGGGCGCACCGGACCACCGCCTGCCGGCACCAGCCCAGGGTAAACCGCCGGGCGCTGCGCATCAGCTTATCCGCCGGGTAGGGCTTGATTCCCCACAGGGCGGACACCTCCCGGCTCCCCTTTCCCCCCTCCAGGGCCAGCCGGGCGGAGTAGATCTGCCGCATCTGCCGGCCCAGGGACCACAGGATCTTTTGCGGGGGCTCCTGCATCTGGAACAGCTCCCCCAGCACTGACGCCGCCTGGTCAAAGCTCCCCGCCCCGATGGCGTCGGTCATCTCAAAGACCACCGCGTCCAGCTGGGGGGCAGCCACCGCATCGATATCCGCCCGGGTAATTTTTGGTCCTCTGGCGTAGGCCCCCACCTTCTCGATTTCCCCAATGAGGGTGGTCATCAGGTCCCCGCACAGCGAGATAAGCTCCAGGGCCAGTCGGGGGTCAATCTCCTTCCCCAGCGCCTTGAACCGCCGTCGCACCCAGTCCACCAGGTCCCCCTGCTCCTGCCGCTGAAAGTTCACCGCCGTGCCGTTCGCCTTCAGTGCGGCGGCCAGCTTGGTCCGGGCGTCGGGCTTGTACTCCAGCAGATCGTACACGAAGACCAGACAGCAGTACTCGGGCAGCTGGGAAAGGGTCCGGATGTACTCCTCCCGGTCCCGCTCCCCCGCCTTGAACAGGTCGAAGTCGGTGACCAGCACCATCGTCCGCTCCGCCATCATAGGCAGGCAGTCCACCGCCTCCTCCAGGGCGCGGGGGTTCACGTCCGCCGGGCGCAGGCGGTGGAGGTTGAACTCCCCCATCCCCCCGGACAGCAGGACCTCCCGCAGCTTTCCCAGGTAGTGGTCCCGCAGATAGGTCTCCTCCCCGTGGAACACGTAGAGCCGCCCCGGCTTTCCCTGGGCCAGGTCCTTTTTCAGCTGTGCCAGCCCCGCCGTGTCCGGCTTTGTCTTATATGCCATAAGGGCCTCCTTCTTTTATGATGTCTGATTCAGCCGCACCATCACATGCCCCTGGAGGTCGGTGCGGTAAATCTCCGCGCCCGCCTCTGCCAGCCGCTCCAGGGTTTCCCGGGCGGGGTGGCCGTAGCGGTTGTATTTTCCCGCCGAGATGACCGCCAGCCGGGGCTGTACCGCCTCCAGCAGCGGCTGGGTGGTGGAGCCCCGGGAGCCGTGATGCCCCGCCACCAGCAGGTCCACGCCGTCCAGCGGGGCATGGGCCAGGAGCAGCTTTTCGGTCTCCCCGTCCATGTCCCCGGTGAGCAGGACCCCCCGCTCCCCCGACCGGACCAGCACGGTCAGCCCCAGCTCATTGCTCCCCGTCCCCCGGCCCAGGGGCGCGAGGAGGGTCACGGACCTCTCTCCGGACAGCTCCAGCACCGTGTCCTCCCGGATGAGGAGCACCCGGGTCCCCTGCCGCAGGGCCTCCGCAAGGATCTCCTGCCGCAGGGGACTCTCCTCCTCCACATCGGGCAGGGCCACCGCGGACACCCGCACCCGCCGGAGCAGCTGGGGGACTCCGCTGGCGTGGTCGGCGTGGAAGTGGGAGACCACCAGCAGCTCCAGCTGGTTCCGCCCCGCCATCTGGAGGCAGTCCGCCGCGATATCCCCCGGGTCCTCCGTGCTGTCCCCGCCGCAGTCCACCAGGGCAAAAAAGTTTCCCGTCCGCAGCAGCACGCACTGGCCCTGTCCCACGTCCAGGACGGCGGCGGTGACTGCACCCCGGCGGAAGTCCATCGCCGTGAGGGTCACAACCAGCGCCAGGGTACACACACCGGCGCAGACGGGGAGGATCAGCCGTTTTCTGCCCGCCGTTGCCGCCCCGGCCAGGAGCAGCCCGTAGACAAAGACCAGCCAGGCCAGATAGTACGCCGAGCGCAGGGGCAGGGCGGCCCAGGCGGGACGGGCCAGCAGGTCCACCGCCCGCTCCAGATAGACCGCCAGGGGCAGGACGGGCAGGGCCAGCGCCCTCCCCAGGGCGGGCAGCAGGCATCCCGCCGCTCCCGCCGCCGTGCCCCCCAGGAAGACCAGTCCGATGGCCCACAGGGTGGCGAGGTTGGCCAGGGGGGAGATGAGGGAGAGGGTACGGAAGTGCAGCGCCGCCAGAGGGACAGTGAACAGGGAGGCCCCCAAAGCGGCGGACAGGGCAGAGAGGATAAAGCAGGGGATTTTGCGCAGCTGACGGGCCAGCTCGTTCGCGGGCGGGGTATCCAGGCGGCACAGGGCCAGCAGCCGGTCCTGGACGGGATCTGAGACCAGCAGAATCCCCGCCACCGCCGCGAAGGAGAGCTGGAGCCCCACGTGGGCGGCGGAGAAGGGGTTCCAGGCCAGCAGCAGCATCAGCGCCAGCGCCAGGGAGGTGGCCCCGTCCCGCTCTCTCCCCAGCAGGGGGGCGGCCTGGAGCATGACCACCATCACCGCCGCCCGGAGGACCGAGGGGGTGTACCCGGCCACCGCGCAGAAGAGCGCCGCCCACAGGATGGCGGCCAGGGCGGTGCTCCGCCGCCCCCGGCCCAGCAGGCGGGTGAGCATCTGGGACAGGCAGGCCAGGTGCATCCCGGACACCGCCACCGTGTGGGCCAGTCCGGCGCGCTGGAGGGAGGTGGTAAAGCGGTCGGTGAGGCTGTCCCGGTTCCCCGTCACCAGGGCCCGGACCAGCGGGGAGATTTTTGCGGGGAAGGCGGCGTCGATCCCCTCCTTCAGCGCCTGGGAGAGGAGGGCGGGCCAGTGGACGGGGGAGACGGCGGGGGGCCGCTGGACATGCAGCTCGCCGTACCCCTTGGCCCGGAGGAAGATGCCCTTGGCGGTGTAGTAGGTGATCTCCTCCCCGGAGAAGGTGCGGCTGCCCAGGGCGCACCGGGCCACCGTCCGGATGTGGTCTCCGGGGCGCAGGTCCGCCCCCTGTCCGTCCAGATAGAGCACCGCCGTCAGCCGGACCCCGGAGCCGGCCTCCACCCGGACGGGGATAGAAAACCCTCCGTCCTCATCCGCCCGGGGCCAGCCGGACACCTCCCCGGACAGGTGTACCGTCCGGCCGTCCAGAACCCGGGCGGGCGCAAAGAAGACCGCCGTATAGGCCGCCGTCCACACCAGCCCCGCCGCCAGGCCGGACAGGACCAGCGCTGTCCGAAGCCGAAGAAGTCTCCCCCGCCGCCGGAGCAGCAGCCAGCCCAGCCCCCCGGCCAGGGCCAGCCCAGCCCCCAGGGGAAGGAGCAGGCGGTCCCAGGGGAGATAGACCCCCATAAAAACCGCGGCGGAAAAGGAGAAGGCAAAGGCCGCCAGAATCCGCACCGCAAGCTCCCTCCTCTCTCACCGCTCCGCAGAAGCTGTCTCAGCCCGCCGGCAGACTGTGAACCATCTCCGCGCAGGCGCAGAATTCCGCCTCATCGGTCCGCCACAGCTCGTACTCGGACAGGGAGGGCAGACCCATGGACACCCCCGCTCTCCGGTAGATCATGCCGCTGTCCACTGGTCCCCGCCGGGCGCTGGTGTGGTAGGCCAGCACCCCGGAGCGCCGGTAGATGTCCCGAATAGTTTCCTTTTTGACCCCGCTGCCCGCCATGATTTCGATCCGCCCCTTCGCCTGCCGGACCAGCGCGCCCAGCACCTCCGCGCCCGCCGCCGCGCTGGCCGCCTGGCCGGAGGTGAGGATGCTGCTGCAGCCCAGCTCCACCGCCGTCTCCAGGGCGGCCGCCGGGTCCCGGGTCATGTCGAAGGCCCGGTGGAGGGTGACGGACAGCCCGCCGCCCCGTGCCATCAGCCGGGCCATAGCCGCCCGGTCCACCTCCCCCTCCGGGGTCAGCGCGCCAATGACCACCCCGTCCGCCCCCAGCTCCCGGAAGCGGCAAATGTCCTCCTCCATCTCCTCCAGCTCCCAGGGGGAGTAGAGGAAATCCCCGAACCTGGGGCGGATGAGCACGTGTATTTTCACCTCCGGACACTCCCGCCGCACCTGGCGGAACAGGCTGGGGGAGGGGGTCGTTCCTCCGATGGACAGGTTGGCGCACAGCTCCAGCCGGTCCGCGCCCCCGCGGCAGGCCGCCCAGCTGGAGAGGAAGGAGTCCACACACCCCTCGATGAACCCTTTTCTCATAAAAACCTCCTGCACCGGCCACCCTATGCCAGGCCGCCGTTCTGAATAGCGGGGAACAGGTGGGCGTAGGGGGACAGCGCGTTGCACGCCCGCCCCAGCAGCGCGGCGTACCGCTCCCGGTGCTCCGGTCCGATGGACACCGTGGAGCCTGAGATGCTCAGCGCCCCCGCCACGTCCCCCCGGCCCGTCCGGATCGCCATTGCCACGCAGCGCACCCCCACCGTCTCCTCCTCGTTGTCCAGGGCGTACCCCTGCCTGCGGGAGGCGGCCAGGACCTCCATCATCTGGTCCCGGTCGGTGATGGTGTTGTGGGTGACGGCGGGCAGGCCGTGGCGGTCCAGGATAGCCTCCACCTGTTCGGTAGGCATCTGGCTGAGCATGGCCTTCCCGCAGCCGGTGCAGTGCATGGGCAGCATCTTGCCCGAGATGGAGTAGGAGATGGACCTCCGGCTGGGGAAGACGCTCTCCAGATAAAAGACCAAACCGTTGATGTGGGAGGTGAGGTAGATAATCTCCCCCGTAGCCATCTGCAGGTCCTCCATCACCGGGATCGCGTACTGCACCACCGGCAGGGAGGCCCGGGCGCAGTAGCTCAGATTCATGATCTTATAGCCCAGGCGGTAGGTCTGGCTGCTCTGGGAGCGGGCAAGAAAACCCGCCTCCTCCAGGGTGCGCAGCTGATTGAGCAGGGTACTTTTGGGCATCTCCAGCATCCGGCTGATCTGGGCCAGGCTCAGGTCGGGCTGTCTGGGAGAAAAGCAGTCCAGAATCCGCAGGGCCTTCGCCGTGGAGGAGACCCGGCCCGCGCCGCTCAGCTCCCCGCCGGTCTGGTTTACACATTCGCCGCTCTGGCGCATAAGCTTCACCCTCAATTGTCTGATTGAGGACCGCCCGAACCGGGATGGGACGTTCCCCCGCTTTATATATCCTATCGTTCTTTGTTGAAGATGTCAATGACCAAATAGAAACTTTCGTTCAGTCGGTATAAATATTACAAAATCCAGGTTGACAAGCCGTATGGGATGTGCTAAAATCCGCTTGAGAACCAAAATTGCGGAACGAGCATTCAGTAATACTGAACAATCACAAAAGATCAGGAGGTAATTTGATGAAAAAACTGTTTGGCGTCATCACCGCCATGACCACCCCCTTCACCCAGGACGGCAAGGTGGACACGGCGGCCCTGGAGGCGCAGACCGAATTCCTCATCCAGAAGGGCGTGCAGTGCCTGTACCCCTGCGGGACCACGGGAGAGATGTACCTGATGTCCGCCGGGGACCGGGAGCTGGTGGCCGAGACGGTGGTAAAGAAGGCCGCGGGGCGGGTGACGGTATTCATCCACTGCGGCGCCATGACCGAGGAGGAGACCATCCGCCTGGCCCAGCACGCCCATAAGATCGGCGCGGACGGAGTGGGTGTAGTCACCCCCAGCTACTTCGGCATCAGCCCCCGGGCCATGGTGGAGTACTATAAGCGGGTGTGCGCCGCTCTGCCCCAGGACTTCTCTGTCTACGTCTACGTCATCCCCCAGCTGGCCAAGAACGACATCACCGCCCAGACCATGGAGGAGATTGCCGCCGCCTGCAAGAACGTGGTGGGGGTCAAGTACAGCTGGCCCGACGTGCGCCGGGTGAACGAGTACCTCCAGGTCCGGGGCGGGGAGTTCTCGGTGGTTCCCGGGGCGGACGACCTGTTCCTGCCCTGTCTGGTCTGCGGCTGTGACGGGGTGGTGTCGGGCTGCTCCGGCCCCTTCCCCGAGGCGTTTGTGGCGGTATACAAGGCCTTCCAGGACGGGGACCTGGCCGCCGCCCGGAAGGCCCAGGTGGCCGCCACCAAGCTGGTGCAGATCATGCAGTTCGGCGGGGACATGTCCATCTTCAAAAACATCCTCACCTTCCGGGGGGTCCCCGGCGGGCACATGAAAAAGCCTCTGCTGGACCTCACCCCGGAGCAGGTTTCTCAGCTGAAGGAGACCGTCGCCCCCTATATTTAAGCTGTGACTTCGTGTGGCAGCCACACACCGTCAATATTTTTTTGAAAGAAAGGGATAGAATATGAAAAAACTTCTCAGCATTGTCCTGGCCGGCGCCATGCTCCTGTCTCTGGCCGCCTGCGGCGGAAAGGAGCCCAGCGGCAATCAAAGCAGCTCCGGCAGCGGCGGAGGCTCCGTGAACTTCCCCGCCGGCAAGCAGATCTCCCTCATCGTCCCCTACTCCGCCGGCGGCGCCTCTGACACCACCGCCCGCATCTACGCCACCGAGCTGGAGAAGGCCCTGAACGGAACCGTCGTGGTCTCCAACGTCACCGGGGCCTCGGGGGCCATCGGCCTGGAGCAGGTGCGCAACTCCAACGCGGACGGCTACACCATCGCCTATATGCCCGTGGAGTCCACCATGCTCCGCGCCCTGGGCTTCACCGACCTGTCCACTGACGACTTCAAGTTCATCGGCCGGGCCATGACCATCCCCGCCGCCGTCACCGTCCGGGCGGACGCCCCCTGGAACACCCTCCAGGAGTTCATCGACTACGCCAAGGAGCACCCCGGCGAGGTCCAGGTAGGCAACTCGGGCACCGGCTCCATCTGGCACGTGGCCGCCGCCTCCATCGAGGACAAGTGCGGCGTGCAGTTCACCCACGTCCCCTTTGACGGCGCGGCTCCCGCCGTGGCCGCCCTGCTGGGCAACAACATCCAGGCGGTCACCGTCAGCCCCTCCGAGGTGAAGACCAACGTGGATTCCGGCGACTTCAAGGTGCTGGGCATCCTGGGCGAGGGCCGCTCCTCCGTGGTTCCCGATGTGGAGACCGCGCAGGAGATGGGCATCGACATCACCATCCAGGGCTGGGGCGGCTTCGCGGTCCCCAAGGACACCCCCCAGGAGATTGTTGACGTCCTGGTAGCCGCCTCTGAGACCGCCATCAACTCCGACGCCGTGAAGGACCTGCTGGCCGAGCGGGGCTTCGAGCACGCCTACCTCAACGGCGCCGACATGGACGCCAAGGCCGCCGAGGAGCTGGCCTACTACAGCGAGCTGATTCCCAACCTGGGCATCGCGTAACCAGCGTTTTTTCAAGGCCGCGCTCAGGCAGGTGTGGGCGCGGCCTTCCTAATATCGGAACGAAAAGGAGGCCCCCGAATATGCATAAAGGCGATACCATCCCCGGACTGCTGACCGCTGTGTTCGGTTTTGCCGTGGCGTTCTACACGCTCTCGGAAGACACGATGAAATTTCGGGCCCAATCCTCTGACGGCGTCCCCGGCGCGGGTTTCTTTCCTGTGCTTCTGGGCTTTGTTGTAGGCATCCTGGGCGTTGCCCTGATGGTCCGCGGCCTGACCCAGAGGGGCAGCGTGCAGTACTTCAAGCTGGACGAGGAGCTGAAGCGGAATCTCAGAACCATGTGCCTGGTTGTGGCTGGCATGGTGGTGTTCTTCGTCCTGTGGCAGACCACCAAGCAGTTCATCCTCTGCGTCCCCGTGCTGTGCTTCTATCTGAACGTCCTGTTTGGCCGCAGTCTCAAGTACAATATCATCTATACCGTGGTGTTTACTGTATTCCTGTACGCCGCCTTTGTGGTGGGATTCAAGGTCCAGTTCAATATGTAAAGGAGATGAGACATCAATGACTGCTGAAGTATGGATGGGCGCGATCCAGCTGTGCCTGCAGCCCTCCGTCATCTTTTTCCTGGCCGTTGGCGTCATCATCGGGACCGCCATCGGCGCGCTGCCCGGCCTGTCCGCCACCATGGGCATCGCCATCATGACCCCCATCACCTTCAACTTTGCGCCCGCCAACGGCTTCGCCATGCTGATGGGCCTGTGGAACGCCGCCATCTTCGCCGGAGGCATCTCCGCCATCCTGGTGAACACCCCCGGGACCCCCGCCTCCATCACCCAGTCCTTTGACGGCTACTCCCTGTACCGCCAGGGCAAGGGGGGCCTGGCCCTGGGCATCAACGTCATCTACTCCTTCATCGGCGGATTTTTCTCCACCATCTGTCTGATTCTCTTCTCCACCCCCATCGCCCGGTTCACCATCTCCTTCAACGCCCCGGAGTACTGTATGCTGGCTCTGTTCGGGCTGTCCATGATGGTGGCCGTGTCGGGGGGGAACGTGCTCAAGGGCCTGATTCTGGGGGCGGCGGGCATTCTGCTGTCCTGCGTGGGCCTGGACCCCATCCTCAGCGTGCGCCGCTTCACCTTTGGGCAGACCTCTCTGCTGGCCGGCATCTCCTTCATCCCGGTGATGATCGGTATGTTCGGCATTGGCGAGGTTCTTTACCAGATCTACACCCACCGAAAGGCGGACCAGGAGAAGGAGATGGAGGCCCGGAAGGTCAACCTGGCCCTGGGCCGGGTGCTCCCCACCGCCCAGCAGGCCAAGGAGCTGGCCCTCCCCACCGCCATTGCCGCGGTGGAGGGCACAGTGATTGGCGCTATCCCCGCCGCCGGCGGGGACATCGCCGCCATCATCGCCTGGGGCAACG